>NZ_CADCWA010000185.1 GCF_902806285.1 uncultured Sphingomonas sp. | reverse complement strand
CTAGGAGGAACTGATTTCGTCCACCCTCGGGATGGATCAGCCCGCCACTTCCCCCGACACTCCCGGCTTCGACATCGTTCCCGTGCGCGGGCGGCATGACGGGTGGACTCCGGCCAGGCAGCAGGCCTTCATCGCCGCGCTGGCCGAGACGGCTTGCGTGGCCGAAGCGGCGGCGGCGGTCGGCATGACGCCCAAGAGCGCCTACCGCCTTCGCGCCCGGCCGGAGGCTGCCGCCTTTCGCCAGGCCTGGGCCGTCGCGCTCGACTTCGCGGTGCAGCGGGTGGCCGAGGCGGCGATCGGGCGGGCGCTCAACGGCACGGTCCGGCCGGTCTACTTCGGCGGCGAGCAGGTCGGCGAGCGGCGCTACTTCGACGAGCGGCTGACCATGTTCATCCTGCGCACCCGCGATCCCGTGCGCTTCGGCGCCTGGCGCGACCGCTACGACGCCCGCCAGCATCCGGACGGGCCCGGGCGCCTCCTCGGCATTGCGCTGGATGAGCTCGGCGGCAGCGAACTGGGGGACACCACTGCCTGCGCCATCGCCATGGCCGCCGACAACGATCCGTCGGTTCCGCCCCCGCTGCTCGGCGACCCGGCCGACGCCTCCTGCCGCGACCGCGACCCGGCGGACGACTGGCTCTCGACCGAGCGCGTGCTCCGGCCGCGGCCGCGGCCGCCCTCCCGGCACGACGTGGCATGACCTTCATGACCTTCCGCTACCACGCGCTAGGGGCGCTGCAGCCGGGCGAGCGCCTCGTCCAGCGCCTGCAGGAACCGCGACCGCTCCGCCTTGGTGAACGGCGCCGGCCCGCCCACCACATCGCCGCCCGCGCGCAGGTCGGCCATGATCGCCCGCGTCGCCAACGCTCCGCCGATGCTCGCGACCGTGAAGGGCTTGCCGTTGTGGCCGATCACCGTCGCGCCCGCCTTCAGGCAGCGGTCGGCCAGCAGGATGTCGCCCGTGATGACCACCGTGCGCGCATCCGCCTCGCCCGCGATCCAGTCGTCGGCGGCGTCGAAGGTGTCCGACACCACCACCCGCTCCACCAGCGGGTGGTCCGGCACGCGCAGCCGCATGTTGCTGACCACGGCGACCGACACCTCGCGGCGGAAGGCGACGCGGTAGACTTCCTCCTTCACCGGGCAGGCGTCGGCATCGACCAGGATTCGCACGCTAGTCATGCCACGGCTCCAGCCGCTTCCCGCCCCCGACCCGCCGCCAGCTAGGCACGAGAAAGGACGCCCGCACTCAGGCGAGGCGTCCCTTCGTTGGCCTCCGCCCGCGGGCGTTAGAGCGTGCTGGGCGGCTGCGTGCTGTTGCCCGTGCCACCAGTGGTGTTGCCGGTGCCGGTGGTCGTGTTGGTGGTCCCGGTGCCGCCCGTCGTGTTGGTCGTCCCGGTACCGCCGGTCGTGTTGGTGGTCGTGCCGGTCGTGGCGTTGCCCGTGCCCGTGCCGGTCGCGCCGCCGTTGGTGGTCATGGTCCCGCCGGCATTCACGTCCGCGCCCATGCCCGCGTTCATGTCCGCGTCCATACCGGCGTTCATATCGCCGCCCATCATGTTGGCATCGGTCGCCATCGTGTCGGTGCCCATCATGTTGGCGTCGGCCGCCGTGTTGTTCGCCTCGCTGCCGCCGCCGCAGGCAGCAAGCGCCGCGAAGCCGATCGCGGCGATAAAGGTCTTGGGTCTATGCATGTGCCTGGTCCTTGCTCCGTGAAAGCAGAGGCTCCCAGCGCGCCGCGAGGCCATTCGGTTCCGACTGCCCGCTTGGGCTTCCGCTTCCTTGCGACCTGCCGATGGGATGCCGATCTAGCTGCCCGTCCGTGGCCCTCCCCTCCCGGGCCATCCGTCCCGCTTACCATGACCCCCTCGCCGCCGCATGAAGCTCAGCCCAGCCGACGAACAGCCGCAAGACCGATGCTGGCTCTGCACCCGCCCGCTTGGGGCTCGGGTCGAGCAGCACCATCCGGTGCCCAAGAGCCGCGGCGGGCTGCGGACGGTGGCGGTACACCCGATCTGCCACCGGACGCTCCACGCGCGCTTTTCCAATGCCGAGCTCGGCAAGATCGGCGACGATCCCGCGGTGCTCGCGGCGGACGCGGAGGTCGCGCGCTTTCTCGGCTGGATCGCCGGCAAACCGCCCGACTTCCACGCGCCCACGCGGCGGCGACGCTAGCTTTGCTCCCGCGCCGTGCTCTTGGGCCAATCCGACTCCTCCTGTCCGCGCGTCTTCCACAGCGAGTAGCCGATGCCCGCGGCGATCAGCGCAAAGGTCACGCCCAGGCTCAGCACCGGCGGAAACTTGTCGCCGCCGAGCAGGAAGTCCGCCACGAAGATCTTGAGCCCGATGAATACCAGCACCAGCGCCAGCGCGTACTTGAGGTAATGGAAGCGGTGCACCATCGCGGCCAGCGCGAAATACAGCGCGCGCAGGCCCAGGATCGCCATGATGTTGGACGTGTAGACGATAAAGGTGTCGGTGGTGATGGCGAAGATCGCCGGCACCGAGTCCACCGCGAACACCAGGTCCGCGAGGTTGATTACCACCAGCGCCAGGAACAGCGGGGTGGCGGCGGTCGCCAGCCGGCCGGTCTTCTCGTCGGGCACCCGCACGAAGAAGTGCTGGGCGTGCAGCTCCTTGGTGACCCGCATATGGCTGCTGATCCAGCGGACCACGGGGTTGTTCTCGATGTCCATCGGCTTGTCGCCGGCGAACAGCATCTTGATGCCGGTGAACACCAGAAAGGCGGCAAAGATGTACAGCACCCAATAGGCCTGGCTGACCAGCGCGGCGCCGCCCGCGATCATCAGCCCGCGCAGCACAATCACCGCAACGATGCCCCACAGCAGCGCGCGATACTGGTACTTGGGCGGGATCGCGAAGTAGGTGAAGATCAAGCTGATCACGAAGACGTTGTCGATCGACAGCGCCTTTTCGATGAAGAAGCCGGTGTAGTATTTCATGCCGAGGTCGGCGCCCCGCGCGTACCACACCCACGCCCCGAACAGCAGCGCGATGCCGATGTAGAAGGCGCTGAGCTTCAGGCTCTCGCCGATGCCCATTTCCCGGTCCTCCTTGTGGAGGATGCCGAGATCGAAGGCGGTGAGCGCCACCACCAGGCCCAGAAAGGCGAGCCAGAACCAGGCGGGCGTGCCCAGCCAATCGTTGAACAGGAACTCCATGATAAGCTTGCTTCCCTAGTCGGCCGCCGCTTGCGCCGCCGCCGTTCCATCATGTTTGCTGCACCGAGTAATCGCGGGCCGATCCTGCTGACGGCTCTCGGCTCCTGTCCGCGTGAACGAGCCTTGCCGAGCGAGGCGAGCGGACACCGCCGCTCAGGCGTGGGCGGAGCGGCGGGCGAACCGGTGCATCAGGTCCTTGACCCGGAGCTTCAGGGTCTTGAGCTGGGTCAGCCGGAACGGGTCGGGGCGGCGGCGGCGCTGTTCGTCGCGCAGCGCGCGGTCGATCCGCTGGTGGGCCTCGATCAGGCGGTAAAATCGGGGATGCATGGGGACACTCCTCTTGTTCGATGCTGTGCAATCGATCGGAGGATCCGGAGTGCTGAGGTGCGCGGAAGCTTTGCGCCGGGCCACAAGCATCGGACCAATCCGATGCGGTCCGACATCACGCGCCCTTGCCAGGGCTGGGCACGTCAGAGGGGCCCGGTCCGCCCCGATTAGATAACGGATGCACTGGCCGCCGACAAGGGGGTGGGCCGGCCAATCATGTCCCGGATTGCTCCACCGCTGCTATTGTTCGGTTGGAAGTGCTGTGCCCGTAACGAAAGAAACTCCCGCGGGTACAGGGGGGTTCAACCGGAGCAATCACGCTGCGAACGGCAAAACCTCCATGGCAGAAAAGATCGACTCAGTCGCCATCCCGGTCGTCGAGGAAGAGCTCAAGATCGGTCGCCGCGAGGTCGAGACCGGCCGAGTTCGCATCCGTACGGTGACCGAGGAGCGCACCGAAACCGCGTCCGACCGGCTGGTCCATTCGGATGTGGAGATCGATCGGGTGCCGGTGAACCGTGCCGTCGACGAGCTGCCGACCATCCGGGAGGAAGGCGACACGATGATCGTCCCGGTGGTGGAGGAACGGCTCGTGAAGCGCCTGTTCCTGGTGGAGGAGGTCCATATCCGCCGGCGCGTCACCGCCGAGGAATTCGAGCATCCGGTCAAGCTGCGTTCGCAACGCGTGGTTGTTGACCGTCAGGAAAGTGGCGGGGAAGCCATCCACAAGGGAGTAGAATAATATGTCGCG
This sequence comes from uncultured Sphingomonas sp., assembly GCF_902806285.1. Taxonomy (GTDB): domain Bacteria; phylum Pseudomonadota; class Alphaproteobacteria; order Sphingomonadales; family Sphingomonadaceae; genus Sphingomicrobium. The sequence goes on along the minus strand of NZ_CADCWA010000185.1, from coordinate 4,182 downwards.
CACCATCACGGCCATGTACGACAGCCGAAGCGAAGCCGAAGCCGCCAAGGATCAACTGCGCAGCGCGCTGAGCATCGATGCCCGGATCGTCGACCAATCTACGACGGGCGGCTCGTCCGGGAGCTCGACCTTCGGCAGCAGCTCGTCGAGCGGCTCGTCCACCCTGGGCGGCTCCGACGACAGCTATAATCGGTCGGCCAGCTCCTACGACTCATCCGGTTCGGGCAGCAGCTCCATGGGATCGTCGAGTTCCTACGATTCCTCAAGCTCGTCGTCCTCGGGCTCATCGGGCTCGGGCGGCGGCTTCTGGTCGGGGCTGAAGGACGTCTTCATGGCCGACGACGACCGCCATTCCTATGAGGAAGGCGTGCGCCGCGGCGGCTTTCTCCTGACCGCCCATGTGCCGGAAGAGCAGGCCGACGAGGCGGTCGCGATCCTCGACAAGAGCGGCTCGGTCGACTTCGACCAGCGCGAGCAGGAGTGGCGGAGCCAGGGCTGGGCCGGCTACCAGGGCCAGCGCACCGGAAGCGCGATGGGAACGACCGCGGCGATGGGTGCCAGCAGCGGCATGACCGGCGAGAGCAGCGGCATGACCGGCGAGAGCAGCGGCACGCAGGAAGAGCATATCCCGATCGTCGAGGAGCAGCTGCGCGTCGGCAAGCGTGAGGTGAACCGCGGCAGCACCCGGGTCCGCTCCTACGTCGAGGAAGTTCCGGTGCATGAATCGGTCCGCCTCCATGAGGAGCACGTCAACGTCGAGCGGCGTCCGGTGGACCAGCCGCTGTCCGGCGCGGACCTCGACAAGGGCGCCCTGTTCCAGGATCGCACGATCGAGATGACCGAGACGGCCGAGGAAGCCGTGGTCGGCAAGGAAGCTCGGGTCAAGGAAGAGGTCGTGGTCAACAAGACCGCCACCGATCGGACCGAGGAGATCGACGACACCGTTCGCCGCACCAACGTCGACATCGACCGCGACGGCGCGGACATCGACCGCGGCAGGACGGACAGCGATCGCGGCGGCTTCAACCGCTAACGCGCATCGACCTGGGCGATCGTCCAGGCTGGTGAGAGAAGGAGGCGCCTCCCGCTCGGGGGGCGCCTTTTTTCATGTTGTAGGGGCCGGCTGTGGTGGCGAGTTGCTGATTCCTGTAGCCCCGACCTGAGTTCGGGTGGGGAGGTCCGCATCCATGCTTGCCGTTGATGCGCTTCACCGCAAATTCTGCATCGACCGTAATTAGCGGCTTGCGTCTCGCCGCGCTTCAAAGCACAACATCTTGTAGCGGTTCGGGGGAGCCAACGCACAAGCTTGTGGTTGGTACTGGGGATAACCATATCTCCGGTGGAGGAGAGGCGCGTCCCTGTGGATATCGGGGACAGGCTCGACGACCCTGCTGAGACGCTGTGGACCGGGTGCCGTCATGACGGCATGCTGGTAGGAACGGAACAGGAACATGCGACTCGGCGAGTCGCTGCAGGAGGGACGAGGACATGGACTTCTCAAGCGGCACGAACGTCGGGTCGGACGACATGGCGAGCACCGAGGCTGCGGGCAGCAAGGCCGTGGACACGCGCCGGTTTCCCGTTGCCACGGACGCCAGCCGCGACGCGCTCCTGACCGACTTCGGCAAGGAAACGCTGCGCGACCGCTACCTGCTGCCGGGCGAGTCCTACCAGGACCTGTTCGCCCGTGTCGCCGCGGCCTATGCCGACGACGCAGCCCACGCCCAGCGCATCTACGACTATATCTCGAAACTGTGGTTCATGCCCGCGACCCCGGTCCTGTCCAACGGCGGCACCGGCCGCGGGCTGCCGATCAGCTGCTACCTCAACAGCGTGTCCGACAGCCTCGACGGCATCGTCGGCACCTGGAACGAGAATGTCTGGCTCGCCTCCAAGGGCGGCGGCATCGGCACCTATTGGGGCAGCGTTCGCGGCATCGGCGAGCCGGTCGGCCTCAACGGCAAGACCAGCGGCATCATCCCCTTCGTCCGGGTGATGGACTCGCTGACCCTCGCCATCAGCCAGGGCTCGCTGCGCCGCGGCTCTGCCGCCTGCTACCTCGACGTCTCCCACCCGGAGATCGAGGAGTTTCTGGAGATCCGGAAGCCCTCGGGCGACTTCAACCGCAAGGCCTTGAACCTCCACCACGGCGTGCTGATCACCGACGAGTTCATGGAGGCCGTGCGCGACGGATCCGAGTTCGCGCTGCGTTCACCCAAGGACGGGAGCGTCCGCGGCACCGTCGACGCCCGCTCGCTGTTCCAGAAGCTGGTCGAGACCCGCCTGGCGACTGGCGAGCCCTACATCATCTTCATCGACCAGGTGAACCGGTCGATGCCCAAGCACCACCGCGATCTCGGCCTCAAGGTCACCACCTCCAATCTCTGCTCGGAGATCACGCTCCCGACCGGCCGCGACCACCTCGGCGCCGACCGCACGGCGGTGTGCTGCCTGTCCTCCTTGAACCTCGAGACCTGGGACGAGTGGAACGGCGACAAGCTGTTCATCGAGGACGTGATGCGCTTCCTCGACAACGTCCTGTCCGACTATATCGCCCGCGCGCCCGACGAGATGGCCCGCGCCAAGTATAGCGCCGAGCGCGAGCGTTCGGTCGGCCTGGGCGTCATGGGCTTCCACAGCTTCCTCCAGGCCCGCAGCCTGCCGTTCGAGGGCGCCATGGCCAAGAGCTGGAACCTCAGGATCTTCAAGCACATCCGCGCGCAGGTCGACCAGGCCAGCATGATGCTCGCCAACGAGCGCGGGCCCTGCCCCGACGCCGCCGACATGGGCGTGATGGAGCGCTTCTCCTGCAAGATGGCGATCGCACCGACCGCCTCCATCTCCATCATCTGCGGCGGGACCTCGGCCTGCATCGAGCCGATCCCCGGCAACGTCTACACCCACAAGACCCTGTCCGGCAGCTTCTCCATCCGCAACCCGCACCTGGAGCGGGTGCTGACGGACAAGTCCAAGAACTCCGAAGCCGTGTGGAACTCGATCCTGGAGCAGGGCGGCTCGGTCCAGCACCTCGACTTCCTCTCGCCTGACGAGAAGGACACCTTCAAGACCAGCTTCGAAATCGACCAGCGCTGGCTGCTCGAGCTGTCGGCCGACCGCACCCCCTACATCGACCAGGCGCAGTCGCTGAACCTGTTCATCCCGGCCGACGTCGACAAGTGGGACCTGATGATGCTCCACTTCCGCGCCTGGGAGCTCGGCATCAAGTCGCTCTACTATCTCCGCAGCAAGTCCGTGCAGCGCGCCGGCTTCGCGGGCGGGGTGGAGGCGGACAACACCGCCGAAGCGCCCAAGTTCGAGCTGGCGACGACGGACTACGACGAATGCTTGGCGTGTCAGTAGAGCGCCATGAAGCCTTCCCCCTCGTGGGGGATGAGCGAGGTGCGGATGTCCCCCGGACATCCGCAGCCTCGTCCGGGGGACAAGGCGGCCTCGCTCATGGAGGAGGGCCAGCCGCGTCTGCGGCTGAAGAGACTCTGCTGGGCTCAATGCAGTGAGCGGTTCCGCCCAGAACATCCAGTGGGCCGCCGCCGCCCTCCTCGCCGGCGCAGGCCTGCTGCTCCTGCTGCTCCCCGCTGGCGAGACCGATCCGGGGCGCCGCCGCAACCGCCGCACCGCCGGCACGCTGTTCCTGTTCGCCGGCGCGGTGTTCGCCGCCGTCGCCGCGGGCGCGGTTGACCGGCTGCTTCCGTGAGCGGCGCCAACATCCTGTTCGTGGTCGTCGGCAGCATCGCCGCGGTCGCCGGCCTCGCCATGCTCGCCGCCGCCCTCCGCGGCCGCGTCGGCGAGTCCCGCAAGAGCACCGGCCTGCTGATCGCGGGCATGATGACCCTCGCCTTCGGCCTGATCCTGGCCGGCTTCGCCATCGCCTACGCCACCACCGAACCCTACGACTTCAACGCTGGAGCCTGATCCATGTCCCTCCTCGAAGCCCGCAAGCAGTACAAGCCGTTCGAATACCCCTGGGCGTTCGAATTCTGGAAGCGCCAGCAGCAGATCCACTGGATGCCCGAGGAAGTGCCACTGGGCGAGGACTGCCGCGACTGGGCGCAGAAGCTCTCCCCCCACGAGCGCAACCTCCTCACCCAAATCTTCCGCTTCTTCACCCAGGCCGACGTGGAGGTGCAGGACTGCTACCACGACAAATACGGCCGCGTGTTCAAG
>NZ_CADCWA010000184.1 GCF_902806285.1 uncultured Sphingomonas sp. | reverse complement strand
CGTTGCACGAGCACTTCCAGGCGCACCGTGACGCACTGGGCGAGGAAAGCCGCGAGCGGCTGGAGCGCAACCCGGTGCGCATCCTCGACAGCAAGGCGCATGGCGACTGGCCGGTGATCGACAGCGCGCCGGTCATCGACGACTTCCTCACGAGCGAGGCGGGCGAGTTCTTCGGGGCGGTCACCGCCGGGCTCGATGCCGCGGAGGTGCGCTGGGAACGCGCGCCGCGGCTGGTGCGCGGGCTCGACTATTACCGGCATACGGCGTTCGAGTTCATGACCGACACGCTGGGCGCGCAGGGCACGGTGCTGGCGGGCGGGCGCTACGACGGGCTGGTCGAGGCGCTGGGCGGCTCGCCCACGCCGGCGATCGGCTGGGCGGCGGGGATCGAGCGCTTGAGCATGATGATCGCGGCGCCTGAGCCCGAGCGGCCGGAGGCGGTGCTGGTGCCGCTGGGCGAGCGGGCCGAGGCGGCCGCCGTTCGCCTGCTGGCCGATCTTCGCTTGCGGGGTATCGCCACGGACATGGCGTACCGCGGCAACATGAAGAAGCGGATGCAGCGGGCCGCGGCAAGCGGCGCCGGCTTCGCGCTGATCATCGGCGAGGATGAACTCGAGGCCGAGGCGGCGCAGGTCAAGGACCTGAAAACGGGCGAGCAGCGGGCAGTAGCCTTTGCGCTGCTGGAAGCGGCCATCCGGGCATGAACGGCATTTCCTCGGCGCGGATCGCCCAGATCGAGGCGAAAAAGGCGGAGCTCGCCGAGGCGATGGCTGCGGGCGACCTGCCGCCGGACGAGTTCGTCCGCCTGTCCAAGGAATATGCGCAGGTGGAGCCGGTGGCCGCGGCAGCCCGGGAAGTGCGCCGCTTGCGGGCGGAGCGCGAGAGCCTGGCGGCCATGACCCGCGACGGCGACGAAGAACTGCGGGCGATGGCGACGGAAGAACTCGGGCAGATTGAGGAGCAGCTGCCGCAAGCCGAGCGAGCCCTCGCCCTCCAGCTGCTGCCGCGCGACGCCGCGGACGAGCGCGCGGCGATGCTGGAAGTGCGGGCGGGGACCGGCGGCGATGAGGCCGCTCTGTTCGCGGGCGATCTGCTGCGCATGTACCAGCGCTTCGCGGAAGAACAGGGCTGGCGGTTCGAGCTTATCTCCGCCAGCTCGGCCGACGTCGGCGGCTACAAGGAGGCGGTCGCCTCTATCAGCGGCGCGGGCGTGTTCGCCCGGCTGAAGTTCGAGTCCGGCGTGCACCGGGTCCAGCGCGTTCCGGCGACGGAGAGCGGGGGACGGATTCACACCTCCGCGGCGACGGTGGCGGTGCTGCCCGAGGCGGAGGACGTCGACGTGCAGATCGACGACAAGGACCTGCGCATCGACGTCTACCGCTCGTCGGGACCGGGCGGCCAGTCGGTCAACACCACCGACAGCGCGGTGCGGATCACTCACCTGCCGACCGGGCTGGTGGTCATCCAGCAGGACGAGAAGAGCCAGCACAAGAACAAGGCCAAGGCGCTGAAAGTGCTGCGCACGCGGTTGTTCGAGCTGGAACGCGAGCGGCTGGCCAGCGAGCGGGCGGGAGCGCGCAAGTCGATGGTCGGCTCGGGCGACCGGTCCGAGCGCATCCGCACCTACAACTTCCCGCAAGGGCGGGTGACCGACCACCGGATCAACCTGACGCTGCACAAGCTGCCCGAGATCCTGGAAGGGCCGGGGCTCAAGGAACTGACGGGCGCCCTGATCGCCGAAGACGAAGCGCAGCGGCTAGCCGGCCTGGAAGAAGCGTGACACGGATCCAGCGCGCGCTGGCCGATGCGGCGCGCGCCCTGACCGGGGTCAGCGATACGCCGCGGCTCGATGCCGAGCTGCTGATGGCGCACGCGCTCCGCATGGAACGCGATCAGCTGCTGCTATGGCCGCCCGCCGTCACGGCGCCGGAGGAGTTCGCTCCGCTGCTGGAACGGCGGCGGTCGGGCGAGCCCGTCGCCTATATCGTTGGCCGCCGGGCGTTCTGGAACATCGAACTGGAAGTCGGGCCGGGCGCCCTGATCCCCCGCCCGGACAGCGAGACCCTGATCGCGGCCGCGGTTGAGCACTTCGAGGGAACGGCCGGGCCGGCGCGGATCCTGGACCTCGGCACCGGTCCCGGCACGCTGCTGCTCGCCGCGCTCGATCAATGGCCGCGGGCGAGCGGGCTGGGGGTCGACAGCAGCCCGGCCGCATTGAACTACGCCCGCGCGAATGCCGAGCGGCTGGGTCTCGCCAACCGGGCAGAGTTCCGGCTGGGGAGCTGGGCGGAGGGGATCACCGAGGAGGTTGACCTCCTGCTGTGCAATCCACCCTATGTGGCGGCCGGTGCTCCGCTTGGACCGGGGGTTGCGGAGCATGAGCCCGCGGGAGCCCTGTTCGGCGGTCCGGACGGCCTGGACGAGTACCGCCGCCTGGCTCCGCAGATCGCCCGGCTGATCGCCCGCGGCGGGCTGGCAGCCGTGGAGATCGGGGCCGATCAGGCTGCTGCCGCCGCCGCCCTGTTCGCGGCCTGCGGGGTCCTGCCCGTCCCCAAACGGGACTTGGCCGGCCGGCCCCGGGCACTCCTAATCCAGGTTAACCAACAATAAGCTTGGAAAGCGAGGTGATCCGCATTACATCATGCCTCAGCAACGGGGCCGCCTCACGCACGCAAAGGCCTGACGCCACCCGCGGCTACCCCCGACGAAATCGGTCAGGCAGCGCCTGCAAAGCGCTCCGACAGAACGACTTTGGGGCAACACGGCGCTTGGAGCACCGTGCTGCCGCTGCACGCCGGGGCAGGGTTGTTACGCGCTGTGGAGACAGCAAGCGCCAGTGCGACGAGGAACATCCATTTGATGAACAATCGCCAGCAGGGTGGCCGCCGTCGCGGTCGCGGTGGGCAACGTCCGCCGGGTGCGCCCGGCAACGGGGGCGGTGCCCGCGATAACCGGCAACGGGGCAACGCCGCCCAGTTGCTGGAGAAATATAAGAGCATGGCGCGCGACGCCCAGCTCGCCGGCGACCGGGTGCAGACCGAATATTACCTGCAGTTCGCCGATCATTATTTCCGGGTGCTCGGCGAGACCCGCTCCCGTTTCGAGGAGCAGCGGCGCGGGCGCGAGGATTACGACGACGACGAGGAATATGACGACGAGGTGATGGAGGCCGACGGCGAAGACCGCCAGGAGCCCCGTCCGGGCCCGCGTGACGGTCAGGCTCGCGGCCGGCGCAACGATGGGGACGGCGATGGCCGCCGGGAGCGTTCTACGCGCGACGACCGTAGTGACCGCCGCGAGCGCCGGGACCGCTATAATGGCGAGCGCTACAATGGTGCCGACGGCGATGAAGCGGAGGCGGCTCCACGCGAAGCGGAACAGCGGATCGTCGCCGACATCCTGCCGCCTGCCATCGGCCTGACCGAGGATACATCGGACCCGGTCGAGGCTGCCGGGCAGGAGGAGGCGCCGCGCCCGCGCCGCCGGACCCGCCGTCCGCGGGTGGCCGAGGGCGGCGACGAGATCGCCCCGGCAGCTTGATCTAGGACGCGGTTCGTGCCGCCGTTCCAAGCGGGCCGGGCGATGCCTTCCTGCAACAGGTAGGAAGGCCTTTGCCCGCGTCGGGTAAGCGGGCAGTTGACAGCGCATGTGACAGTGTATCTCTTGTCGGCCAAGACCTGGTCGGGAGATTGTATGCGTCTTGTTCTCGCCGCCGTTCTGGCCGCCGCTGCCGCACCTGCCGCACCTGCCGCACCTGCCGCGGCTCAGCTGCTACCCACGCCCGGGCAGACCGCCCAAGGCGACGTGGCGATCACCATCTACAACAACAATCTGGCGCTGGTGCAGGACCGGCGCGAGCTCACCCTGCCGGGCGGGCGCTCGCGGCAGGAGTTCCCGGACGTGTCGGCGCAGATCCGGCCCGAAACGGTGACCCTCGCCGGCAATGGCGTCGGGATCGTCGAGCAGAACTTCGACTTCGACCTGCTGTCGCCGCGGGCGTTGATGACCAAGGCGGTGGGGCAGCAGATCACCCTCGTCCGGACCAACCCCGCGACCGGCGCCGAGACCCGCGAGCGGGCGACGGTGCTCGCCGCCAACGAAGGGGTGGTGTTGCAGATCGGCAACCGGATCGAGGTGCTGCGCGACGACAGCCTGCCGGTCCGGGTGGTGTTCGACGAGGTGCCCGACAACCTTCGCGCGCGGCCGACGCTGTCGGTCACGCTGGAGGCGAACCGCGGCGGGCGGCAGCCGGTGACGCTCACCTATCTGACGCCTGGCCTCGGCTGGGCGGCCGACTATGTTGCGCTGTTCGACGAGGCCGCCGGGCGGATGGACGTGCAGGGCTGGATCACGCTGACCAACAACAGCGGCACGCCCTACGTGAACGCCAATACTTTGCTGGTGGCGGGGTCGGTCGGGCAGAGCCAGCCGAACTACCGCGAGTACGGCGGCTATCCGCCACCGCCGCCACCGCCTCCGGGCATGCCGCTGCGCCGGCCCGGTTCGGAGACCGCGGGGCGCGAGCGGCTCGCCGACTTCTACCTCTACCCGCTGCCGGTCCGGACCACCATCGCCAACGCCCAGACCAAGCAGGTCAGCTTCCTCGACGTGAGCGGGACGCCGGCGCAGCGCGCCTTTGAGTATCGCAACCCCTGGCTTGGCACCCAGGAGCAGGCGGTCAGCGCCAACACCGTGCTGCGCTTCTCGACCTCGCGCGACCAGGGGCTCGGCGACGCGCTGCCCGCCGGAACGGTGCGGGTGTACCAGCGCGACGCGCGCGGCACGCCGCAGTTCGTCGGGGAAAGCGCGATCGGCCACACGCCAATGGGCTCCAGCCTGGGCCTGACCACGGGCCAAGCCTTCGACATCAAGGTGCAGCCGGTGGTCGAGCGGCGCGAGCGGGTGAGCAGCGACGGCTCGCGCTGGCGGACGACCATGCGCTACCGCTTGACCAACGCTTCGCCGCGGCCGGTGACGGTGATCGTCTTCCAGGACGGGCTGTGGGGCGACACGCGAATCGTTGCGGAAAGCCAGAAGAGCGAGCGCAATTCGGCGGACGCGGCGATCTGGCGGATGGCGGTGCCGGCCAACGGCGAAGCGAGCCTCACCGCGACCTTCGACAGCCGCTACTAGCGCCATGCGCTTGGCTGCTGTGCTGGCGCTGCTCCTGGTCCCGCTGCCGGCAGCGGCGCAGTCGGTCGCGACCTCGGCAAGGCCGGACGCGGTCAAGGTCACGGTCTACCGCAACCTCAACCGCGGCAGCGAGGAGCGGCTGAGCCTCGACTGGCTGGGCGGTTACGCCCTGATCAGCGAGACCCGGACCGTGAGCCTGCCCGCCGGCGCCAGCGACCTCCGCTTCGAAGGCGTGGCTGGCGGCATCGTTCCGCAGAGTGCGATCGTGTCCGGTCTTCCCGAAGGCATCGTCGAGCGCAACCGCGACGCCTTTCTGCTGTCGCCCGGGACCCTGCTCGACCGCTCGCTGGGGCGCCGCGTGCAGCTGCGCCGCACCAGCCGCGCGACTGGACGGGTGACGGAAGAGGAGGTGGTGATTCGCTCCGGGGCGGACGGGGCGGTGGTGTTGCAGACCCCCGCCGGGTTCGAGGCGCTGCGCTGCTCGGGGCAGGCGGAGACGCTGGTTTACCCGGAGGTGCCGTCCGGGCTGTCGGCCAAGCCGACCTTGTCGGTGCGGGTGCGAGCCGAGCAGCCGGTCAACGCCCGGGTCACCCTGTCCTATCTGGCGACCGGCTTCGACTGGCAGGCCAACTACATCGCCAGGCTTTCGGCCGATGGGGCACGCGCGGACCTGTTCGCCTGGCTGACCCTGGCCAGCACGGACGAGACCAGCTTTCGCGATGCCGAGACCAGCGCGGTGGCCGGACGCCTGAACCGCGAGGATGCGCAGGTGCCCCCGTCCGAGTCGCGGCCGCTTCGCCTGGAGTGCTGGCCCGAGTCCAAGACCAGCGACGTGCCGCCGATCGCTCCGCCCTCGCCTCCGCCGCCGCCGCCACCGGCTCCGATGCTTGAGTCTCCAGCGCCGATAACAGCGGTTGGCGACGAGATCGTGGTCACGGGCGCTCGCATCGTGGCCCGGCAGGAGCAGCTCGGCGACGTCAAGCTTTACCGCATCCCCGAGCCGGTCACCGTCGCGGCCAACAGCCAGAAGCAGGTCGCGCTGCTGGAGCAGCCGGCGGTACGGGTCAGGACCGTCTACCGCAGCCAGGTCACCGCGGACGGCGCCGGGTCCGACCGGCTGGCAACGCGCGTTCTCCTGACCCGCAACCGGACGGCTGAGGGCTTGGGCGTGCCGCTGCCTGCCGGGCGGGTCGCCCTGTTCGGCACGCGTGAGGGTCGCCCGACCCTGCTCGGCGAAGGCTCGCTCGACGACTTGGCGGTCGGCGAGGACGTCGAGATCGCGTTCGACCAGTCACCGGGCGTCAGGACGCGGCTGACCAGGGTCTCGGACGACCGTTACGAGCTGACCGTCTTCAACGATTCGCCGGTCGCGGTCCGCCACGAGGCGGAGCTGTTCACCGGCGACGACCGGGTGGACACGGACGCCCGGCTCGAGCGGCGCAACGGGCGGCCGCTATGGGCGGCAACGATCCCGGCAAACGGCAGCCGGACGCTACGCTATGGCGTCCGCCGTTAGCGGCTGGGCCGACTCGACCGGGCGCGGCCGGTTGTTCTCGTCCAGCGCGACAAAGGTGAACAAGCCTTCGGTGACCTTGATCTGCTGCTGCCCGCGGTCGCGGTGGGCGATCACCTCGATGCGGATGACCATGGAGGTGCGGCCGACCTTTTCCACTTCCGCGTAGACGGAAATCAGGTCGCGCAGCTCGATGGGCGCGATGAATTCCATCCGCTCGATCGCCACGGTGGCGACCGGCCCCTGGGAGCGGCGGGAGGCGACGATGCCGGCGGCGATGTCCATCTGGGACAGGACCCAGCCGCCGAAGATGTGGCCGTTGGCATTGATGTCGCTGGGTCCGGGGACGACGCGCAGGATGGCGTTCTTCTTGAGATCGTTGGTCAAAGCTCGTCCTCTTGGGTTTGGCCGCTCTGGTGGTGGTGGGCTTGCTCGTCATGGCCCGAACCCGAGCTGACGAACGCCAGCGTCATCAGCGCTGCGCCCAGCAGTACGGACAGGCCGGCTCCCAATGCGGTGGCGATCAGCATGTGGATCTGGAGCTCCGACTCGCCCCGCGCCACGAACCACACGGCAACTGCCGCGGCGGCGATCGCCGCCAGGCTCATCCAGCGCATGATCCGGCGGAAGCGCCGCCAGGCCGAGCCGCGCGGGCTGGGAACCGGGTCGGGGGTGGGCATGCCCTTCCCTTTGGTCGGGAGCCGTGGGAGTATCAACCCCGCTGACGTCTCTGCTTGAGGAGAAGAGCGATGACCATTGCGGCGGTGCTCGAACACAAGGGCGGGGAAGTCGCCATCATCGAGGCGGCAGCCAGCCTGCAGGAGGCGACCGCCGAGCTGGCCCGCCGCAAGATCGGCGCACTGCTGGTGATGGAAAGCGGGCGGATCGCCGGCATCCTGTCGGAACGCGACATCATCGGCTGCCTGGCGGCGCACGAATCGGGGCTCCACGACCGTACGGTTGCGGACGCCATGACTGCCGACGTCATCACCGTGGAGCCGAGCACACCGGTGCTTGCGGCTCTGGCGCTTATCACCAGCCGGCGCGTGCGCCACCTGCCCGTCGTTGACGGAGGCGCTCTGGTCGGGATCGTCTCGATCGGCGATCTCGTGAAACACCGGATGGAGCGGATCGAGGCCGAAGCGGAAGCGATGCGCACCTATATCCAGAGCGCTTGAGGCCGCATCCATAAGGAAGCTGATGTGGGCCTTCCCAAGCTAGAGACTCGCGTGCGCGCGGAAAGCGCTGCAAAAACATCAACTTGGGGGCTTGATCAGCCGAAACAGAACGCTAAATAGGGGCTCAGCGACGGGGCGCGGGCGGAACCTTCCGCAAGCGTCTCGGGGAAGCGGACTTATGGTTCGACACCTGGCTTTGTCACAAAAGCGAAAAAGGGTGTTGACGGGCTGAACAGCCAACCATATATGCCGTTTCACAGCGACGGGGACGGCTCCACGGGGTCGGTCTTCGTTTCGCGTCTCTCTCAGTCGGACCACCGGCGCCCGGAACCACAAGGACCGGGAGGAGAACGCGTCGGCTCTTTGACATTGTTGGTTTAGATGAAGGGACATGCGGGCGGCGGCTCGGTCACCTGGAGCCTCTGGGTTCAGGTTGGTCGATCAAATTCAAGCCGTTCCCATGGGACCCCATCAAAGTAATACTTTGATGGGTGGGCCCAAATGTCCTCATACGCAAACACACCAGTTTGTATATTTGTGCAGGAACGGCTCCCGGAGATGCCGGTCTGCCTGGGTTATTCCACCCGGGTTGATCGTACATCAACTTGAGAGTTTGATTCTGGCTCAGAACGAACGCTGGCGGCATGCCTAACACATGCAAGTCGAACGAGACCTTCGGGTCTAGTGGCGCACGGGTGCGTAACGCGTGGGAATCTGC
>NZ_CADCWA010000183.1 GCF_902806285.1 uncultured Sphingomonas sp. | reverse complement strand
CCGGCGCCGAGCGTCCGGGGTAGGTGAATCCGACGCCCTCAAGCGCGATCGCCGACGCGAAGGGCAGGGGCGGGCCTGCCGTTGCGGCATCGCGGACCCGCAGCTTCAGCAGCTGGTTCAGGTCCCGAACCACGACGCGGTAGCCGGCGAGCGCGGACCAGCTGTGATAGACCTGCTGGAACAAGGGCAGCAGCCGCTGCGCCCCGAGTGCGAGCGCCCCCAGCAACGGCAGGGCTGGAACGATGCCGCCCTCGCGGCCGGCAAGAAGCACGGCGAGCAGGGCGATGGCCACCATGCCCAGCGCCTCGATGACGAAGCGCGGCGCGGTGCCGAGGAAGCTCAGGCGAGCGCGCGCTTCCGCGAGGCGATTGTCGGCGCTGCGGAACTGCTCGAGGTGCGCGTCATGGTTTCCGGCGACGATGATGTCGCGGATCGCCCCAAGCGTCTCGCCCAGCATTCGGACGCGCTGCTCGTAGGCCTGCCCGACCACCTCCGAGTAGCGTGCGATCCGGCGCCGGACGATCAGCGACACGGCCGCGTAGATCGCCGCGAAACAGGCCGCGGCCGCGAGCGCCGCCCAGGCGTCGAGCCACAGCAGGCCAAGCAGGATCAGCCCGGCCATCAGGGCGGCAGACGCACCCTGCAGCGCGGGCAGCAGCACTCCCCAGACGAGGTCCTGCACCTTCTGCAGCGCCGAGATCAGCGTGCTCGAATGCGACTGCACATGGTAGGAGTAGGGCTGCAGCAGCACGCGCCGGTGGATCTCCGCGGCGATCCAGTGGCCGGTGCCCATGGCGAGCCGCTGCGTGTTCCAGCTCAGCAGCAACCGGATGGCGGCGGCGGCGAGCGCGGCGCCGATGAACAGCGCGGCCATCGCCGCCACCGATGTCGGAGCGAACGGCAGCAGGAGCGCGCTTGCCCCAGGACCTTGCCCGGTCAAGGCGGCCAGAAAGGGCACTACCGACCCCACCGTCGCCAGTTCGGCGAGGCCACCCAGCAGCATCAGGCCGAGCAGGCGGACGGCCTCGCGGCGGCGGTCGCGCGGCAGCAGGGCCCAGAGCCGGCGGAGCTCAGTCCCGTTCGGGGCTGCCCTGATTTCGGCCGAGGCGGTCACCGCCCACCTGTAGCCCGACCCGGCGACCGGGCAACCCGGCGCTGCTCTAACCAATTCTTTACCGCTAATCTGTCTTCTGTCGTCCGCGGAGGCGGCGATGCTGAACTCGATGATGGTGGTAGCCGCGATCGTAGCGGCGGCGGGCGCCAGTCCAACCCTGCGGCTTGAGGCGCGGCCCGGGCTCTCCGCCGTCGAGCAGCGGCTGCTGGCGGCGCACAACGTCGAGCGGCGGAGGGTTGGGGCGGCCCCGCTGACGTGGGATCCGGCGCTGGCAGCTTCGGCGGCGAGCTATGGTCCGGCACTGGCATCGCTCGGCCGACTGGCCCACTCGCCCCGCGCGAGCCGTCCCGGACAGCGCGAGAATCTGTGGATGGGCCCGCGCGGCGTTCATAGTCCGGAGCAGATGGTCGGGCGGTGGATCGACGAGCGGGCGCTGCTCCGTCCCGGCGTCTACCCTTTGGTCAGTTCGACCGGCCGGTGGGAGGATGTGTCCCACTACACGCAGCTGGTGTGGCCGAGCACGACCCGGGTGGGCTGCGCGGTTCATTCGGGCGCCGCGACCGATTATCTGATCTGCCGCTACAGCCCGCCGGGCAACCGCGACGGGTTCCCTATTCCGACCGCCTGGCTGCGCTGAACAGGGCCGGGCGGTAGCGCGCCGCCAGCAGGAGGGCCGTCGGCAGGGCCATGGTCAGGACGAGGTCGTTCGCCGCCTCGCCGAACTGCATGGCGGGCTGCGGCCAGCACTCGACGAGCAGGTCGGCGGCTTCGTTCAGCAACTCGAGGCCGAGCACCGCCAGCCACGGGCGCCAGCTTGCGACCGGGGTCCTGAACAGCGCTGCGGCGAGCAGCTGAAGCGCGACCCCGGCAACGACGTGCAGCGCGTCCATGCTGGCGCCGCTGGCGTGAGCGGCGAACAGCTTGACCTCATACCAGGTCAACGGGCGGGCCGACGCGGCGGCGGAGCCCGGGCGACTTAAGCCTGGGTGATCGGCTCGACGTCGATCTCGTCCTCATCCGGGCCGCCCGTCAGGAGCAGCGCGGCGATCGCCGCGGCTCCCGCCAGGCCGAGCAGCAACGGCAGGATGCTGAATCCCGCCGCGGCAGCCGGGCCGGCGGCGACGGGGACCGGCGTGCCCTGCGGCGCTTGCGCGATCGGCGGCGGAGCGTCCACGGCCGGAAGAACGCATCCGGGGGTGGCGGCGCCTTGGACCGCGCTGCTGGCAGCGGCGGCGGACGCGCAGATGGCGGCACTGGAGCTGGAGGAGCCGAGGGCGCTCAGCACAACCCACGGGCTGAGGGGCGCCGGCTGGGTCGAGGCGGCCGGAGCCGCGGCCGAGAGCGTCCGGGACGCCGCGGCCGCTGGCGACGCCAAGCCGAGCGCAACGACCGCCAAACCAGCCGTCAGCTTCTTCGAACGCTTCACAAGTGAGCTCCCCTGTATGCCAGTGCCGTCTAGCGCGGTTTTCACCGGATTTCCAGAGCGGGCAACGCGATAAGCTCCCTTCTGTTGCACAAACGTCGTCAACGCGCCCGCGAGCGAGGCAGGTGGCGCGGCGCAACAACGGAGGGGCTGGCGCGTCGGAGCCGTCGGCTTATGAGCGGTCCATGGAGCGCGTCGGTCGTCCCCCAACCATCCTGGTGTCGGCGAACTCCCTCTGGAACCTCCGGAACTTCCGCGGCCGCCTGCTCGATCGGCTGGTCGAGGCCGGCTACTCGGTCGCGGTTGCGGCCCCACGGGAGGAGGCCGGTGCCCCCATGGCGGGCAAGTGGGAAGCGCAGCATCCTCTCGGGATCGATAGCGACGGCCTCAACCCGGTTCATGACGGATTGCTGATCCTGGCCTACCTGCGCCTGTTCAGGAAGATCCGGCCGCTGGCTTATCTCAGCTTCACGGCCAAGCCCAACATCTACGGCGCGTTGGCGGCCGGCCTGGCGGGCGTGCCCGCAATCCCCAACGTAAGCGGGCTCGGCACGGCGTTCATCCGCGGCGGCGCGCTGCAGCGGGTGATCAGCCTGATGTACCGCGCCGCCTTTCGCCGCGCCCCGGTGGTGTTCTTCCAGAATGGCGAAGATCGGGACCTGTTCGTCGCCCGGGGGCTGGTCCGGCGCGAGCAGGCGAGGCTCCTGCCCGGGTCGGGGGTCGATCTCCAGCGGTTCCAGCCGCCACCCGCGCCGAGGGAGCGAGATGCTTGCTGCACCTTTCTCTTCGTGGGCCGCCTGCTCGGCGACAAGGGCGTGCGCGAGCTGGTCGAGGCGGCGCGGCGGGTCAAGGCGGTGGAACCGCAAGCGCGATTCCAGTTGCTGGGCTTCATCGGAGCGGCAAACCGCACGGCCATCGGCAAGGACGAACTCGCGGCGTGGGAAGGCGACGGCGTGGTGGAGTATCTGGGGGCGGCGGAGGACGTTCGGCCCTTCCTGGCCGCGGCGGACGCGGTGGTGTTGCCCTCCTATCGCGAAGGCCTGCCGCGCTCGCTGCTCGAAGCGGCGGCCATGGGCCGGCCGCTGATCGCCACGGACGTGCCGGGGAACCGCGCAGTGGTTGCCGACGGGGTCAACGGCCTGCTGTGTGCCGTCCGCTCGGCTTCAAGCCTGGCCGATGCGTTGCTTCGGTTCATCGCCTTGCCTGCCGCGGAGAAGCGACTCATGGGCGAAGCCTCGCGCCGGCTGGTCGAGGAGCGGTTCAGCGAGGAGAAGGTCGTAGCGGCCTACCTGGACGCCATCCACGAGGTAGCGGGCTTGCCTATGAGCGGCAGGAACGGAGTTTCCCAGTGATCCTGCAGCGCTGGCGAAGCGGACCGGCAAAGACGGCGGCCGCGGTGGGCGCCCCCGGGCACCGTGCCTATGCCATCGGCGACATCCACGGCCGGCTCGACCTGCTGGAGGGCCTCCTGCAGCGGATCGATGCCGACCATCGTGCGCGCGATGGAAGCGCCAGACCGCTGCTCGTCTTCCTGGGCGATCTGATCGACCGCGGCCCGCACTCGCGCCAGGTGGTCGAGCGGGTCCGAAGCGGAGCGCTCCCGGGCTTCCGCACCCTGGCGCTCCTGGGCAACCATGAAGAGGTCCTGCTTCGGCTGCTGGACGGGGAGGCGGGGCTCCTGCGGCAGTGGCTCGGGTTCGGCGGGGTGGAGTGCCTGGCAAGTTACGGGCTGGACGCGCCAGCCCTGCTCGCGCTGCCGCAACAACAGGCCCTGCAGCGGATCGGGCAGGCGATCCCACCGGAGCACCAGGCGTTCCTGCGGGAGATGGGCGACAGCTTCCGGTTCGGCGACTATCTGTTTGTTCATGCGGGCATCCGTCCCGGCGTCCCGCTGGAGCAGCAGTCGCCGGTCGATCTCCGCTGGATCCGCCAGCCCTTCCTGGGCGACCGCCGCGAACATGGGGTGCTGGTGGTGCATGGCCACACCATTGCGCGGAAGATCGACGAGCAAGCGAACCGCATCGGGATCGACACCGGCGCCTTTCACCATGGCGTGCTGACGGCAGTCGCGATCGAAGGCGAGGAGCGCTGGTTCCTGCAGCAGGGAGAGGACGGCAGTTCGGCACGGACGCCCTAGGCGTCGCGGCAATCGAGCATTGCGCTCGACGAGCGGCAGCGGCAATGCCTATGGAGTGGTCTCTGCGTTTTGCGACGATGCTCAGGTGGAGGAGCGTGCTTGGCTGCCATGACGGAGAGGTTCGGGTCCTTGCTCGTGCCGGCGGTGCTGCTTGCGGCGTTGGGCGGCGGCTGCTCCGAAGGGAGGGGCGGGCCGATCCCGTACAATGCGCCGCTGGCCGCACCGGACGCACCGACGATTGTTCCCTTGGGATCCAGCTATCGGATCGCGCCCATGGACACGGTCAGCGTCAAGGTGTTCAAGTTGCCGGATCTGTCCGGCGACTATGAGGTCGATCTGACCGGGCGCATCGCCATGCCGCTGATCGGCAGCGTCGCAGCCGCGGAACTGACTACATCGCAGCTCGATCAAGCGCTGACCGAGGCGTACGGAACCAAGTACCTGGAGAACCCGGACATCAGCGTCGGCGTGAAGGCGTCCACGCGGCGCAGCGTGACGGTGGACGGGTCCGTCAAGAACTCGGGCTCATTTCCGGTAACCGGGCCGGTGACGCTGATCCAGGCCGTGGCTTTGGCCGGCGGCACGGGCGACGACGCCAACCCGCGCCGGGTGGCCGTGTTCCGGACGGTCGGCGGCAAGCGGCAGGCGGCCGCGTTCGACCTTACCGCCATTCGGCGCGGCCAGGCCGAGGACCCGCAGATCTACCCTGGAGACATCGTCGTGGTGGACGGCTCGTCCATCAAGGCTACTCAGAAATCGATCCTGAACAGCCTGCCGATCTTCTCCATCTTCCGCCCGTTCTGACGGGCTGCCGCGAAACAGCTGAAAGTCGAGGCGCGCGCGTGAACAGGGATGTGGCGATCACCGCCGGGAACCGGCCGCTCGGCGATCGCGTGAGCGTCCCGCGGAACCCGGCCCAAGCCGAAGTGCGGCATCACCAGGCGCCCAGGCTCGATCTTCCCACCCTGCTCAGGATCGTTCGGGAATGGCGCTGGCTGATCCTCGGCGCGGCCGCGTTGGGCCTGGCCGGCGGGGTCATAGCGACACTGCTCGCCACCCCGCTCTACAAGGCGTTCGTCACGCTGGAAGTGAACCCGCCGGTGGTCGAGGTGAGCGACGAGCAGTCGCGGCAGCGGGCGCAAAGCGGGGACACTTGGGACTTCCTGCAGACGCAGGTCGGGCTGCTCGGCAGCCGCAGCCTGGCCGAGCGGGTTGCGCAGGACCTCAACCTGGCGAGCAATCCGCAGGTCGCGGGGGAGGGGGGCGATGCCGCGACCCGGTTGAAGGCCGCCACCTCGCGGGTCGCCGGCGGCCTGTCCGTGCAGGCGCCGGAGGAAGGCCGGCTGGTTCGGTTCAGCTACACCTCCGACGATCCGCAGCTCGCCGCGCAAGTGGCCAACGGCATCGCGGACGGCTTCATCAACTCGAACCTGCAGCGGCGCTTCGAAGCTTCGGCCTACGCCCGCCGGTTCCTTGAGCGCCAGATCGTCAAGGCTCGGACCGACCTCGAGCGGTCCGAACGGCAGCTGGTCGGCTATGCCCAGAGCCAGGGCATCATCAGCCTGGGCACGGGCGTGGGCGGCGACGGCAAGGGCGAGTCCACCGGCTCGCTGCAGGGCGAGTCGCTGGTCGCGCTGAACCAGGCCCTGGCCGAGGCGACCGCGCGCCGCGTGGCGGCGGAAGGGGCGTACCGCTCGGCCCAGTCCGCGGGTGCGACCAGCGAGGTGAACAGCAGCACCCAGCCGATGCGCCAGGCCCGCGCCGGCCTGGAAGCGGAGTATCAGGAGAAGCGGACCCTGCTGAAGCCCGACCATCCCGACATGGTCAGCCTGCGCTCGCGGATTGGGGAACTGGATCGGCAGATCGCGCGGGAAACGTCGCAGGTGGCGGGCGGCCGGAACAACTCGCTGGCGCAGGAATATCGCGGAGCCCTGTCGGCCGAACGCGCTCTGCAGAGCCGCGTCAACGCGCTCCGGGGCTCGGTCCTCGACCTGCGCGGCCGCAGCGTCCGGTACAACATCCTCCAACGGGAAGTGGATACCAACCGCGGGCTCTACGACGCCCTGCTGCAGCGCTACAAGGAGATCGGCGTTGCGGGCGGGATCGGCGCGGCCCCGGTGTCGATCGTCGATCGGGCTGAAGTGCCGGGCGGGCCCTTCACGCCGAACCTGCCGTTCAACCTGCTGGCCGGCCTCGGCCTGGGCCTGCTGGGCGGGTTGGGCCTGGCGGTCGGGCTCGAGTTCCTGAACGACACGGTCAAGACCCGTGAGGACGTGCGCACCAAGCTGCAGCTGCCCGCGCTCGGCGCCGTGCCGCGCCGGTGGGGCAAGGGCAGCTTGGTCGAGGACCTGAACGACCCGAGCTCCGCGGTGTCCGAGGCCTATTCCGCGATCGCCGCCGCGCTTCGCTTCAGCACGGAAGAGGGTGTGCCCCGCTCGCTGCTGGTTACGTCGACCCGCGAAGGGGAAGGCAAATCGTCCACCGCGCTGGCGCTGGCGCAGAACTTGGCGCGGCAGGGCCGGGCGGTGCTGCTGGTCGATGGCGACCTGCGCAAGCCGTCGTTCAAGGCGGCGAACGACGACGGGGGCCTGACCAAGCTCCTGACCAACCATGACGATGTCGGGTCCCACGTCCTGCCGACCCAGTTCGAGAGCCTGTGGCTGCTGCCGTGCGGCCCGCTGCCGCCCAATCCCGCGGACCTGCTGTCCACCCCGCGGTTCGGCCAGGTGCTGGACGAGGCGACCAGCCAGTATGACGTGGTGATCGTCGATGCGCCGCCCGTCCTCGGCCTGGCCGACTCGCCGCTGCTGGCGTCGGTGGTGGCCGGCGTGCTATTCGCGGTGGAAAGCGGCAAGACCCGCACGCGGGCCGCGGTGGAGGTGCTGAACCGGCTCGAGGCTTCGGGTGCGCACATCCTGGGCGCGGTGCTGACCAAGGCGGCGGAGAACGAGTCGGGCTACGGCTATTACAGCTATCGGTATGGCGCCGTTGAGGATGGCCGGCGCGAGAAGATCGCCATGATCCCGCACCGGACGGACGCCTGATCGTTCGGGAGCCGAGGGCATCAGCGGCCATGTTGCGGCGTGCCACCGTGGCGATCGCGGCGGTGGCGATGAGTCTTGTGGCCATCCGCACCGCCGCCGTTCAGGCCTTCGCCGAGGATCGGCCCGCGCTGGCGGCCAAGGCCTGGTCCAGCCACCCCCGGGTGGCGACGCAACTCGCCCTGGCGGACATCGGGGAGGCCACTGCTCGAGGTCGCGCTCCGGACGCGGCTGTGTTGCGGCGGATGAACTCGGTTCTGGCGCGCGACCCGCTCGCAGCCGAGCCGTTCCTGGTGGCGGGAACCGACGCCCTGAGCGAGGGCCGGCTCCAGCATGCAGACGCACTGCTGGGGGAAGCGGCGCGCCGGAACCCGCGCTTGCCGGCCGCGCGCTACCTTCTGGCCGACCTCTACCTGCGGCAGGGCCGGACGGCTGAGGGGCTGCGGCAGATCGCGGCCCTGATCCGGCGCTTGCCCAGGGCCGCCGGGCCGCTGACCCCGGCGCTGGCTGCCTTCGCGACCCAGCCCGGCGCGGCGGATCAGGTGCGCGCCATCCTGCAGGAGAACCCGCAGCTTCGGGGCAATGTGCTGGCCGCACTGGCCGAAGAGCCGGCCAACGCAGCGCTGGTGCTCGATCTGGCCGGGCGCGAGCCGCGGGCCGGGCCGGTGCCGGATTGGCAGTTGCGGCTTCTTCGCAGCTTGATCGGGGCGAGTGAATACGAGCGCGCCTTCCGGCTCTGGCAAGGCTTCTCAGGAGTCGCACCCTCTTCGGAGCCGGACTCTTCAATCCGCGATTGCAGCCTTCCCGCGCGCCGCCTCCGTTCAATTGGACGCTGGCCGCGGGG
>NZ_CADCWA010000182.1 GCF_902806285.1 uncultured Sphingomonas sp. | reverse complement strand
GTGGGATCTCTCTTGTGAGGGAAGTTGATTCCCGTCGCAGGGAGGTGACAATGGACAGCCGGAAACTTGCTTGCATGGCCGCCGCAGGGTTCATCGGAGTGGGCCTAACCGCCGCCGTTACTGCTGACGCGAAGCCGCGCGAGATCGTGGTGGAGGGCAAGAGGTTCGACCCTGAAACACAGCGCCGCGTGTCCTACGCCGATCTCAACCTCGCGTTCAGACCGCAACAGAAGGTGCTGCTGCGCCGTATCTCCAGCACCTCTCATCGCCTGTGCGGTGATCTGGGCTTCTATAAGCCGAGTGAGCGCTGGGGATGCACCAGAGGCGCGGTCCGCGGCACGGACGACCAAGTCGCCGCTGCCATCGATCGGGCCAAGCTGAAGATGGCGGGTAAGCCGGTTGGTCCCGCTATCGCGATCCCGATCGTGATCGGTTCCCGCTAGTAGTGGGCAAGGGGCGGCGCAAGCCGCCCCTTCTTACTGCACGGTCGGCAGCACGGCGGGCCGACTAGAGGCGCTCACCATCATCGTAGCTGGCGAGCCACTGACTCATAACCTCAGCGACCTTTTCGGCAGGCCCCAGGTTCCGGCACCATACCTCCCTGCCCTCGTTGCTGCACGCCCACACGCAGCCGTCTTCGTCCGGCTCTTCGATCTGGAACAGGGCGTCATGCTCGGACTCGTGGTCGTCGTTCATGTGTACGGGGTAGCACCTCCCCTGCCCTCCACAAGGAGCCTGCCATGTCGCATCTGTGTTGCACGGAGCCGCTGCGAGTCAGACGGAAACGGCGGAAATCAGCGGGAAAGTATCGCAACAGGCCGCAACACCCCGATGCGTCGCCAGCCCTTTCGATATCACAACTAAGTGTCCGAAACGGCTGCCAAAATGGATGGTAGCGGAGGAGGGACTTGAACCCCCGACACGCGGATTATGATTCCGCTGCTCTAACCAGCTGAGCTACTCCGCCCCACAAGGCCGGCGGCCTCGCCGGCCGACAACACAGTCTCGGGCTGCCCGAGAGCGGGCGCGGGCGGCATATAAGCGGGGGCCGTGCGCCGGTCAACGCGGTGGAACCGTCCGCTCCGTCCCCGTGTTCAGCGGGCAAATCAGGAGATCAATCAGATGGACCCGCTGACCCCGCTCGACACGCTCTGCCGAATCATCCTGCGGGCGCGCGAGTATGAGGCGCAGACGCCCGGCGAGTTCGAGGACGAAAGCGCGGACAATGTCGACGACGAGGAAGAAGGCGCGCTGTCGGTCCTCGAGGACGACATCAACACCAGCGTCGAGGAAGAGCTCCGCCAGGCCTTCGACGATCTCGGGGAGGATCAGCTGGCCGAGGTGCTCGCCTTCTGCTGGGTTGGACAGGGCACTTACGAAGCCTCCGACTGGAGCGAGGCCATGGAAGAAGCGACCGACACCGGCCGCGCAGGCGCGGTTGACGAGCTGATGGACATGCCGATGCTCGCCTCCGTGCTCGAAGCGGGCATGGCGGCGTTCGACCTCACCTGCGAAGGCGTCGGCGATCTCGCCTAGGCGCCGCGGAAGCTCCAGCGCCCAAGCCGCTCCCAGGGGCCGCCAAGATAGCGATGGAGCCCGAGCCCCGCGACCACCAACGGTCGCGGGCTGAACTCAGCGGTCAACTCGCCGAGCAGCGCCCGAGCTGCTTTCGGCTCCACCTTGTTCTGTACAGTGACATGCGGGCGCCAGCCCTGCGCGTCCTGCGCGGTGAGCAGGCCCCGGAAGCCATCGGCCAGCGATCGGCGAATGGCCTCGAGGTCGTCGGACGCCACCCGATAGGCCACCCCGCGCCCAAGGTTCATCAACCCGGCCACTGTCCCCCGAGGCGCCGCCTCCCTTGCGTGCCGCGCAAGCTCGCGCCGGACCTCCGCTTCTGCCGACGGCGGCAAGGCATGGAACATGGTCAGGTGCGCCGATAGCTGGTTGCGCTCGGGCGGAAAGTAGGCACGGCGCTGCCCGTCGAGCCAGGCGAAGTCTTCGGCGCCCAGTTCCGCGGTGACGATGAGTGCGCTCATCGGCCCGGCCAATCGTCCCTGGTGAGTTCCGGAAGTTGATCCAATCCGGCCTGGTCGACGTCCGCCTGGACGGACCCGTCATGCACTCGCGCCTGGTGCCATTCGAGCCGGCGGAAGGTCTCGCCGACGCCCGCAACACCGCCTTGAGCCACCACCAGATATTGGAGCCGTCCGCTGCCGCAGCCCAGCATGGCGTCGACGCACCTCCCCAGGCCTTCCCCATCGGCGCTCACCAGCTTGGCGCTGGTCAGCGAGGACGCCGGGAACAGGGTTTCGCCCTCAAGCCGCTGGCTCTTCTCCGCGGCCCGCTGCGCGCCCTCCTCGACCTTGGCCTGCCGCCCCAGCCAGCGCCACACGCCGAACAGGTTGAGGAAGGTCATGACCACGTTGGTCCAGATCAGCGCGGGCTGGTCGGTCAGCACCCCCGTCGCGAACCAGGCGATCGAACCGACCGTGAAGACGATAAAACCGTAGCCGGTGATCCGCGATCCGAGGTTGGAGGCGGTGAGGCAGGCGGCGAAGATGGTCGCGGCGGTGGCTATCCAGGAGACGGTCTGGTCCATGTGGTGGCAACCGCCATCCTAGGGATCCGTATCCCTGCGAAAGCAGGGATCCAGTGCCTTTCCTCACGCAGCAGAAGAACTAGGCTCCTGCCTTCGCAGGAGCACAGATTCAAATCTCCACCTGGCTCCCCAGCTCCACCACCCGGTTGGTCGGCAGCTTGAAGAACTCCATCGCGCTTTCCGCATTGCGGAGCATCCAGCTGAACAAGCGCTCGCGCCAGATGGCCATGCCCGGGCGGGACGACGCGATCAGCGTCTGGCGGGCAAGGAAGAAGCTGGTGTCCATCATCTTGCAGGTCGGGCCGCAATTCTCCAGCCTGCTCAGCTCCGCGGGCACGTTGATCTCTTCCATGAAGCCGTAGCGCAGCAGCACACGGAAGAAGCCGGCGCCGTAATCTTCGGTATGGAGCCGCTTCTCGGCCGGGACATGAGGCACGTCCTCGATCCGCACCGTCAGCAGCATGACCCGCTCATGCAGCACCTTGTTGTGCTTGAGGTTGTGCAGCAGCGCATGGGGTACGCCGCGCAGGGAAGTGGTCATGAACACCGCGGTTCCGGGCACCCGCGTCGCACTGGCCGCGGCGGACTTGATGAACACCTCCATCGGCAGGCTGGCCTCCGACATCCGGTCGAGCATCAGCTTGCGGCCGCGCGCCCAGGTGGTCAGCATGGTAAAGGCGATCGCGCCGACCAGCAGCGGGAACCAGCCGCCGTCCGGCACCTTCATGAGGTTGGAGCCGAAGTAGAGGATGTCCACGAACAGGAACAGCGCCAGCAGCGGCACCGCCTTCCACTTCGGCCACTTCCATAGCGAGAAGAACACCACTGCCAGCAGCAGCGTGTCGATGAACATCGCGCCGGTAACCGCGATGCCGTAGGCGGCGGCGAGGTTGGACGAACTCTGGAAGGTGACCACCAGCAGGATGACCATGATCATCAGCGCCCAGTTGATCAATGGGATGTAGATCTGCCCGGCCGCGGTCTCGCTGGTGTGGGTGATGCGGAGCCGCGGGATGAAACCAAGCTGGATCGCCTGCTGGGTGACCGAGAAAGCGCCGCTGATCACCGCCTGGCTGGCGATAATGGTGGCGCAGGTGGCGAGCAGGACGAGCGGCAGCCGGAACGTTTCGTTGGCCAGGAAGAAGAACGGGTTCTTGACCGTCTCGAGCGCTTGCGCCGGGCTCTGGCTGAGCAGCATGGCGCCCTGGCCGAGATAGTTGAGCAGCAGCGCGGGCAGCACGAAGTAGAGCCAGGAGACGCGAATGGGACGCCGTCCGAAGTGGCCCATATCGGCATACAGCGCCTCCGCGCCGGTTACCGCCAATACCACCGAGCCCATGGCGATGAATGCCGGAAGCGGCTCGGCGATGTAGAAGGCCAGCGCGTTGCCGGGGTTCAGCATGTGCCACAAGACCGGCGGATGCTTGAAGATGTGCAGCACGCCCAAGCCGGCAAGAACCGCGAAGTAGGTCAGCATGATCGGGCCGAACAAGGTCCCGACCTTGGCCGTCCCGCGCGACTGGATGGCGAACAGGCCGACCAGGATGCCGACCGCCAGGGGAACAACGAACGGCTCGAACGCCGGGTTGACGGTCGTCAGCCCCTCAACCGCCGACAGCACGGACACGGCCGGCGTAATCATGCTGTCGCCGTAGAACAGCGCGGTCGCGAACACCCCCAGCATGACGATGCCCGCCGTCCAGCGCCGCTTGTCGCTGGTCGACCGGTTGATCAGCGCCAGCAGGGCCAGGCTGCCACCCTCCCCCTTGTTGTCGGCGCGCATGATGATGGTGACGTATTTCAACGTCACGATGATCATCATCGACCAGAAGATGAGGCTCAGGACGCCGTAGATGTGCAGCGCGTCGGGGGCGAGCTGGTGGTGGCCGGCGAAGGTCTCGCGGAAGGCGTAGATGGGCGACGTGCCGATATCGCCGAACACGATGCCGACCGCGCCGACCGCGAGCTTCGCCAGCGAGCCTTGCGGTGCATGACCGCCGACATGGCTGGTGTCCGTCACCCCCTCGTTCGCGGGGGTCGACACTGCGGCTCCGGTTGCGGTGATGTTCATCGGCGGCGGCGCGCTCTAGCAGGAGCGTTTCGCGCCCGCAATCGGCTGGCACTTGGCCGGCAACCCGGTCTATAGGCCCGCGCCAACCTCTTCCCACTACTCACGGAAAGTAAACCACCATGCGTGTCGGTGTGCCCAAGGAGATCAAGAACCATGAGTATCGCGTCGGGCTTACCCCCGCATCGGTGAAGGAGCTGGTGGCCGCCGGTCACGAGCTGTTCGTGGAGACCGGCGCCGGCAGCGGGATCGACTGCCCCGATGCCGCCTTTCAGAAGTCCGGCGCGACGGTCGTCCCCAACGCCGGGGAGCTGTTCAAGACCGCGGAGATGATCGTCAAGGTCAAGGAACCGCAGCCTGACGAGATCGCGCTCCTTGAGCCGCACCACCTGCTGTTCACCTACCTCCACCTTGCGGCCGACAAGCCCCAGGCCGAGGGGCTGATGAAGTCGGGCGCGACCTGCATCGCCTATGAGACGGTGACCTCGCGCACGGGCGCGCTGCCGCTATTGAAGCCGATGAGCGAGGTCGCCGGCCGCATGTCGGTGCAGGTGGGCGCGCACTACCTCGAAAAGGAGCAAGGCGGTCGCGGCGTGCTGCTCGGCGGCGTTCCCGGCGTCGCCCCGGCCAAGGTTGCGATCCTGGGCGGCGGCGTGTCCGGCATCAACGCCGCGCAGATGGCGGTCGGAATGCGCGCGGACGTCACCATCTACGACATCAGCATGGAACGGCTGGCCGAACTCGACATGTTCTTCTCCAGCCAGATCAAGACGGCGTACGCGACCCGGGCAAGCATCGCCCGCGCCGTGGAGGAAGCGGAGCTGGTGATCGGCGCGGTGCTGGTGCCCGGAGCCGCGGCGCCCAAGCTCGTCACCCGCGACATGCTGAAAACCATGAAGCGCGGCTCGGTGCTGGTGGACATCGCCATCGATCAGGGCGGCTGCTTCGAGACCAGCACCCCGACGACCCACGACGAGCCCGTGTTCGAGGTGGAGGGGGTCATCCATTACTGCGTCGCCAACATGCCGGGCGCGGTGTCGCGCACGTCCACCTTCGCGCTCAACAACGCCACCCTGCCCTTCGCGCTCAAGCTGGCGAACCTCGGCGCGGACGAGGCGATGCGCCAGGACCCGCACCTCGCCAACGGGCTCAACGTGTCGGACGGCAGGATCCGGCACGAGGCGGTCGCGGAAGCGCTGGACCTGCCGTTCGAAGCGGCGGCATGAGCGGGAACAGACAAGGAACACGGTCGTTGGTGCACCCGATCAATCCTTTGAAAAGGTGCAGCGATGTCCGACAAGATCCCCGACGATCCCAAGACCCATCCGACCGGCAATGCGGTCAAGGACCCGGACCATTGGACCACCGGCGGTGAGCCGATGACCGGCGCGCAGGCTTCCTATCTCGAGACGTTGAGCGAGGAAGCCGGCGAGGAGTTCGAGCCCGAGCTCAACAAGGCCGACGCGTCCAAGAAGATCGACGAGCTTCAGGAGAAGACCGGCAGGGGCAAGTAGCAAGCAGGCTGGCTGAACGCCGGCCCTTTGGTACCCCGGCGAACGCCGGGGTCCAGCCATCGTGATTAGGGTACCATAGTCGAGGGCTGGACCCCGGCGTTGCCCTGACGGTCTCTTCGATCCGCCGGGGCGCTGAGCGCCGCCACTCCGCCCTCGATCATCGGCCGGTAGCTGGTGCCCGGTGGCGTCAGCGCCAACGCCCGCCGCCACAGCTCCAAACCCTCCTCCCGCTTGCCCGACCGGGCCAGCGCCAGCCCCTCGAAGAACAGCGGCGCAGGATGGCGCGGTCCGAGTTCACGCGCCCGCGCATAGGCGAGCGTGGCCGCGGGCGTGAGCATTCCGGCGTGGTCGACCAGCGCGTTGCCCAGGCCGGTCCACAGGCCAAAGTCGTCCGGGTCCATCCGCAGACCGGAGCGGATCACGCCCACCGCGTCCTCGGTCTTGCCGCGCGATGCGAAGCTGTCGGCAATGGTGAGCCAGCGGTCGCTGCTGTTGAAACGGCCCAGCATAGCCTGGCGCGGCTCGGTCAGCGGCAAGGGCGCCGCGCGCCGCCCGGCCTCCCGCGGCGACCCGGCCAGACTCGGGCGGCCTTGCAGCGCGTAGCCGGCACCCCCGATCATCAACGCGGCCAGCACCAGCTGCGCCTGCGCCCCCCGGAGATGTCCCAGCCACCACAGCCCGGCGGCGGTCAACGCCACCAGCCCGCCCAGGATCAGCCAGCCCATCACCGCGCACGCCGCTTCAAGCGCCGCGCCGCCAGCAGCCCGCCGAGCAGCAGCAACAGCACCGGCGCAGCGTAAAGCAGCAAGGTGTCCGCTCCCAGGACGGGCGCGTAGCTGACCCAGCTGCCGTAGCGCTCGACCAGCCAGGACCGCACCTCCTCCGGGTTCTCCCCCGCCGCGATCCGCTCGCGCACCAGGCTGCGCATGTCGCCCGCCAGCTCGGCATCGCTGTCGGCGATCGACTGGCCCTGGCAGACCAGGCAGCGCAGCTCCTCCATCAGCGCCCTGGCCCGCGCCTCCTGCCGCGGGTCGGCGAGCTGCCGATAGGCATAGGGCGCCGCGGGTTGGCCGCTGTCGGCCCAAGCGGGAGCTGCCACCAACAACATCGTCATTCCCGCGAAAGCGGGAACCCAGCTTTTGTTTGCTCGGCTGGGTCCCCGCTTGCGCGGGGATGACGAGGAACGGCTCACCCCGCCTTCTCCAGCTCGGCCAGCACCGTCGGCACGTCCTGCGGCATGATCGGGCCGATGTGCTGATAGCGGATCACGCCCCGGCCATCGACCACGAAGCTTTCAGGCACTCCGGACGAGCCGAGCGTCATCTGGACCCGGCTGCGCGGATCGGCGCCGATGCGGCGGTAAGGGTCGCCGTGATCGCGGAGGAACTCCGCCACATCGGCGGGCGCGTCGCGGATCGCGATGCCGTGGATGGTGACGCCGCGCCGCTTCAGCTCGCCCAGCACCGGCGCTTCGGCGATGCACGGCACGCACCAGCTGGCGAACAGGTTGACCAGCTTGGACCCTCCCCCGACCAGGTCCGCCGAGCGCAAGGCAGCCCTGCCCGGCACCGCCGCGGCCAGGCTGAACTCCGGCATGGCCTGTCCTACCAGCCGGGACTTGACCGTAGCGTCCGGCGGCGCGCTCAACCGCCAGCCGACTGCCAGGAGGAAGAGCGCAAACACGATCAGAGGCGCGGCCAGCCACCAGCGCCTACGCATAGGCCGGCTCTGGTACCTGCACCCGGCGCCGCCCGCGCCACCAGCGCCCGAGCAGGGCGAGCAGACCGCCCAGCGCGATCAGGCCGCCGCCCAGCCAGATCAGCGTCACCAGCGGCTTCCACCATAGCCGCAGCTGCCACCGCCCGCCGTTCTCGGCGCCGCTGATCACCGCATAGAGCTGCCCGTCCCACAAGGTGCGGATCGCCGCTTCGTTGGTCTCGATCGGCGGGTCGGAGAAGAAGCGACTCTGCGGCTGCAGATCGATCGTCCGCCCGCCGCGGCTGGCCGACAAGCGACCCTCAACGGCGGTCCAGTTGGGTCCGGCAACGGGCACGACGCTTCCCAAGCGAACCCGCCACGGACCGACCGCGAGCGTCTCGCCCGGGCGCGCTGCCGCCAGCGTCTCCTTCGTGAACGCAGTATCGGCGGCGGCCCCGGCAATCGCCACGGCCACGCCGAGGTGACTGATGACCATGCCCCAGGTCGCCAGCGGAGTACGCCGGAGGTTGCGTCCGGCAAGCGGCAGCAGGCTCGCCACCGCCAGCCCCGCCGCCACCGCCAGCCCGAGCCGCGCCAGGGCGCTCATCGCCGGGTCCAGCGCGAAGCTCGCCGCGAACGCCAGCACTGTGACCAGCAGCGGCGCCGCGACCCGGCGCGCGTTGGGCCGGCTGTCCCGCCGCCACCGCAGCAGCGGCCCGATGAACAACAGCAGCGCCAGGGCGAGGGTCAGCGGTCCGGTCACCGCGTTGAAGTAGGGCGGACCGACCGACAGCTTCTCCCCGCTCACCGCCTCCGCCAGCAGGGGGTAGAGCGTACCCACGAACACCGTGCCCAGGATCACGCTCAGCAGCAGGTTGTTGATGACCAGCGCGCTCTCACGGCTGACGAGGTCGAACCCAGCGCCTTCCTTCACCGTGCCGACGCGGGTGGCGAACAGGAACAGCGCGCCGCCCACGTAGAGCGCCAGCAGCGCCAGGATGAAGCTGCCCCGCGCGGGGTCCACCGCGAAGCTGTGCACGGACGTCAGGATGCCCGAGCGGACCAGGAAGGTGCCGACCATCGACATGGAAAAGGCGACCACCGCCAGCATGATGGTCCAGGTGCGCAGCC
>NZ_CADCWA010000181.1 GCF_902806285.1 uncultured Sphingomonas sp. | reverse complement strand
CGCATCGATTATTGGGACGACACCGGCTTCAGGGCGGACGGAGACTTCGTCGACGCCGACACCCTGCATCACGGCGGAATGGTCCTGCGTCGCCGACCGGCCGCCGGTTCCCGTTCGGATGCGAGGAGGAGCAAGTCATGATGAGCACCGCTCTCGATCAATATCGCCTGCTGGGGCGATCCGGGCTGCGCGGTTACCGCATCTTGGTCGGCTGCGCCCCATGCCAACCCTTTTCCATGTACACAGGTCGCTATCGGCAGAACGAGTCGGATGCGCAGCGCGACAAGCGGTGGGTGATTGAGAATGCCTGCTTGCACCACGCCGCGCGTCTGCTTCTATGCTCGGAGCTCGAACACCCGCCATGCCGCTGCCGGCCTCGGCCGGCAGATCGAAGCCGCCAGGCATTGGTGTGCCCAGCACGACTTGGCGCTGACCGACATCCTCCTCGAAGAGCGGGGCAGGTCTGAAACGCCGGATCGCTCCAAGTTCGACCGATTGATGGCTCAGGCGCTGCGCGGTGCCGTCCCGTTCGACGTGCTGCTGGTCCATTCGCTCTGCCGACTCTCGCGGCATCCGGCACGGCTGGCGCTGCTGCTTAAGCGGCTCGAACGGGCCAAGGTTCAAGTCAGGGCGATCACGGGCGAGATGCCAGACCTCTCGGTCGATCCGGTGCAACGAGAGGGGAAGGTGCGATGAGCAAAGCTCGGGCGCAGCGCGTCTGCTTCTACGCGCGCTGCTTCCTCAGCCCGGCGCCTCCCTGTGAATGTTTCCACGAGCAGATTGCACGCGCTCGGCACTGGTGTGCCGAGCGCGGAGCAACTCTGGTCGACCTCGTGGTCGAGGATCTCGTCGGCATCGAGGCCTTTAATCGCCCGCGTTTCAACGTGATGCTCTCCCGCACCCACCGTCTGCCCGTGCCGTTCGACGTCCTTTTGGTGGATACCCGCCGGCACTTCTCGCGGAGCACTCGTCGGCTGACCTATTCGGCCGAATGCCTGCGCCGGCAAGGCATCCGGCTGGAGGCGATTGCCGACAAGATCCCGGCTAACCTGGCCTGAAGGAAAGAACGGACAAGATGACCGACTATCGAGGCCTTCGGGTCTGCATCTACGCGCGGGTGTCGACCTCGCGGCAGGCGAAGAACGATTTATCCATTCCCGACCAGATCGAACGGCTCGAAGCATGGTGCCAGCAGACTGGCGCCACTGTGGCGCACACCGTGATCGAGCCGGGCGCGAGCGCGATCGACGACGATCGGCCGCGCTTTCAGAAGATGATCGCGGCGGCCATGAGCGAGGAGCGGCGGTTCGACATCATCCTGGTCCATTCGCTCTCGCGCCTGTTCCGCAATGCCGTGCACTTCATGCAGTACCGGGCCATGCTCAAACGGCCCAAGGTGCGCATCGTGTCAATCACGCAATCGTTTGGCGACGATCCGGCGGCAGAATTGGCGATCGGCATGCTCGCGCTGTTCGACGAGTACACCAGCCTCGAGAACGCCAAGCACACGCAGCGGGCGATGCTTGCGAATGCTCGGCTGGGTTACTGGAACGGTCAGACACCGCCGCTTGGCTACCGTACCTATGAAGCCGAGCGGAAGGAGGGGAAGAGCAAGCGCAAGCTCGAGATCGACGACGACGAGGCCTTCGTCGTCTGCAAGGTGTTTGAGCTTTATCTCCATGGCCCGCCTGGGTCCCCGCCGCTGGGGATCACCCGGTTGGCCGACTGGATGAACCGCCACGGCTACAAGTACCGAGGCCGCAAGTTCCACGTCTCGAACGTCCAGGCGGTACTTCGGAACACCGCCTACTGCGGGGTTGCCTTCTACAACAAGAGCGACTCCAGACGGGCGAGCGGCGCGATGAGAGCGAGTGGATCCCGATCCCGGTGCCACCCTTGATCTCGCCCGAGGACTTCGAGACGGTCCAGAGCCGGCTGGTCGAGCGTCGCCCGACCAACCGCGCGGCGCGGGAGACGACCACCAACAATCTGCTGATCGGCTTGGCGAAATGCGGCTGCGGTGGAGATGGCTGCGGCGGGGGCATGACTGCATCCACCGGCAAGAGTGGGCAGTACCAGTATTACGCCTGCTCCAACCGCGCCCGGGCCGGGCTGACCGTTTGCAAGGGGCGGCGGATCGGCCGCTCCAAGCTCGACGACATCGTCCTCGATGCACTGGAGTCGAAGCTGCTCACGCCCGAGCGGCTGCGCGATCTGCTATCCGGCTGGCTGGATCACTCGACTCACGCCGTTGATGCCCGGCGGGAGAAGCTGCGCCAGCTTCGTACTCGCCAGACAAACCTCGAAGCCGGGCTCGACCGGCTCCTCGACCTCCTGATCGAAGGAAAATTCAAGGCGTCCGACCCGTTGTTCTCACGCAAGCACGGCGGGTTGGTGGAACAGATTGCCCAGGTGAAAACGGATGTGGTGCTGCTGGAGAGACAGCTGGCGAACTCTGAGCGGCGCATTACTCCCCAGCTTATCGAACGGTTTGGTGAGATGATGCGCGAGAAGCTCCGGGGCGATGATCCGTCCCTTCGTCAGTACTACACCCGTGCCATCGTCAGCCGCGTCGAGGTTGGTGATGACCAGATCAGAATTCTAGGCTCGAACAAGGCGCTGGAGCATGGCGTGGGAAGCATGGCTGACACGTCCGGTGAACCGGTGCCCAGCATCGAACGGGAATGGCGCGCCCGGCAGGACTCGAACCTGCGACCACAAGCTTAGAAGGCTCGTGCTCTATCCAACTGAGCTACGGGCGCGTGGGGCGCGGTGTAGCGCTTCGGACGCCCGCCCGAAAGCTGCACGACCGTTCATTTCCCGTTCAATGCGGAGGGCGTCACATCGGGTTCGTTCAGGGGGTGAACGATGTTGTGGAAATCTGCTCCGGCGCTGGCCGCTGTTCTCGCCTTTCCAGCCGAGGCGAGCGCGGCGACGATCGTGATCTTCACCGACACCATGACGCTTGAACGGCGAGCGGTGGTGGTGAACGCTTCGGGACCGGACCGCTTGTTGTTCTGCGCCGCGCCGCCGGCGGTGTCGGGCTGCCGCGAAGTGCCGCTCAGCCGCAGGCGCTAGGCCAGGGCGGTCTCCAGCAGTCCTTCGAACAGCCGGCGCCCGTCCGTGTTGTCGTGGGCGTCCTCGACCGCGCGCTCCGGATGCGGCATCATGCCGAGCACGTTGCCGGCGTCGTTGACGATCCCCGCGATGGAACCGGCCGAACCGTTGACCTCTCCCGAGTAGCGGAACGCGATCCGGCCGTCTCCCTCCAGCCGCCGC
Organism: uncultured Sphingomonas sp.; assembly: GCF_902806285.1. Classification (GTDB taxonomy): domain Bacteria; phylum Pseudomonadota; class Alphaproteobacteria; order Sphingomonadales; family Sphingomonadaceae; genus Sphingomicrobium. Next base: position 37,436 of record NZ_CADCWA010000181.1, on the reverse strand, counting down.
AGCGTCTCCCCATCGGCCTGGTAGTTGCCGTCATGGTGCGCGACGGGGATCGTGATGCGCTCGCCGGCCCGGTACCGGCAGGTGAACAATGTTTGGCTGTTCTCCACGCTGAGCTCGACCGGGCGGCAGACGAAGCTCAGGCCCGAGTTCCGCATCAGCGCGCCGGGCAGCAAACCCGCCTCGGTGAGGACTTGGAAGCCGTTGCAGACGCCGAGCACCGGAACGCCGCGCGCCGCCGCCTCCGCCACCGCGCGCATCACGGGCGAGCGCGCGGCCATGGCTCCAGAACGGAGGTAGTCGCCGTAGGAGAAGCCCCCGGGGATGCCGATGAAGTCCAGCCCGCCCGGCAACTCGGCGTCGCGGTGCCAGACCATCTGCGGCTTCACGCCCGTGACCAGCTCCAGCGCCACTGCCAGGTCCCGATCGCAGTTGGAGCCGGGAAACACGATCACTGCGCTGTTCATCGTCCTAGCCCAGCCGCTCGATGCGGAAGTTCTCGATCACCGTGTTGGCGAGCAGCTTGCGGCACATCTGCTCGATCTCCCCGTCGCCTGTTCCGTCCGCCAGGTCCAGCTCGATGAGCTTGCCCGCGCGCACGTCCTGCACGCCGCTGAAGCCCAGGCCTTCCAGCGCGTGGTGGATGGCCTTGCCCTGCGGGTCGAGCACGCCGGCCTTGAGGGTCACGAACACGCGGGCCTTCATTGGCTTGGGTCCTTGCGGCTTGGGTCCTTGGGGCGGGAGAAAGCGGCGCCGATATGCCGCCGCCGCCCGAAGGAGGCAAGCTTTACCGACTGTTTACCCAGCCCGGTGCAGGGGAGGGGCAAGGGGAGTGGGAGGGCGACAATGAGCTTCATCGCGCTCGGCGCATTCGTGATGATCCTGGGCTTCGGCAAGGCCTATGGCGCCTGGTCGGACGCCGGCGGTCAGCTGCACATCACCGTGATCATCTGCTTCCTGCTGGGCGCGGTGTGCGGCTACAAGGCGCGGGGCTAGGGTCTGGACCTTAGAGCCACCCGCAGCGCCGGTACCATTCCGCAGTCTCCGCCAGCCCCTGCGGCGCGATGATCCGCGGTTGCCACAGCTCCTCCGGCGGCTTGCGGCCGGGATCGCTGACCCAGTCGGGATGGGAGAAATAGGCGGCGCGGTCGGGCGTCAGCTTGGCCTGTCCACGCCGCACCAGCCGGTCAACCCGAGCGGCGGCGCGCAGCAGGGGCGCGGGGACATGGAACAGCAGCGGCCGGCGGCCCGTCGCCGCACCGATCGCGCCGGCGAACTCCTTGTGGGTGTAGCCGCCCGGCCGGCCGTCGTCGGGCTCGTAGGCGACCCGGGAAGGGGTCCGCGGTTCCCCCAGGCGAAGCAGCAGGCGGGCGAGGTCGTCGGCATGGATCAGCGACAGGCGCCCGGCCGGCGGTAACGGCATGATCCCGAGGCAAGCGGCCTTGAACAGCTCCAGCAGCTCGCGGTCGCCAGGGCCGTAGACTGCGGGCGGCCGGACCACCGCCCAGTCGAGGCCGGAGCCGGTCACCAGCCGCTCGCCCTTGGCCTTGGACGCGCCGTAGAGCGACAGCCCGGGCTCCCGGGCGGCGAGGCTGGACACGTGAACGAAGCGGTGCACCCCCGCCGCCGTCGCGGCCGCCAGCAGGGACAGGGTGCCGGTGACATTGCCCGCTTCGAAGCCGGCGGCGTCCGGGGCGTTCACCACCCCCGCGATATGGATCACGGCATCCGCGTCGTGGACCAGGCGATGAAGGGCGTCCCGATCCTCGAGCGCGCCTTGGACCCACTCCACCCCGTTTCGCGGCGGCTGCGGACGCCGGGTCAGGGCCTTGATGCCGTGCGGCCCGCCCTCGGCCAAGGCGAGCAGGCGAGCGCCGACGAAGCCGGTACCGCCGGTCACCGCCAGCTTCATAGCGGCGACCACGCCCGTTCGTCGGAATGCTCCTCCTGCGGTGCGGGGTCGCCGCCCAAGCGCTCCACCAGCGCGTCCAGCAAGGCTTCAACGCCCTCGCCGGTCGCGGCCGAGATGGTCAGCGGGTCGGGCCCGCCCGCGTCGTGGATCGCTGCGCGCGCCTCCGCGAGGGTGTCGGGTTCGACCAGGTCCGCACGGCTGAGCGCAAGCACCTCCGGCTTGTCCTCCAGGCCGGCGCCATAGGCCTCCAGCTCGCCGCGGATGACGGTGTAAGCCTCGCCCGGGTCCTCTCCGGCCGCGTCCACCAGGTGCAGCAGCAGCTTGCACCGTTCCACATGGCCGAGGAAGCGGTCGCCGATGCCCGCACCCTCCGCCGCGCCTTCGATCAGGCCGGGGATGTCGGCCAGCACGAACTCGCGCCCCTTGTGGCGAACGACGCCGAGCTGGGGGCGGAGGGTGGTGAAGGGATAGTCGCCGACCTTGGCGGCGGCGTTGGTGGTGCGATTGAGGAAGGTGGACTTGCCCGCATTGGGCAGTCCGACCAGCCCGACGTCGGCGAGCAGCTTCAGGCGCAACCACACCCACATCTCCTCGCCCGGCCATCCCTGCTGATGCTGCCGCGGCGCGCGGTTGGTGGATGTCTTGTAGCTGGCGTTGCCGCGGCCGCCGTCGCCGCCTTGAAGGAAAACGAGCCGCTGGCCCTCCTCGGTGAGGTCGGCCAGCAGCGTCCGCTCTTCGTCGTCGGCCAGGATCTGCGTGCCGACGGGCACCTTGATCACCAGCTCCTCGCCGCCGGCTCCGGTGCGGTTCGATCCGGCGCCGCCCTTGCCGCGGGGCGCCCGGAAGTGCTGGGTATAGCGGAAGTCGATCAGCGTATTGAGGCCCGGCACCGCTTCGAACACGATGTCGCCGCCCTTGCCGCCCTCGCCGCCGTCGGGTCCGCCATACTCAATGAACTTCTCGCGCCGGAAGCTGACGGCGCCGGGCCCGCCCGCGCCCGAGCGGAGGTAGATCTTGGCCTGGTCGAGGAAATGCATGCGGCCCCATGTAGGCCGCGACCGCGGCAAAGACCACCGGAGCGCGCCTTAGCTGAAGAAGCGGTACAGCCCGTAGCCGCTGGTCAACGTCAACACGATGCCGACCAGCACCAGCAGCTTGTCGGCTTCTATCCGCTTGGCGACCAGCGCACCGAGCGGCGCCGCGAGGATGCCGCCGATCAGCAGCCCGATCGTGGCCTGCGTGAAAGCTTCCCAACCCAGCGCGAACAGGAAGGTGGCGGAAATGGTCACCGTGAGGAAGAATTCGGCGGTGTTGACCGTGCCGATGGTGGTGCGCGGGGTCGCACCTTGGACCATCAGGTTGGAGGTCACGATCGGACCCCAACCGCCGCCGCCCGCCGCATCCAGGAAGCCGCCGGCGAGGCCGAGCGGCTCGACCACCTTCGGCTCGCGCTCGACATGGCGGTGGGTGGCCCCGCGCCACAGCAGGTAGAGGCCGATCAGGGACAGATAGCCGAGCACGATCGGCCGCGCGGTCTCCGCGTCCAGGTTGCTGATCACATAGGCGCCGAGGACCCCGCCGATGATGCCGGGCACGACTATCCGGAAGAACAATTTCCAGTTCACATTGCGATGCGCGACGTGGCTGATGGCGCTCACTCCGGTGGTGAAGCTTTCCACCGTGTGCACGCCCGCCGAGGCGGCCGCCGGGGGCACGCCCAGCCCGACCAGCAGGGTCGAGCTGATCACCCCGTAAGCCATGCCCAGGGCGCCATCGATCAGCTGCGCCGCGAAGCCGATCAGGACGAACGGGAGCAGGGCAGCGGGATCGGCAAAGAGTTCCGTGATGGTGGCCCCCGTTCCTATGGTCGCCCGCTGCATTGCCGCATGGCCGGGGCCTCGACAAGCAACTCCTGCCTGGCACCCGCCGGTCCAGCCGGACCCGGCGGGGGCGGACGCTGGCATTCGCGGCGGCCTCGCATTACATCATCGCCAACGGTCACAAGAGAGCATCGCCCTTTGCCGCTGCCGCTTCTCGATTACCTGGACTCGGTCAAGACGCGTGACCCGGCGGCGCGCAGCCGGTGGGAAGTGCTGCTGTACCCGGGGGTCCTTGCCCTTGGCATGCACCGGGTCGCGCACTGGCTGTTCGGTGGCCGCCTGTTCTTTCTGGCGCGCCTCGTCAACCACCTGGCGCGGTTCCTGACGGCCATCGACATCCACCCCGGGGCGCGGATCGGCCGCAACTTCTTCATCGATCACGGCTTCACGGTGATCGGCGAGACGGCGGAGATCGGCGACGATGTCACCATCTACCAGAACGTCACGCTGGGCGGCACCAATCCGTCCACCGGAGTGGGCGGCAAGCGCCACCCGACCCTGCGCGACGGCGTGGTGATCGGGTCGGGCGCGCAAGTGCTCGGACCAATCGAGCTTGGGGCCGGCGTTCGGGTCGGGGCCAATGCGGTGGTCACCAAGGACGTGCTTCCCGGCACGACCGTGGTCGGCATCCCCGCGCGGCCGGTGCCGATGGATGTGGTTCACTACAGCCCCGGCTTCGTCCCTTACGGGACCCCATGCGGCGAGGACTGCGATCCGGCGCGCGCGCGGCTGACCGAGCTGGAGGAGGAGCTGGCCGCGCTCCGCCGGGAAGTGGCGGTGCTTGCAGCGACTCGGCAGGAAGCGCCGGAGGCCAAGGCTTCGTGAGTGTGGTGCACCCGTTTCCGGTGCGTTCCGACCGGAAAGCCGTCACCACCTTCGAGCGCGGCGAGCTGCAACGCATTCTCGACCTCTACGGCCGGATGGTCGCGGCCGGGCATTGGCGTGATTATGCCATGCACTTCTCCCCGGACGTGGCTAGCTTTGCGGCGTTCCGGCGTTCGGCCGAGCGGCCCGAGGTCCGGATCGAGAAGCGCCCCTCGCTCCGGCTGAAGCAGGGGCTGTGGGCGCTGGTGTCGGAACAGGGCGCGGTGCTGAAGCGGGGCCATGAGCTGCCGCCCGTGCTGGCCCCGCTCGAGCGGCGGCTTATGCGGCTGGTCGAGGAGTAAGCCGTTCGCCTGCCTCCGGCAGCTTGCCGCGAAGCGCGACGGGCAGCCGGGAGACCACCGCGCCCCGCGCCTGGTGCCAGAAGGCGGACAGCAACAACAGGGCCGAGCCGATCACCAGCGCGGTCAGGGCAACGTTGAGCTCGACCGCGCCAACGGTCTCGAACAGCCGGTTCAGCGCAAACAGCACATAGGCCAAGGCCGACACCAGCAACGCGCGGCGGTCGATCGCCAGCGCGGTCACGCCCAGCGCGACGTAAAGGGCGATCACCACCAACCCTTCGCCGATTGAAGCCGAGCCGTCGTTGAGCCCGAGCAAGGTGAACACCGGGTGCACGATCATCGGCGCGGCCAGCAGGTGGAGCCAGAAGGCCACGTCCGAACGGCGGGTTACTCGGGCCGGGTCCGACGAGTCCCAGCGCATGGCGAACAGGAAGATGCCGACGCCGAGCAGCAGGGCGAAGCTCAGCATGATGGTGCGCGTGTTTCCGCTGTCCCCGAGGGCGGCGGCAAGCAGGCTGCTGGCGAGGATGGCGGCCGCGCCGGCGCCCGCGGCAACCGTGATCGGCACCTTGAAACGGCGCCAGTGAAGCCAGGCCGCCAAGGCCGCAACGGCGGCGCCGATGGACGCGACCATTCCGCCGAGCAAGCCGTTGCCCGCGTCCTGGAACCTGTCAGGGCCGATCGCCAGCGCGACGGCAAAGCCCGTTGCCACGCCCACGCCGCCGACAAAGGCGAGCAGCAACAGGATAGAGGGGAGCGCCATGCGGCGCCTGGCGGTGAAGAACTCGGCCAAGCCCCAGGCGGTTGCGGCAACCGCGGCAGGTGCCAGCGGTGAAGGGCCGCCATCGCCAGCGACAAAGCCAAGGGCCCGTCCGATGCTCTGGCCGATCCAGCCCACCGCGAACAGCAGAATGGCCGCGGCGATCGACACGAAGATGTCGTTGAAGCCGGTGATCAGCCGGAAATGCTCCTCGTCAACCGCCGGCGTCGTGCGCTGCCGGTCGACATGGCTGCGCAAGGCCAGCGCCGCGTCAGGGCTGAGCGCTCCCGCGGCGACGGCGTCGTCGATGTCCCCTTGCGAATACATGAGCACCTCCCTGTCGCCCGGAAGGCTAAGGGAGGTGTCTTATCATGTCAATACAGTGCTCGCCCGATCAGGGCAGGCGAGTGCTGCTTAGCGGCAGCGATAACGGGCGCGGCTCCGCTGGACGTGGCGGCCCAGGAGCGCGCCGGCCGCGGCGCCGACGATGGTGCCGGTGGCCCGCTCACCGCGGGTGTCGATGGCCCGGCCGAGCAGCGCGCCGCCGGCCGCGCCGATGACCAGCCCGGTGGTGCCGTTGGGTCGCTTGCAGCGCAGGCGCCCGTTCCCGTCGTACCAGGTGCGGCCCTGATAATAGCCCTGCCGGGCTTCGGCCGGGCTGGCGACGACGACGGCCGGTACCGTCATGGACGTGGCGGCAAGCGCGAGCATCATGGTCCGCATGGTTCAAACTCCTTTTCCAAAGCGGTTCGTGACGTCTTGGTGGCAGAAAGAAGCTGAACGGGTCCCAACCGGTTTCGACAGTTAACAGACAGGAAACCGGGTTATCGGCAGGCCGAGACCGATGTGCAGGTGAGTGGTCGGACGAGCCGCAGAGAGCTTGCATGGCTCGGGCGATTGATCGATTCCACCCGTGGGCATGAGGAAGGATAATCGTTTCCGTTGACGCAAGCCCGCGCCTACGTCCACTCGAGGCTTGCCTGAAGGAGATTGGGTCATGGACGCGAAGACGAGCGACGGTGCGCTGAGTGGTTGCCCGGTCAAGGGCGGGGTGCGCTCGCTATTGGGGCGCAAGAACGACGACTGGTGGCCCGAGGCCCTCCCGATTGAGATCCTGCATCAGCGCGGCGGCTCGCCCGACCCGATGGGCGACGACTACGACTATGCCGAAGCGTTCAACACGCTCGATTACGATGCGCTGAAGGCCGACCTCACCGCACTGATGACCGACAGCAAGCCGTGGTGGCCGGCCGACTACGGACACTATGGTCCCTTCTTCATCCGCATGGCCTGGCACGCGGCGGGCACCTACCGCACCGCGGACGGGCGCGGCGGCGCGAGCAGCGGGCAGCAGCGCTTCGCTCCGCTCAACAGCTGGCCCGACAACGGCAACCTCGACAAGGCGCGGCGCCTGCTGTGGCCGATCAAGCAGAAGTACGGCAAGAACATCAGCTGGGCCGACCTGTTCATCCTGACCGGCAACGTGGCCATCGAATCGATGGGCGGGCCGACCTTCGGCTTCGGTGGCGGACGGCGCGACGTGTTCGAGCCCGAGCGCGACATCTACTGGGGCGCCGAGGAGCAGTGGGTCGGCAACGACCAGACCCGCATCCAGCCCGAGCGCGACCTGGAGCTTGAGCATCCGCTGGCAGCGGTGCAGATGGGCCTCATTTACGTCAACCCCGAGGGTCCCGGCGGCGTCCCCGACGCGCTGCAGTCGGCGCGCGACATCAAGATCACCTTTGAGCGCATGGCGATGAACCATGAGGAAACCGTTGCGCTGACCGCGGGCGGCCACACCTTCGGCAAGGCGCACGGCGCGGGCGATCCCAGCCTGGTGGGCGACGCGCCCGAAGGGGCGGACATCGCCATGCAGGGCCTCGGCTGGACCAGCGGCCACGAGACCGGCATCGGCGAGCACACCATCACCAGCGGCATCGAAGGCGCGTGGGTGAACACGCCGACCGAGTGGTCCGAGAACTATTTCCGTCTGCTGCTCGACTATGAGTATGAGCTGGTGCGCTCGCCGGCGGGTGCGCAGCAGTGGCAGCCGATCAATCAGCGTGAGGAGGACATGGCGCCCGACGCCCATGTGCCGGGCAAGAAGGTCCCGACCATGATGACCACCGCCGACATGGCGCTCAAGGTCGATCCTGAGTTCCGCGCCATCAGCGAGAAGTTCCGCAACGACCACGAGGCCTTCAAGGACGCCTTCGCCCGTGCCTGGTTCAAGCTGACCCACCGCGACATGGGGCCCAAGGTTCGCTACCAGGGTCCCGAGGTGCCGGCCGAAGACCTGATCTGGCAGGACCCGGTGCCCGCCGGAACGGTGCCGTCGGACGCGGATGTGGCTGCGTTCAAGGAGAAGGTGCTGAACTCCGGGCTCAGCATCGGCCAACTGGTCAAGACCGCATGGGCGTCGGCTTCGAGCTATCGCCGGACGGACCATCGCGGCGGCGCCAACGGCGCGCGCATCCGCTTGGCGCCGCAGAAGGATTGGGACGTCAACGAGCCCGACGCGCTGGCGCAGGTGCTGACCAGGCTCGAGGAGCTTCGCGGCAACCTGTCGATGGCCGACGCGATCGTGCTGGCCGGCACGGCGGCGGTCGAGAAGGCGGCGCGCGACGCAGGCTTCGACGTCGAGGTGCCGTTCACCGGCGGCCGCGGCGACGCGACGGAGGAGTGGACGGACGTCGAGAGCTTCGTGGTGATGGAGCCCGCGGCCGATGGCTTCCGCAACTACCTCAAGACCAAGCATTCGGTGAAGACGGAGGAGCTGCTGCTCGACAAGGCGGCGCTGCTCGGCCTGTCCGCACCGGAGATGACGGTGCTGCTGGGCGGCCTGCGGGTGCTCGGCGCCAACTACGGCAACCGTCCGGAAGGCGTGTTCACCGACCGCGTCGGCCAGCTGACCAACGATTTCTTCGTGCATCTGCTCGACAACGACACCTTCTGGGAAGTGGTCGACACCAGCGCGGACGAGGAGTTCATCGGTTACGACCGGGGCGGCAAGCATCCGAAATGGCGGGCAACCCGCACCGACCTCATCTTCGGCTCCAACAGCCAGCTCCGCGCGACCGCCGAGGTCTATGCCGAGCGCGGCAACGAGGAGAAGTTCGTGCGCGACTTCGTGCGGGCCTGGACCAAGGTCATGAACGCGGACCGCTTCGAGGTGGCCGAGCAGCGCCAGCGCGCCGCCGACGTGGCTCCGGTCGAAGCTTAGCGGTCAGGCTGCGGCGGGCTCGGCCTGCCGCAGCCGTTCGGCCGCTGGGCGGAGCGCCGCGTGGTGACGCCGCAGCGCTTCGCCCAGCAGCCGGAACTCCTCGGCCCGCGGGCTGCCGCGACGCCAGATCAAGGCGATCCGGCGCGATGCACGGTCGGTGCTGAGCGGCCGGACGGTCACGCCGGTGCCGGCCAGCAGTCCGGCGTCCAGCGCCATCTGCGGGACCATGGTGATCCCCAGGCCATTGTCGACCATCTGCACCAGCGTATGCAGCGACGTGCCCATCATGGTCGCCGAAGCGCGCAGTTCCGGCCGGTTGCAGGCCGACAAGGCATGATCCTTCAGGCAGTGCCCGTCTTCCAGCAACAGCAGCCGGCCGGGTGAGATATCATCCGGGTCCACGGTCGGTCCCGCAGGTTCCTCGTCGCGCGGGAAGGCGATCAGCAGGTCGTCGTCGAACAGCTCTTCCGCATCGACATCGCCGCAGCCGAAGGGCATCGCCAGCAGCACGCAATCGAGCTGTCCGCGCTGCAGCGAGTCGCAGGCCACCTGGCTGGTCTCCTCGCGCAGGTAGAGCTTGAGGCTTGGCCATTCCGCCCGCAACCGCGGCAGCAGCGGAGGCAGCAGGAAGGGGGCCACCGTGGGAATGACGCCCATCCGCAGCTCGCCGGTGAGCGGCTCGCGTTCGGCCCGCGCCATGTCCGCCAGCTCCTCGGCCTCGTGCAGCACGCGCCGGGCCTTGGCCACGATCCGGTGCCCGAGCTGGGTGAAGCGGACCACCCGCCGAGTGCGCTCGACCAGTGTGCTGCCGAGCAGCGCTTCAAGCTCTCGCAGGGAGGCCGACAGGGTAGACTGAGTGATGAAGCAGCTGTCCGCCGCCCGGCCAAAATGGCCATGATCGTGCAAGGCGACCAGATATTGCAGCTGCTTGAGGGTGGGGAGGTACACTGTCATCACTATTTTCGATTAGTAGCGTGTGTCTAAGCTACTTGAACGCTTAGTGCCAGCGCCTAGATGAGGTATCGGAACCGGCCAGTCGCAAGCCACCAGAGTTGCAGAGCCGCGGCTGGTCGATCGAGCTCAGGATCGCGATTCTCTCCAGTCCCCCTTGGAGAGAGCCCACGCTCCGGCGTGGAAGGAGAAGGGGCTCCGTTCCCCTGCGGAGCCCCTTCTCGACCCTTGCGCAATCACGCAGTTCTTCAGTCCCGCAGCCGTTCCCCTGCGAGCGCCTCGATCTGTGCGGCGGCGACTTCCCGCACGGCCTCGCGCGGCAAGCCGGTCGCTCGCGCCACCTCCTCGCCCGCCAGGCTGTCACCGATTGCCAATAATGTCAGGCCCAGCGTCATCCGGTCCACCGGCCGCGTGTCCCCGGCCGCGCGCATGATGCGGAGGATCCGCTCGATGGTGGCGATCACCGGCTCCAGCGCCTCGCGTTGACGGGTGAGCGCGATCCAGCCGATCAGCTCGCCCGCGCCCTCGCGGCGGAAGGCCTCGAACATGGCGTCGATCACGTCGCGCTCCGTGGCGGTGCCGGCCCGGCGCTGCTCGATCGCGCCTTCGATCGCGGTCGACACCGTGCGCGCGATGTCCTCGGCCAGTGCGCGCTGCAGCCCGGCCGCCGAGCCGAAATGGTGCAGCAGGTTCGCGTGGGTGCGCCCGACCTTGCGGGCCACCGCCTGCAGCGTCACCGCCGCCGCGCCCTCGTCCATCAACAGCTCGCGCGCGGCAGTCACCGCTGCAGAGCGGCTCTCCTGCGGCGAAACCCTCTTGCGACCGAGGAGGTTTATTGACATCTTTGTCAGCACAGCTCACATGAGGGTGGGAGCGTGGTGAGTGGAGGAGTGGCATGGGTGTTGCAAGCCTGAAGCGGGCGTCGGTCACGCCGAAAGACCTGACGATCACGCCGCGCGACCGCCGCTTCGGGCGCGACGAACGGACCCCGCGCTGGTGGCACGGCGGCAACCCATACAAGACGGCGCTGTTCAACTGCCTGTCGGCGACCTTTCCCAAGGGCGAGGCCTTCTTCGTCGAGAGTGTCCGCCAGTTCCGCGACGTGGCCGATGAGCGGCTGGCGGGCGAGATCCGTGCCTTCACCACGCAGGAGGTGATCCACAGCCGTGAGCATGTCGCCTTCAACAGCCGCGCCGCGGATGCCGGCTACGACCTGACTTCGCTTGAAGAACGGGTGGAAGACCGGCTGGCGCTGACCCGGTCACGCCCGCCGATCGTGTCGCTCGCTGCCACCATGGCGCTGGAGCATTTCACCGCCATGCTGGCGCACGAGTTGCTCCGGAACCCGCGGCACCTGGCAGGGGCCGATCAGGCGAGCGCGGACCTGTGGCGCTGGCATGCGGTCGAGGAGATCGAGCACAAAGGCGTCGCCTACGACACCTGGCTCGAGGCCACCAAGGATTGGACCCGGGCCAAGCGGTGGAAGGTAAAGGCGCTGCTGATGCTCTACGTCACCCGCAACTTCATCGTCGATCGGACCGGGGGCGCGCTTGAACTGCTGCGTCAGGACGGGATCACCGGCCTGCGGGCCTGGATGCCGCTGCTGTGGGTCATGTGGGGACGCCCGGGCGTATTCCGGAAGGTGTTCTCCGCCTGGGCGAAGTTCTTCCTGCCGGGGTTCCACCCGTGGAACGAGGATGACCGCGCGCTGATCGCCGGCTGGGACAGCGAGTACGATTACCGCCAGGAGCCGCCGGCCAAGCGGGTGCGCAGCGCGGTGTAGCTTAGAACCTCCCTGCCGCGTAGCGGTGGGGAGGGGGACCATGCGAAGCATGGTGGAGGGGCCTGGGGCTGTTCGCGTGACCCCTCCGTCAGTCGCTGACGCGACTGCCATGGGCAGGTGCAGATGTCCCCCGGACATCTGCAGTCATGCCGGGGGCATGACGTGCCTGCTCATCCCATCGCTGCGCGACAGGGAGGTTCTTCAGGCCGCGATCCTCTGCTCGGCCGGCTCGGCCAGGCTAAGCCGCAGCAGCCGCGTGGTGGCCTCGCCGCCGCGAGCGCAGCTCATCCGCTCGGCGGTGAAGCCGGTGGGGGTGAAGCCGAGCTTCTCGAGCACCCGGCCGGACGCCGGATTGTCGAGGAAGTGAGAAGCCTCGAGCCGCGCCAACCCGAGCGTGCGCGCGATCTCGATCAGCTGGATACCCGCCTCGGTGGCGAAGCCCTTGCCCCAATGGGCGCGAGCGATCCAATAGCCGAGCTCCACCGCGCCCGATGGCCGCCGGCCGAGCCCGCAGGCCCCGACCAGTTCCGGCGCGCCGGTGGTGCGCGCGAACAGCAGAAAGGTCGGAAGCAGCGGGTCCTTGGGCGAAGCAAGAAAGGCTTCCGCCTCCTTGAGGCCGTACGGCCAGGGCGCGGTGGCGAGGTTTCGCACGATCGTCTCGTCGGCGATGGCGGCTGCCAGTGCCGGCGCGTCCTCCGTCCAACCTGGCCTGAGCAGCAATCTTGCAGTCCGCGCGAACATTGAAACTTCTCCCCACTCCGGCGCCCGCCTAGCCGGGCTCCGTGACAGTTTCGGGAGAAGATGGTTGCCCCTGTCATGAAGAAAGGGAGAGGAGGGGGCTGCCCTCTTCTCCCTTTGACTTGGCATCCGGTTCGCGGATCTCGGTCTGGGCGGCCCCCTTGTGGAGACCGGCCCGTCCTCGACCGATCCCTATTCTGCTGCCTCGATCGCCGGCATAATTGCCTCGACGTGGACAAACTTGCGGCCTTGGCGGCCGTCGCGAAACGCAACTCGGCCGTCACAGAGCGCGAACAGGGTATGGTCTTTGCCCAGGCCGACGTTGGTCCCCGGGTACCAGCGCGTGCCGCGCTGACGCACGATGATGTTGCCGCCGCGAACGGCTTCGCCGCCGAACTTCTTCACGCCCAGGCGCTTGCTTTCGGAGTCGCGGCCGTTGCGTGACGAACCGCCAGCCTTCTTATGTGCCATGCCAGTTAAGCCTCAGGAGTCTCGTTTGCGCCGCCCGTAGCAGGTGGAGCATTGTCTGTCGATACGTCGTGCGTGGCCGCGGTGCCCGCATTGGCCGGCGCGACGCCCTCGAAGCTGGTCGCCTCGCCCGTGGCGGCAGGCTGCTTGGGCGCCCGGCCCTTCTTCGGAGCCGGCGCCGGATTGCCGCTCGAAGCCGCGTCGGCCGCAGTGACCTGTTCGACCGAAGTCTCCGAAGCGGCAGCCTGCGGCCTGTTCTCGGCCTTGTGGTCGCCGACCGACACGATCCGCAGGATGGTGTGCTGCTGCCGATGACCCTTCTTGCGCCGGTAGTTGTGGCGGCGGCGCTTCTTGAACACGACGACCTTCTCGGCCTTAGACTGGGCGATGATCTCCGCCGCGACCGTCAGTCCGTCCGTACCCTGGAGGTCCGAACCATTGCCCGCCAGGAGCACGTCGGAAAGGGTGACGCTGTCGCCCGCATTGCCGTCCAGCTTCTCGACGACGATCTTGTCTCCCGGGGCAACGCGATACTGCTTGCCGCCCGTGCGCACGATTGCGAACATTGGTTCTTCTCTTTGTGTCTGGTGATCCCGCTTCCGCGCGCATGCTGGCGCCGGACGCTCAGCCCCGCGCGGAAAGCGTGCCGCCTAAGGGAGGGGCCTGCGGGTGTCAACCGGAGCCGCGGCCGCGACCGGGCGCCTCCGCCTAGTGCCGGTGCTCCCGCCGCAGCCGGTACAGCCCGGGCTCGAACCCGTCGAACAGGCCGTCGATCGCGGGATGGTCGACCGGTTCCTCATTCTCGTCCGGGATCAGGTTCTGCTGGCTGACGTAGGCGACGTAACTCGACTCCGCGTTCTCGGCGAGCAGGTGGTAGAAGGGCTGGTCCTTGGCCGGGCGGATTTCGGGCGGAATTGCCTCGTACCACTCCTCCGTATTGGCGAACACCGGGTCCACATCGAAGATCACGCCGCGGAAATCGAGCAGCCGGTGACGCACCACCTCGCCGATCCCGAAGCGGGCCCGGGTGACTGGAGGAGCAACGGGGTCGCGGTCCATGGAGGAAGAACGGCCGGGAATAGACATGGCTGCAACTTAATGGCGCGCCGCGGGAGAGCAAGGCCGTTGCGACCCGAGGCTAGGCAAGGCTCCCGGCCGCTGCTAGAGGGCCGCTCGCGACCGCCGGTGGGGTGCCGGACAGCATCTCGTGACAGAGCGGAGAGGTGGCTGAGTGGTCGAAAGCACCGCACTCGAAATGCGGCGTGCGGGCAACCGTACCGTGGGTTCGAATCCCACCCTCTCCGCCAGCTGGTCTGAGCTGAAGCCCTGAGACAGCTGAAGCCCTGAGACAAAGGCCGTCCGCTTGCTACGGGAGCCGATCCCCGCGGAAGATGACGAGCTTTGTTCCCAGAAAGTTGACGCTCGCGGAGGCCGCGGTCGCCACCGCCCAGGCAAGGCCGATCTCGTAAGTCGCCGGCAGCCGCAGCGCGGCGAGCAGGCTGTCGTTGACCAGCACGTTGAGCGCCAGCGTACAAGCATAGAGGAGACCGTACAGCAGCACGGAAGAGGGGCCCCTGGCTTCGCGGCGGTAAGTGTAATGCTTGTTGCCGAAATACGCCGCCGCCGAGGACATCACGAAGCTCGCGCCCTTTGCGAGGGGGACCGGCAGGCCGGCGAGCTTGAGCAGCAGGTACAGGGCAAGATCCATCAGCGCAGCGGCGCCGCCGACCAGCAGGAAGCGGAGGACCTCGGCATTCAGTCCGCCCGGACTTCGCTCGCGCCTGATGGCGGCAGCGGACCGCGCCTGTTCCCGGTCCAGCCGCTTGCCCGGGCGTTCGGACGCCTGCATTCGTCAACTCCAGAGATCATGTGCCGAACCGGGACGGCACGGCGGGGCAGCGGGTTCGCCAGCCAAGGATTGCAGACGTTTAGGACCGCTGGGAAGGGCAGATCGGTTCGGCAGCGCCCAGATCGGGTGGAACGCGGACATCGCTTGGATTATTGTTGCATGCTGAACAGTCCGCAATTCGCGTTCGGAGACGAAATGGCCAACGACCTGACCCTGATGTGTCTTCAGTTGAACGAACTGAACTTCCCCTTCATAGCCGACTATGCGCGACGCGGCCTGTTGCCCAACTTCAAGAAGTTCTTCGATCGCCACGGCTATGTGGAAACCACGTCCGAGCAGGAGCATCGGCTCGCCAACCCGTGGATCCAATGGCCGACCGTTCATACCGGGCTCGACTATGCGGACCATAGCGTGTTCCGCCTGGGCGACATCGTCAAGACGAGCCATCCGACCATCTACGACGAACTCGAGCGTCATGGGGTGAAGGTCGCGGCGATGTCGGCCTTCAATGCGGTCAACCGCACCAAGCAGGCCGCCTTCTTCGTCCCCGATCCGTGGACCGATACCCGCGTCGACGCTCCCGCGAGCGTTCGTCGGATCAACGACGCTTTCCGGCAAGTGACCGATGATTATGCGCAGAACAGGATTTCGCTGAAATCCATCGTAAACCTGGTCACCGGCGGTGCGCCGAACCTCAAGTGGACCCGGCTGCCCGACTATCTGACCGAGACCTCGAAGTTCGTGCGCGGCAAGAAGTGGATGCGCGCGATCGTCGGGGACCGGTTGCTGGCCGACGCTTTCCTGACCCAGGTGAAGCTGCACAAGCCCGGCTTCGCGACGCTGTTCCTGAACGGCGGCGCCCATCTGCAACACCACTACATGTTCTCGTCATCGTCCTACCGGGGCGAGCGCCGCAACCCCGAGTGGCTGGTGAAATCCGGCGACGATCCGTTGCTTGACGTGCTCAAACTGTACGATCAGGTGCTCGCCGACGCGGTCGACTATGCGAACACGCTGCCCAACGGCCGCGTGGTCATCGTGACCGGGCTCCATCAGGAACCGCACGAGCGCGAGACCTTCTATTTTCGGCTCAAGGACGAAGCGGAGATGCTCCAGGAGCTCGGGATCGAGTTCGAGCGCAGCTATCGACTCATGACCGAGGATTTCGTCTTGGTATTCCCGGACGAAGCGGCGGCAGCCGAAGGAGAGCGGCAGATCCTGAGCATCGAAAGCTTCGACACGGACCCGATCTTCTATCGGGAGACCGGGGACGAGGAGGTGCGTACGGATGCCACCTATCACCGGGTCTTCCATATCGAGAACCGGGGCAAGGACCTCTACGTCCAGCTGCGGCCCACGGGGAAGCACATCCCGGAGACCATGAAGGTTCGCCGCGGCAATCTGGTGGTGGAGGATTTCGGCCGCCGCGTCGACTTTGCGCAGTACAAGAACACGCATCACCACGGCACCGGCTACTATGCCGATACCGCGTTCAGGGCCGGGGAGCTGCCCGACGCGTTTCCGTTGCGCGACCTTTACCCGATGTTCCTGGCGGCCTTCGGGATCCAGCACGAGCGGCAAGCGACGATGGACCCCAGGCTGAGGTCGGCGATCGGCCTGCTTCCGGCCTGAGCTGGCCTTTAGCCGGAAGGGCGTCGGCGCTCGCCAGTCGCCGCTAGGCGAGATCCGCGTCGCTTACCGGCTGGTCGATCCCCGCGAAGATCGGATCGTCGAAGCGTTTGAACGTGCCGACGCCCGGAACAGGCTTGGTTGAGCGCAGCAGGCACGCGCTGCCCGCGCGCCGTGCAGCCTCGGCGTCCCGATCGAGCCGGTCGCCGATCAGGATCGTCTGTTCCGGGGTCGTCCGGGCCAGCTCCATAAGCCGTTGCAGCCCCCGCGGATGCGGCTTGAGCAATCCCACCTCGCCTGCGCTCACCAGATGGTCGGCCTCCAATCCCATTGCCGCCAGCTTGTCCCGGGCCGGGTAGTCGGAGAGTATCCCGATCGTTCGACCGGAACGCCGCACGCGGTCGAACAGGAGATCGATCGCCGGGTATCGGCACCCCGCGAGAGCGCCCAGCGGCCGGTCCTCCATCCATTCGGCGACCAAACGGCCCGCGGCCTCCGGTTCGAGCCCGTGCCGCCGCGCGACCTCTGCGAGCAACAGGCGGTCGAAGTCGGCTGTCTCCGCGGAGCCAAGCTCTTCGCGCAGCGTGCGATAGCTTCTGAGCACGGCGAGGGTGCGGAGGCTGCGCCTGCTCAGAGTATGAGCGGCCAGGGCGGCAGCCATCCGCAACCGCAAGGGCCGCTGCGCGTACAATGTCCCGTCGACATCGAAGGCTACGAGCCTGATCCGGGCCCAATCAATCATTGATCTGGATGAACCGCTGGCTCGTCAGGAAGTCGAGGATCGGCATGTCGACGAACGTCAGGAGCACGAACAAGCCGGCAACCAGGGCGGCGATGCCGAGAAGCCCGCGTTCCTTGAACAGGTGCTCGGGCTTCTGCGCGGTCGAGCCGGGAAGCATGGACAGCGCGAGATACTTGCCGAACAGCATGGTCACGGCGGGCAGCGTCAGCACATATTCGATGCGGTACTTAACCAGGAAGATCGACAGAAAGGCGACGCTGAACATCGCATACATGAACACGGAGGTCGTCAGGCTGATCTCCGTGTAGCCGTGGAAGCTCTTCCGGTAGCGGGCCAGCACGTCCTTGCCATGCGAAGCGACGATCTCCCGATATTCGGACAGGCGCTTCGAGCCCATCAGAAAGGCGCCGCCGAACCAGTAGGCGAGGATGATGGAGGACGGGGGCAGGGTGGACGGATCGATGATCGCCCAGCCGATCATCAGGCGGAACGGATTATTCACCGCCTCCGACAGCACGTCGAGGTAGGGCACATCCTTGGTCCGCAGCGGCCGCACATTGTAGATGACGCCCTGCGCCGCGAACAGCACCGCGGTAATCATCATCGTCTTTCCAGCGAGATAGCCGGCAGTGACCCCCACTCCGAGAAGCACCAGCCATTGGACGAAGATCACCGTTCCCGACATCTCGGTCTGGACCGCGGCGCGCGCCGACTTGGTCGGATGATGCCGGTCGGAGGCGCGATCGAGATATTCGTTGATGGTGTAGTTGGCGGACGCAATCGTCACCGCGACGATCAGCCCGAGCAAAGCCATCAGCAGGATGTTGTCGGTCTGAACTCCCCGCAGCAGAAAGGCGAGCATCACGCCGGGTAGGACGAACACATGTTTGGTGACGTGGTCCAGGCGCGCCACGGACAGATACTCGCGCCAACTTGCAGCTTGCCGTCCGGGAACGGCGGCCGAACTCACCTGAACGCTCATCGGGAACCCCTGAGTGGTGCGCACCGGATAGCAGGTCGCGCGGTTATTTGAAGACGGTCATGCCCGCGAGGATCAACGCCAGATGTCTCAAGCTGGTTCAGTTGAGTTGCCGCGACCGTAAACGAAGCTTCGCAGCAGCACGAAGATGATCAGCGGCGTCACCAACACCATTGGGACGATCGGCCACCAGGTCGGGCCCCCGAGCCGCTTCACCAGCAGCCATACGAAAAGCTGATTGATGCCCAGCCCAAGCAACCGGACGAGGATGAAGCGCGCACCGCGGACGCTCCAATGACGGCCGTCACTGCCGGTCCTGAAGGTGAAGCGCGCGTGGGTGATATACCCCACCACAAGAAAGATCAGGGACGTGAGCGCCAGCGACACCATCGGGTCCACGCCGCCGAGATCGGTCAGCGCCCAATAGCTTCCCGCATTGCCCAGGGTCAGCGCCAATCCGGCGAACGCATAGCGGCTCAACTGCAAAGCGAGGGCCTTGCCGCCCGGCCAGCGCCGGCTTGGCGAAAGGTCAGACATGGATCGGGTCATTCCTACTGGTCGGCCTCAAGCGGGGTAAGCACTTGCTTCCGGCATATGCGACGGAGCTGTTTCGAAACGGCACGATGGCCAAGGTCAGCGCGGCGCTGACCTCCGGCTTTCGGACTCCACTCATTGCCATATGCCGTGCTGCAACGCATAGGCCCTGCGGTTCCAAGCGTGAGGTCGCAGCAATGAGTACCGATGCGGCGGCAGCCGACGCGCATCTGGCTGAGCGGAAGCCGGCCCGAGTCGGGCACGCCGGCGGCGGGATTCGTAGGCTCCTGTCCACGCGGATGGCATTGCTGGTCTGCCTGATGGTGGGTTTGGCGCCGATCTGGGCAGTCACCCGGTTCCCCTCGGTGGACGGCCCCATCCATCTCTACATCGTGTTCCTGCTGGACCAGCTCGCCGAGCCGGGCGTCAATGCGTTCGAGCGCGTGTTCGTCCGCAATCATTACCTTGAGCCCAACCTCACGGTCTATGGGGTGATCTGGCTGTTCTCCCGGGTGTTTCCCTTTCTGATCGCCGAGAAGCTGTTCATCACCAGCTTTCTTCTCCTGTTCGCCGGTTCCGCTTACTACCTCATGCGATCGTTTGGGCGGAACCACACGGTTCTCAGCCTGCTGACCGTGCCGCTTGCGCTCGGCTATTTCCTGCATTTCGGCTTCTACAATTTCGTACTGAGTCAGGCGTTGTTCCTGCTCGCCTGCGGCTACGCCGTCCGGCATCTCGAACGGCTCGGCTGGCGCCAGCTCGCGGTTCTGTCGGTGCTGATGTTCGTCCTGGCGCTGACCCACCTGGTCGGCATCGGCTTGTTCCTGTTGTACGTCGGTCTTTACCGGACCGGCATCGCTCTGCGGGAAGCACTCGGTTCGTCCGGCGGGCAGCGCTGGAAGGAAGCGGCCATGCGGCTGGCCGGCGATGCGATGCGGCTGCTGCTCGCCGCGCTTCCGGCGCTGGCCATCGTGGTCAGCTTCCTGGTCAGGCGGGTGCTCGCGGACGCTGGCGCCGCTCCCGTTGTCGGCCTCGTGCAGAAGATCTGGTACGTGGCCTCCATCTCGCCGATCTTCTCGGTCGACAAGCGCGAGGCCTTCGCCCTGGCCCCCTTCACGCTGGTGTTCTGGGCATTGGCGCTGAAGCTCGTCATCGACCTGTGGCGCGACAAGGAGCTACGCGTCGCGGCGCTGCCGGTGCTGCTGCCGCCCGCTCTGCTGATGCTGGTCTTGACCCTGGGTTCGCTCGGGTTTGCGGGGTTCAACGCGCTCCCCCGCCTGCTTCCGTTCGCTTTCTTCACCCTGGTGATCGCCTTTGGCGTGCTGCACCTCAACAAGGCCTGGCGAGCCGCCATCATGCTCAGCGTGGTCGGAGGCCTGATCGCGACCTCCCTGATCCACTTCGCCTTCTATCGGCAGGTCAATACGCTGTACGACGCTTACGCCGCCGCTCGCCGGCCGCAGCCGCCCGGATCTGCCGTGGTCGACCTCAACGTGTGGGCGCCAAAGGATAATATCGCGGGTCACGCCAGCGGGTGGCGGGTCGACGTTTTCCACCATTTTCGCGAGTCCTATGCGCGCGAGAACCGGCTCGTTCAGCTCAGCATCAAGCTGCTCTCACCGCACGTGTACGGCTACTTCCCGGTTCATTATCGCGAGGGCGGCGGACTGGTCACCGCGTCCTACGACTCGGAGTCGTTCCGTCCCCCGCCAGCGCCGCTCCTGGCGTTTGAGCGGGCCGTTGGAATGCCGATTCGAGAAGTTGTCTTCTGGCCCAAGCTCGATGGTCCTCCCGAGACCGAATGGATGGTGCTGGAACGGGAAGGCATGCTGAGGAACGAGCTTGCGACCCGCTGGCGGCTCCTGCCGCGCACGTCGGAAGTCGCGCCCTATGTGTACGTGCCCAGGGCTGCACCCGCCGGCCCGTCGCCTGCGCCCCGGCCCAGATAGCGCGGGCTAATCACCGCCTCGTACTCGCGGCTTCGATGGTCAACGGGCGTGAACCCAATGCGCCGATTTACCTACCTGCAGTCCGACGCGACGAGCCGGTCGATGGAACGGCGCGATTGTTGGCCTGTTCGACGGGCGGGGCTGCTCGTTAACAGGAGACATTCGATGCGATCTGCCAGGAACTTCCGAACTTCGCTGCTCATCGTAGGGAGCTTGGTGAGCTTTCCGACCGCCGCCCTGGCGCAGGACAACACGGTGGTGGGGAACACAACGGTCGCTACCGACACCATCGATCCAGCCCTGAACGCTCCTGTCGTCACGGGAACGGACCCGCTCCTGAACGACACGGCGGCTCAACCCGTACGGGAAGAAAGGGACAACGACTTCCCGTGGGGCTTGCTCGGCCTTCTGGGCTTGGCCGGCCTGCTCGGCCGCAAGAAGAAGCACGACATCCACATCGACGCCCGCAACGACCGGAGGAACGTATGACCCGCAAAGCGATCAGGAATGTGGCGATCGCGGTCTTCGCGATGACCGCCGTGCCAAGCGTCACCCACGCTGCGGTGAACGGCGCCGATGCAAGCTACGAGCGCGAAGATGATGACGACGGCTTCGACTGGGGCCTGTTGGGGCTCCTTGGCCTCGCGGGTCTTCTTGGTCTCAGAAAGAATGAACCGGACGTCCACGTCGACGCTCGGCGGGACACTCGGCCGTAATCGGCTGCGCACTCCCTTATACGGCATAGGCGTCGCGGCCCACGGCCGCGGCGTCCTTTCTACCTGGGCGGAACGAGAGTAGCCTCTGATGGGCATGCCACATCCCAAAGCGTGCGCACGGACTGAAGCATCGTTGACCGAGGCAGGCCGAATGGTGGCGGAACGTTGCGCCTCATGATCGGGTGCTCCGAGGTGCGGCGCAACGAAGGCGGTTGGCGGGAGTTTGATCACCGTCGCGGCGAAGGAGCAAGGACATGCAGGACAAGGCATTGGGCAAGAAGATGGCCAAATACGCGGCGGTGGGTGCGTTGATCGGCATCCCCATGCCGTTCATCGGACCGATCATCGGCGCCGCCGCGGGCGCGGGACTCGCCTACTACAGGAACAACAAGCGCATGTCGCAGGGCCCGGGCGGGACCGGCACGCGCTACTAGGCCACCCGTCCACACCCGTGGCCGGTTGGGCGTTGCCGTTTCGCCTGCATCTCTCTAGCGGGGCGCTGCTTCGTTAGGGAAAGGCTAGTGTCATCCTCGATCCCCGGCTTTCCGGCCTGCTCGCCGGCCAGCGGTCCAGCTGGCTGGTTACCGGTGTGGCCGGGTTCATCGGCTCCAACCTGGCGGAAGCGCTGCTAAAGGCTGGGCAACGCGTGGTCGGTTTCGATAATTTCGCCACCGGTAACCGCCGCAACCTTCAGGAGCTGCGGGGCGCGGCGCCCGGGCGGTTCGACGAGAGCTTTCGCTTCGTGGAAGGCGACATCCGCGATCGCGACGCCTGCGCTGCCGCGGTAGCCGGCGTGGATGTGGTGCTGCACCAGGCCGCGCTTGGTTCGGTGCCGCGTTCGTTGGCCGATCCGCTGACCTCCCACGATGTGAACGTCACCGGCTTCCTCAACATGCTCGACGCGGCGCGGCGGGCGGGCGTGCGGCGCTTCGTCTATGCCGCCTCCAGCTCGACCTACGGTGACAGCCCCGACCTGCCCAAGCGCGAGGACCGGATCGGAGCGCCGCTCTCACCCTACGCCGCGACCAAGCTCGCGGACGAAATCTATGCTTCCGTCTACGCGCGGAGCTACGGGGTGAAGGCGACGGGCCTGCGCTACTTCAACGTGTTCGGGCCGCGGCAGGACCCCGATGGCGCCTACGCGGCGGTGATCCCCAGGTGGGCGGCGGCGATGATCAGGGACGAGCCGGTTACGGTGAACGGCGACGGGGAGACCAGCCGCGACTTCTGCTACGTCGCCAACGCGGTCCAGGCCAACATCCGCGCGGCCCTGGCCGGAGACGAGGCGCAGGGGCAGGTCTACAACGTCGCCGTGGGCGAACGCACCAGCCTGTTGCAGCTGTTCGGACTGATCCGCGATGCGCTAAGGAAGCATCAGGTGCATTACGCGCGCGAGCCGCAGATGGGCGAGTTCCGCCCCGGCGACGTGCGGCACTCGTTAGCCGATATCGGCAAGGCGCGCACGCTGTTGGGCTATCAGCCGAGCCATACCGTGGCCGAGGGCATGGCGTTGGCGGTGCCATGGTACCTCGACTACTTCGCCCGCCCAAAGGATGTCGCTGGCGGATGACGTGCGTAAGACGGGCGGTATGGCGGCACAATGATCGAAGGCAGAAATGACCGATAGCTTGACGATGAACCAGCCGATGTGGGCCGCGGTGCTGGCGGGCCCAGGCGATATGCGACTGGAGCAGGTAGAGCGCCCGGAGCCCGGGCCCGGGCAGGTGCGGGTCAAGCTCGAAGGCTGCGGGGTATGCGCGTCCAACCTGACGCCCTGGTCCGGCCCCGAGTGGATGAGCTTCCCCGGGGAGCCTGGGGGCATGGGGCACGAAGGCTGGGGCTTGATCGATGCGGTCGGCGAGGGTGTCACCGCCGTGCAGGTCGGCGACCGCGTCGCGGCGCTCAGCTACAAGAGCTATGCGGATTTCGACATCGCTGAGGCCGACGCGGTGGTGAAGCTCCCCCCGGCGCTCCACGGCCAGCCCTTCCCCGGCGAACCGCTGGGCTGCGCCTTCAACATCTTTGGCCGGAGCGAAATCCGGGCTGGCCAGACGGTCGCGATCGTCGGCATCGGCTTTCTGGGCGCGGTTCTGACGCGCCTGGCCACGGACGCGGGGGCGCGGGTGATCGCCGTCTCGCGCCGCCCCTTTTCCCTGGACGTGGCCCGGCAGTTCGGCGCGGCCGAGGTGATCCCGATGGACGATCACGCGCGGATCATCGAACGGGTCAAAGAACTCACCGACGGCAGCTTCTGCGAGCGGGTGATCGAGGCGGTCGGCAAGCAGTGGCCGCTTGACCTGGCTGCGGAGCTCACGGCGGAGCGGGGCAAGCTGATCGTCGCAGGCTACCACCAGGACGGTCCGCGGCAGGTCAACATGTGGCTGTGGAACTGGCGCGGGCTGGACGTGATCAACGCCCATGAGCGCGATCCCGCCCGCTACATCGAGGGCATCCGCGAGGCGGTGGACGCGGTCGCCAGCGGGCGGCTCGACCCGTCGCCGCTGTACACGCACCGCTATCCGCTCGAGCGGCTCGGCGACGCGCTCAACGACACCCGCGACCGGCCGGACGGGTTCCTGAAGGCGCTGGTGGTTCCATGAGTTCGAAACCGCGGATCGGCTTCCTCGGTGTGGGCTGGATCGGCCGGCACCGGATGGAAGCAATGATCGGCACGGGCGCGATCGAGGTTGCCGCCATAGCGGACCCTTCGGCCGAGATGCGGCCCGCGGCGATCGCCCTCGCGCCGGGAGCGGCCGCGGTGGAGAGCCTCGACGAACTGCTGGCCCAAGACCTCGACGGGCTGGTGATCGCCAGCCCCAGCGCGCTCCACGCGGAACAGTCGATCCAGGCGCTGCAGGCCGGGGCGGCGGTGTTCTGCCAGAAGCCGCTCGGGCGGACGGCGGCGGAGGTGGGCGCGGTGGTCGAGGCGGCGGAGCGGGCGAACCGCCTGCTGGGGGTGGATCTCAGCTATCGCTTCACGGCCGGCATGCAGGCGATCCGCGACTTGGTCCGCGGAGGTAAACTGGGCCGGGTGTTCGCGGCCGACCTGACCTTCCACAACGCTTATGGCCCGGACAAGCCGTGGTTCTACGATCCGGCGCTGTCGGGCGGCGGCTGCGTCATGGACCTTGGCGTTCACCTGGTCGACCTCGCGCTCTGGGCGTTGGACTGGCCGGAGGTGGCGGAGGTGCAGTCGCACCTGCTGAGCGGCGGCGAGCCGCTGCGGGACGCGGCCCGGCAATGCGAGGATTATGCGGTCGCGACCATCACGCTGGTGAACGGTGCAGTGCTTCGGCTCGCCTGTTCATGGCGGCTGCCCGCCGGGCAGGAGGCGGTGATCTCCGCCGAATTCTACGGAGCTGGCGGAGGAGCCGCGCTGCGCAACGTGGACGGCAGTTTCTATGCCTTCGATGCGGTTCGGATGCATGGGACGTCCAGCACGCCGCTGGCTGGGCGCGAGGACGATTGGGGCGGACGCGCGGCGGCGGACTGGGCGCGGCGGCTGGCTTCAGGCGCCCGGTTTGACCCCGAGGTGCGGCGACTGGTGGAGGTCGCCGGCGTGCTGGACCGGATCTACGGGCGGTAGCTTCCGCTCGATCCGCTCCGCGGCGCGGAGGTGACGGCGTTGTTCCTCGGGCCAATGGTCGAGGGTGGAGGCGCTGAGCCGGTGCGCACCGGCGCGAAAGGCCGCATAGGCCAGCTGGTAGAAGACGAGCAACGCTCCGTCGGCCGCGACTGCGGAGGCGAGCTGGTGAGCCTCGTCTGCGTTGAGTTCGAGTTCGGCAATCGCGCCGGCAACGTCCCAGGCGATGTCCTGGCAGCCGATCAGGTCGTGCGCCGCATGATGGTCGAGCGCATCGGCCTTGAACAGCCGACCCGACGGCAGCCGCAGCCATTCGTGCGGCGCCAGCCGGTTGTCGGTGCATACGGGCTTGGGATGCAGCCGGTTGAGGTCGGGCGCCCACTCGGCAAGCGCGGGCAAGTTGCGGCGGATCATCGTTAGCAGCCGCTCGGGCGACGCGCCGGAACGTGGGGCGGGCAGGCTGGCCCGGAGCCTCAGATAGGCGGAAAGTTCGTCGAGGCTCGGACGCGTATGCACCGCATCCGGGTGCCAGCGGGTCACCAGCCAGCCGTGGACCAGGCCGCCCGGCTCGGGGCCGAACCCTGCCGCGTGGAGCCTGCGCGCGAGCCGGAGCTTCTCTTGGCCGATCCGCCCCAAGCCGGCGAACTTGACGAGCCAGTCACCGGTCGGTGTCGCGGCCAGAAACTTGCGGCGTTCCCACATCGGGTCGACCGCCGGCCAGTCCGGCTCCGGTATGCGGCACTCGGTTCTCCAGGCACCGCCGGATAGGTCCAGCATGGGCTCGAACACGGGGCCGATCAGCGGCTCGAGCCATCCGACCTCCGGCCGGTCCAGCGCGACGACGGGCCGCTGGGCCGATGCCCAACGCTCGCGGTGGCGCGTGCTTGCCTGGGCGCCGAGCGGACCCGGATGCCCGGGCAGGAACGCTATTCGCTCCGGGACGACGCCGCGCTCCTCCAGCCAGTCGGCAACCGCGCCGAAGCTGCTGCCCGACATTCCGGGGCCTTCGTCGACGATGACGTAATGGCAATCACCGGCCAGGATCTCGAGCTCGAATTCCGGAGCTACGCACAGGTGGCGGCCGAACGGATCGCCCACGGGTCGCAGGGTGAACGGCGGAGGGGCGTTCATAGCGGCGGCGGCCATGCAGGCGAGCCCCGTGCCGATGCTGCGCAGCCCGATCACCCGCGGTGGCGCGGTCAGCCGCAGTCGGCGCGCGGCAAGGCCGTAAGCCTCGGGCCGAAGCGCGTAAAAGGCGTAGCCCTCCGGCAGGCGGACCTCGACCTCGCCGGGCAGCTTCTCGGGGGGAACAAGCTGTTGCCCGGGTCCACCCGTGCACTCGCCGTCCCACGATCGGAGCAGCCGGTCGGCGAGGCCCGTCAGCTGTTCCAGCAGCACCGCTTCCGCGGGGCGTGCCCGATCGGAACCGGCAGCAGCAAAGTCGGCGTCCGCCACCCCTTGGGTCACGCCTGCCAGATCGACGAAGCAGCCGGTCAGCCGGTCGTGGTCCAGCCGGTCGCGGCTCAGGCGTTGAGCGATCTCCTTGAGCCGGACACGCGGATCGACCCGCTCGCTACCATCCCCGTAGACCAGCACCCGCCGTTTATTCCGCGGCGGCGAGCGCGGGCTCTCCCGACCGCGGCGGCTGCCGGCGCAGCTCCTCGGCGAAGTAGGCGGTGGTGGCTTCCAGGCCCTGCTGGAGACCGACCTTGGGCTCCCACCCCAGCAGCTGTTGGGCGAGGCTGATGTCCGGGCGGCGGCGGCGGGGGTCGTCCTGCGGCAACGGCCGGTAGGTCACCGGGCTTCTCGTGCCGGTCAAGGCAACCACCCGGTCGACCAGATCGCGCACGGTGAGCTCGTTGGGGTTGCCGAGGTTCACCGGCCCGGGCTGCTCGCCATCGTGGGCCATCAGCGCGAGGAGGCCGTCGACCAGGTCGTCGACGTAGCAGAAGCTGCGGGTCTGGCTGCCGTCGCCGTAGATGGTGATCGGCTCGCCCGCGAGCGCCTGGCAGATGACGTTCGACACCACCCGGCCATCGTCCGGGTCCATGCGCGGACCATAAGTGTTGAAGATGCGCACCACCCGGGCGTCCACGCGGCCAGCGCGGGCAAAGTCGAAGGTCAGCGTTTCGGCGGCCCGCTTGCCTTCGTCGTAGCAGGCGCGGGGGCCGGTGCAGCTGACGGCGCCGCGGTAATCCTCGCGCTGCGGGTGCATCTCTGGATCGCCGTACACCTCGCTGGTGGAGAACAGCAGAAAGCGCGCGCGGTGAGCCTCCGCCAGCCGCAGGAGGTTGCGCGTGCCGAGCACGTTGGTGAGCATGGTATGCTCGGGATCCGCCTGGTAGCGGGGCGGAGAGGCGGCGCAGGCGAGATTGTAGACTTGGTCGAACCGTCCCCTCGCCAGCTTCCGCGGGAGCTCGTCAACGATGTCCGCCTTGACGAAGCTCAGCCCGCGAACGCCCTGTAGATGCGCGAGGTTCTCTTCCCGGCCGGTTAGCAGATTGTCGAGGACGACGACCTCGCCGCCGTTCGCCAGCAGCCGGTCCACCAGGTGCGATCCGATGAAGCCGGCGCCCCCGGCAACCAGGACCCGCTTGGGATCGGATTTGTCACCGATCATGCAAACAACCTTCCTTCGCTCGGCGCAACCTGCCTGACGGAAGGCGCTTGGGTCAAATAACGCTCGAGCTCTGCCGCCCGATGACGGGCGGTATGCTCCCGGAGAACGCGAGCCCTTGCAGCGCGCCCGATACCCTCCGCCTGCTCGGATGATATTTCCGTTAACGCAGCGATCACATCCTCGGTAATCCCAGCTAGCAGGATTTCACTGCCGGGTGTCAGCAGCTGGTCGAGCCCCTCCCAAACGTCGGAGATGATCGGCGTCCCGCAGGCTGCGGCCTCGAACAGGCGGACGGAGGGGGACCAGCCGGCCTTGATCATGTCGGCGCGGGTGACGTTCAAGGTGAAGCGGCTGGCGGCGTAGAAGGCCGGGTGGCCGGCGGGCGGGACATGGTCGATCCGCTCGACATTGGCTGGCCAATCGATGCCGGCCGGATATTGCGGCCCGGCCACGCAGAAGCGGCGGTCGGGCAGGGCGCGGGCGACCGCGCCCAGCAGCCGCTCCACGGTCGGCTGCCGGTCGTCGCTGTAGGTGCCGAGATAGGACAGGTCCCATCGCTGGGGCACGTCCTGCGGCTGGTACTTGTCGGCATCGACCGAGCAGTAGAGCGGCCTTGCGGCAGGGGAGCCGTAACGTTGTTCGATGTGGCGGAGCGTCGGCCCGCCGGTGAAGCTCAGGTAAAGGTCGTAGCCTGGGATGATCTCCGGCGAAAGATATTCGAAGTCGCCGCGCTCCAGCTTGGCCAGGGTCACCGGCGTGTCGATGTCGTAGAAGGCGGTGGTGCCTTGCGCCACTTCCTGAACGAAGCGGCCCACCGCCACGCCGTCCGGAACATAGGACCCCACCACCACAGCGTCGGCGTTCGCGATCTCCCCGCGCCAGCGCTCCAGCTCCGGCAGATCGCCGTAGAACTCCAGCCGGCAGTAGCTCGGGGATTGGAGGTCGCGCTGCCCGCGGTACCAGGGCACGTCGCGCTCCAGGAACAGGATGTCGTGGCCCCGCTTGGCGAACGCCTCCAGCAGCGCACGAAAGGTGGTGGCGTGGCCATTGCCCCAGGACGAGGACAGCGACAGGCCGAGGACGACCAGCTTCATGCCGCCACCGTCTCGCGCTTGGCGGCGAGTTCCTCGCGCAGCACCTGGTCGGCCTGGACCGCCCGCTGGGCGTAGGTATGCTCGCGCAGCACGCGGGCGAGGGCGGCCTGGCCGATGGCGCGGGCGCGCTCCGGCGTAAGCGTACGGAGTTGCTCCGCTACGTCCTGCCCGTCGCGCGCGACCAGCACTTCCTCCTCCGGCTTCAGGAACAGCTCGATCCCCTCCCACGCGTCGGTGATCAGGCAGGCCGCGGCGCCCGCGGCCTCGAACACCCGGGTGGCGGGTGAGAAGCCGATGTTGGCCATGCTGTCGCGCGCGACGTTGAGCACGGCCGTCGGGGTGCAGTTGAACGCGTTGTGATCGCGGGTGCCGACATGGCCGAGCGCCCGGACGTTCGCTGGCATGGCCTTGGTCTCCCACCCGTTGCCGCCAAGCAGGAAACGCTTCTCCGGCAGGGCCGCGGCGGCACGGAGGAAGAACTCCTCGACCCGTGCCTCGCGGTCGGGCAGCCGGTTGGCGAGGAAGGACAGGTCCGCGGCGAAGTGCCGGTCGCCCGCGACCGGGTGATGGGTCTCGGGATCGAGCGCGTTGTAGATGGGCACGCAGCGGCGCGCGCCCAAGCCCGAGTAGCTGTTCACCACCGGCGGACCGCCGCCATAGGTGAGTACCAGGTCGAAGTCGGGCAGCCGGCGGCGAAGCGGATGGTCGGGGAGGGCGCCAATCTCCTCCAGCGTCGCTGCGGCATCGACATCCCAGTAGAGCTTGAGCGCGTGCGGGGCCGCGTGGTCGAGCACGCCCTCGAGCAGCTCGTCGTCGAATACGCCGACGCCGCTGGCCTTGACCACGATGTCGGCCCGATGCGCCTCCCCAAGCACGGCGCGAAGGCCGTCCGGGGTCGCCGGATAGACGATCGAGCGGGCGTAGGAAGGCGGATCGATGTCGCGGTGCTGCTGCCGGTCGAAGGCGTCCGGCTCGTAGAAGGTGATCTGGTAGCCGCGCTTCGCCAGCTGGCTGAGGATGCCGCGATAATAGGTCGCGGCGCCGTTCCAGTAGGAGGACAGCAGGCTGGAGCCGTAGAAGGCGAGTTTCATGCGGCGGCCTTTTCGGGGCTGAGTTGCGCGGCGATCGCCAGCAGTTCGTCCACCCGGTGCGCGCAGCTGTGGCGGGCGCGCACGGTGGCGAGGCCCCGTTCGGCGAGGGCGCGGCGGAGTTCGGGATCGTTCGCGAGGGCGCGTAAGTGCCGGGTCATGGCGGCGCCGTCGTGCGCCACCAGATAGTCCTCGCCGGGCGTGAACAGGCCCTCGCGGTCGTCCCACGGGGCGGACACCAGCGGGATGCCGCAGGCCAGCGCCTCGAACATCCGGATGGTCGGAATGCCTGGCAGCAGCGTGGTATAGAAGCGCCGCGGCACGTGAACGGTGGCGAGGTGCCGCGCGAACACCTCTGGCGCGCGGGCGTTGGGGAGCCAGCCGCGGTAGCGCACGCCGTAACGCTCCAGCGCGGTCAGTGCCTCCGCCGGGTAGCGGACGCCGTAGATGTCGAGCGGCAGCCCCGCCTCGCGGGCCGGGCGGAACAGATAATCCTCCAGCTCCGCCGAGCGCTCCCCGTCGCCCCAATTGCCGATCCACACCAGGCCGTCCCGATCGTCTTCGTGCTCCCGCGGGTGGAACAGCCGGGTGTCGGCGGCCTCGTGCCAGGTCCAGACCCGGCCGGCCCAGCCCCAGCGACGATAGACCTCGCTCAGCGTTTCGCCGAACGCCAGCACCCCATCGTAGCCGCTGAGGTCGAACGCGCGGATGGCGTCCGGATCGCTTACCGCGCGATGGTGTGTGTCGTGGAACAGCAGGGTAAAGCGGGCGCCTTGCTTGCGGAGTTTGCCGACGGCAGCGACCAGCGCCGGCTCGTTCCATTCGTGAACGATCACCAGGTCGGCGCCTTCGACCAGCGCCGCGGGCTCCGCGTCAGCCTTGAAGATGGTGGAGCGCAGTTCCGGGTACGCCTCCTGCCACGCTCTCAGGCCTTCCGAACCATTGTCCTCCAGCAGGTTCTGGAGGCTCCACGCCCCCGCGGGCTCGAGCGCCGCCACTTCGTGCCCGCGGGCCTGGAGCTCCCGCAGGACGCCGCGGAGGAAATGAGCATTGCCGTGATTCCAGCAGCTCTGCAGCGAGTGGGTGAAGTAGGCGACCTTCATGCCGCGGCCTTCCGCTGCCGGCCGAGCAGGCCGCGGTATCGGGTCATCATCGCCCCCGCCATCGTATCGGGCGTAAAGCGCCCAGCGCGTTCCCGGGCCGCGGCGCCGAGCTGCTCGCGTTCGTCGGGGTGGGCCGCCAACCGATCTACAGTTTCGGCGATCGCCTGCTCGTCCGTCGGCTCGACAAAGGCCGCCGCGTCCTCCCACAGCTCGCGAAAGGTCGGGATATCGGACAGAACAAGGGCGCAGCCCGCCTGAGCCGCCTCCAGCACAGACAGGCCGAACGGCTCGTAGAGCGCGGTCGAGACAAAGATCGGCCGCGCCCCCAGCTCCGCGGCAAGCCGGTCTTCCGGCAACAGGCCTGCGGCTTGCGCGTGCCGCAACTCGATCCCCGCGCCATTGGGGCCGCGGGCGGGCCCCGCCGCTCGAAACGGGGTGCCGGCGAGCGCTGCAGCACGATCGAACGCCGCCACGTTCTTGCCGTCATCCCACAGGCGGCCCGCTGTAAAGGCATGGTTCGCCTGCTGCACGGGATCACGGGGCAGGGGCGAGCGGCCGTTGTGGACGGCGACGGGCGGCTGCGTCAGCCTGTAGCTGTGCTGCACGGCTCGGGCGAAGGCTCGGCTCGGCGCGACAAGCAGGTCCGAGCCCGCCATCCCCTCGCGCGCCAGTTCGGTACGCCAGGCGAGATCCAGCGGCAGGTCGGTTCCGCGAACGGCGGTCCACCAGGTGGCGACGCAGCTGTGCATGACGCTGACCACCGGCGCGGGGTAGTCCGCACAGGCGAGGGCGGGAGCATGGAGTTGAACCACGTCGGCTTCCGCCCTGCCTGCCAGTGCGGCAAGGGCCGCGGCGGCGTCGCGCAGCTCGGTTCGGCTGTCCGCCGTCCAGTCGAGCGGCAGGCCCGTGTCCACAAGCTGCAGGCCCGGGATGGCGGCGGCGCGCTCCCGCTGTTCCGAGCGGGGCGACGGACCCAGGGTTGCCAGGATCACGGCGACGTCATGGCTGACCGCAAGCGCCGCCGCGAGCTCCAGCGAGTAGGTCCACACGCCGCCGACCGCGTCGGTCGTCAGGAACAGGCGCAGACGCCGGCTCACGCCCGGACTTTCACCGGCATCGGCTCACGGCCGAAGGTCAGACCGCGTTCCTCGGCCAGCCAGGCCGCAAGATCGGCGACGCCCTCCCGCCAGCCGCGCGCTTCGCCCAGGCCGAGGGCGGAGCGGATCAGCCGCGTGTCGGCGACGAAGTAGCGCTGGTCGCCGGCGCGCCAGTCGGCAAAGCGGACGTCGGGCTCCCGGCCGGTGATCTCACCGATTGCCGCGACGATCTGCCGCAGCGAGACGGCGTTCCCGGGGCCGCCGCCGAGGTTGAACACGCGGCCGCCGATCCGGTCGATCTGCCTCAGCGCCGCCATGTAGGCGTCGACCGCGTCGCGCACGTCCAGGATGTCGCGGACCTGGTGACCGTCGCCATAAAGGGTGATCGGCTCGCCCTCCAGCGCGCGGATGAGGAAGTGGGCGACCCAGCCCTGGTCTTCCGTCCCCATCTGCCGCTCGCCGTAGATGCAACTCATCCGGACGACGGCGGTGGGCAGGCCGAAGCTGCGGGCGTAGTCGAGCACATATTGGTCCGCCGCGCCCTTGGAGCAGCCATAGGGCGTGTGGAAGTCGAGCGGCCGGGTTTCGGGAATGCCGTGCTCCCTGACGGCTGCGTCAACCGGCCGGTAAGCCCCACGGTCAAGTTCGAACTCGAGGTCGGCAAGGTCGCCGTACACCTTGTTGGTGGACGCAAAGATCAGCGGCACGCGCCGCCCGGACCCCCGCAGCGCATCGAGCAGGTGCAGCGTGCCCCGGACGTTGATGTCGAAATCCTCGCGCGGGTCGGCCATGGAGGTGGTGACCGCGACCTGCGCCGCCATGTGAAACACGGCCTCGCTCCCGCGGGTGGCGGCGGCGAGGCTGTCCTCGTCGCGCACGTCGGCGCGGACGAAGCTGATCCGCTCGCGGTGCCGCGACTGCAGCCAGTGGAGGTTGCGCTCCACTCCGGGGCGCGACAGAGCGTCGTAGACCAGCACGTCGCGCCCCTCGCGCGCCAGCCGGTTCGCGATGTTGCAGCCGATAAACCCCGCGCCACCGGTCACCAGCACCGGCTTGCGGCCGATCAGGGCCGGCCCGGTCAAGCGACCAATCCCCGCTGCTCCAGCTCCGCCTTGGCCTGGTCGACGCGGTCCACCGCCTCTTGGCTTGCGACCCAGCCGGCGAGTTCGGCCAGGCCCTCCTCGAAGTCCTTGGTCGCGCGATACCCCAGCCGGTCCGCGGCGAGGGTGGTGTCGCAGAAGCAGTGGCGGATGTCGCCGACGCGGGTCTTGCCAACGATCTCCGGCTCGATGTCGTTGCGGTTCATGGCGCGGGCGAGAGATTGCGCGACCTGCGTCACCGAGCGGTCCTGGCCGGAGCCGATGTTGAACACGCCGCCGGCCGCCTGCGGCAGCTCCAGCGCATCGGCGAACGCGCGGGCGACGTCGCCGACGTAGACGAAGTCGCGGCGCTGCCCGCC
Source organism: uncultured Sphingomonas sp. (assembly GCF_902806285.1). Taxonomy (GTDB): domain Bacteria; phylum Pseudomonadota; class Alphaproteobacteria; order Sphingomonadales; family Sphingomonadaceae; genus Sphingomicrobium. Next base: position 4,116 of record NZ_CADCWA010000181.1, on the reverse strand, counting down.
GTCCTCGAAGATCACCGGCTTCTGCCCGTTGAGCAGCCGCGAGGAGAAGATTGCCAGCACGCCGGTGTACGGGTTGGAGAGCGCCTGTCCCGGGCCGTAGACGTTGAACAGGCGCAGGCACACGCCTTCCATGCCGTAGGCGCCCGCCATGATCATGGTGGTGCGCTCCTGCACATATTTGCCAAGCGCATAGATGGAGGCAAGGTTGGGCTGCTTCCACTCGGGCGTGGCGACCGGGGTCAGCGGCCGGCCCTGCTGGTCGAGCGGGTCCCAGCTCTGACTGTCGCAGGTGCGTGGCGCCCGTTCCGCGTCCTGGACGAAGTTGCCGTCCTGGTCCCGGTAGAGGCCTTCGCCATAGATGCTCATGGAGGAGGCGGTGACGATCCGGCGCACGGGATTGTCGATCAGCTTCTCGGTCAGGACGGCGGTGCCGACGTCGTTGACGCTGGTGTAGCGCTCGACCGCGTACATCGATTGACCAACGCCCACCTCGGCCGCGAGATGGATCACGCTGTCGACGCCCTTGAGCGCCTTGGTGACCGCGTCGCCGTTGCGGACGTCGGCGCGGATCAGCTCCACGTCCGCGGCAAGCGCTTCGGGTCGCTCCACGTCGCCGTGAACTTGTTCGATCAGGCTGTCGAGCACGCGCACCCTGTGTCCGCGCCGGAGCAATTCGTCACAAACGAACCGTCCGATAAAGCCCGCTCCCCCCGTGATCAGAACGGTTTCGCTCAACTGTTCGCCCCTTGTTGCCGCGGCTGATTTCTGCCGATAATCGTTGTGGCCGCAAAATGATCCTTCTTCATCTATGTTCCCGTTTGCCGCGGCGCGCAAGGGAACAAAGCTTGCGCCCACGGGAACAAAGCTTACAAGCCCCTGTTGGGACGGCGAACAGGGAGGCACTACTGGCAGCAACCATCTTGCTTGTGCGGCATGCCGCACACGCCGACTTCGGACACCGGCTTACCGGCCGCGGGTCCGATGGCGGCTTGACGCAGGATGGAAGGAGCCAGGCCGACGCGCTCGCGGCCGAGTTGTCGCGTGATGCGGTGGCGGCGGTCTACGCCAGCCCCCGCCTGCGCACTCGGCAAACCGCGGAAGCAATCGCGGCCGTTCACGGCCTGCCGGCGACCGTCACGGAGGCGCTCGACGAGATCGACTTCGGCGCATGGACCGGGCGGAGCTTCGAGGAGCTGGACGGGCAGCCCGAGTGGGACCGGTGGAACAGCCGGCGCTCGGTGGCCCGCTGCCCCGGCGGGGAGAGCATGACCGAAGCCCTGGATCGCGCGGCCGCCTTTGTCGACGAGGTCGGGCAGCGCCACGGGGGACAGACGGTGGTGCTGGTCACGCACTGCGACATCATCCGTGCGCTGCTGTGCCGGGAGCACGGCCGCTCGCTCGACGACATATTGAGGTTCGAGGCTGGGCCGGCATCGGTCGTGAGACTGTCCGTCGGTGCGCCCCGGAAGGCAGCCGCCTGATGCTGGCTGCCAGCCAAGCTTCCGATCGCCGCGCGATCGAGCAGCGGGTGAAGGAGCTCGGCCCGTGGTTCCACGACCTGGACCTCCATGGCGTGCGGACCGCTCCCGACCACTTCCTGTTCGACTATCCCGCGGGCAAGTTCCGCCGCTTCGCGCACGCGGTGCCGGAGGACCTCTCGGGCAAGAGCGTGCTCGACATCGGCTGCAACGCCGGCTTCTATAGCTTCGAGATGAAGCGGCGCGGCGCAAGCCGAGTGCTCGGGATCGACCATGACGAGCGCTACCTGAGCCAAGCGCGCTTCGCCGCCGAGGTGCTGGGCTTCGACGATGTCGAGTTCCGCCGGGGCGAGGTGTGGGACGTGGCCGCGCTCGGCGAGCAGTTCGACCTCGTCATCTTCATGGGCGTGCTCTACCATCTCCGCCACCCGCTGCTGGCGCTCGACCTCATCCGTGAGCATGTCGCCGGCGACCTGCTGCTGTTCCAGTCGCTGACCGCGGGTTCCACCAAGCACGCCACGCCGGAGCCCGACTACGAGTTCTTCGACGGCGTGAAGGCGATCGAAGGCGAGGGCTGGCCGCTGATGTACTTCGTCGAGCACCGGTTGGCGGGCGATCCGACCAACTGGTGGGTGCCCAACAGCGCCGCTTGCGCCGCCATGCTGCGCTCGGCCGGATTCAATCTCCTTGCGCAACCGATCAGCGATGTGTTTCTGGCCCAGGTCAGCCCCGAGCCGGTCAGCCATGGCGGCGCCGTCTACCCCGCGAAAGGACCAGCCGCTTGATCGAAGCCGCGATGATCTGGAACGAGCCCAACAACAAGTCGCATTGGGACCCGGAGATCGATCCCGACTGGTCGAAGTTCGGCGAGATGGCCAAGCTTGCGGCGCGGGCGATCGCCGACGTTAACCCGGACGTGAAGCGCGTGCTCGGCGGCATGTCGCCGATCGACCCCTCGTTCATCCAGCGCCTGCAAGGGTACGGCGTACTGGATGAGGTCGACGTGGTGGCGCTGCACGGCTTTCCGCTCGACTGGAACCTGTGGAACATCAACGAGTGGCCGGCCAAGGTCGACGAGATCGCAGGCGTGGTGCCGAACCATGAGCTGTGGGTCAGCGAGGTCGGCGTCGGCTCCTTCGGCGCGGAGGAAGTGCAGGAGTTCGGGGTCAAGCGCACCGCCGAGCTGCTGATCGGCACCGTCCCGCGGGTCTTCTGGTATTCGCTGTTCGACTTGCCGCAGGAGTGGGGCGCGACCACCCGCCACCGCGAGGCGGAAGGGTCGAGCTACTACCGTCACTTCTACATGGGGCTGATCAAGGCCGACGGGACGCCCAAGCTGGGCCTCAAGGCGTTCGAGCCCTATGCAGCGGACATGGGCCTCATGCAGTGGTTCCACTATCAGGACCCCCGGCTCGACGATGCGGTCGCCTGGATGAAGCGGCTCGGCGTTACCAAACTGCGTACCGGCCTCAGCTGGGCCGACAGCTTCCGCCCCGATGCGATCGGCTGGTTCGACCGGCAGATGGAGGCGCTGGCGGAATTCGACACCACCGTGACCTTCTGCTTCACGCCCGAGCATCTCGGAATCGCCCCGCACCATACCAGCCCTCCGCGTGATCCGCAGCAGTTCGCCGATTTTTGCGCCCAGATGATCGAGCGCTATGCGCCCGCGAGCGCGGCCGAGACCCGCCTGGCCGCGGAGTAAGGACGAATGCCCATGGACCCGACCATCAACATTGCCGTCGTCGGAGTCGGCAACTGCGCTTCCAGCCTGGTGCAGGGCATCGCCCATTACCAGAATGGCGGAGCCAACGAGCAGATTGGGCTGATGCATTGGGACCTGGGCGGCTACCGGCCCAAGGACTTGCATGTTGTCGCGGCTTGGGACGTGGATGCGCGCAAGGTCGGCCGCGACATTAATGAAGCGATCTTCTCGCGCCCGAATAACACGCAGGTCTTCTGCGATCATGTGCCGCCGACCGGCGCGCGTGTGCGGATGGGCCGCAGGCTAGACGGCGTCGCGGACCACATGGCGGACTACCCCGCGGAGCGCAGCTTCGTGGTCGCGGACGAGGCCGAACCCGACCAGGCCGAGGTGGTGCGGGTGCTCAAGGAGACGGGCGCGCACGTCCTGATGAACTACCTGCCCGTCGGCAGCCAGGAAGCCACCGAGTTCTACGCCGAGTGCGCGCTTGAGGCGGGGGTCGCCTTCGTCAACTGCATCCCCGTGTTCATCGCCAGCGATCCTGCCTGGGCGCAGCGCTTCGCGACACGCGGCGTGCCGGTGGTCGGCGACGACATCAAGGCGCAGCTGGGCGCGACCATCGTGCACCGGGTGCTGACCGACCTGTTCGCCAAGCGCGGCGTGCGGCTTGACCGGACCTACCAGCTCAACACCGGCGGCAACACCGACTTCCTCAACATGCTCGAGCGCTCGCGCCTCAAGCAGAAGAAGGAGTCGAAGACGGAGGCGGTGCAGTCGGTCGCCGAGCGCCGGCTGGACGACGAGAACATCCATGTCGGCCCATCCGACTATGTCGCCTGGCAGAACGACAACAAGCTGTGCTTCCTGCGCATGGAAGGGCGCATGTTCGGCGGCGTGCCGATGAACCTGGAGCTGCGGCTGTCGGTCGAGGAC
>NZ_CADCWA010000180.1 GCF_902806285.1 uncultured Sphingomonas sp. | reverse complement strand
GACCATCTCGCCCGCCTGGACGTTGTCGAGGCCGTAGATGCGCGCGATGCCGTCGCCGACCGACAGCACCTGCCCGACTTCCGAGACCTGCGCGTCGGCATCGAAGTTCGCGATCTGGTCGCGGATGACGCGGGAGATTTCAGCGGCGCGGATGTCCATTGTTAGCCCTTCATTGCCTGAGCAAGCGTGTTGAGTTTGGTGCGGATGGAAGCGTCAATCATCTGGCTGCCGAGCCGGACGACGATGCCGCCGAGAATGGAGGGGTCGACCCGGGCGTCGAGCCGGACGTCGGTCCCGACGCGCCCGCGCAACTGCTGCCGCAGCGCGTCCAGCTGGTCTTCGTCGAGCGGCCGGGCGGAGGTGACCTCCGCCGTGGTCTCGCCGCGATGCTCGGCGGCGAGCCGCGCAACCAGCCGGATGATCTCGGGCAGCTGCCGCAGCCGGCCGTTGCGGGCCAGCACGAGGAGGAAATTGGTGGTGATCGGATCGAGCTTCAGGGCGGCGGCGGTGGCGGCCACGGCCTTGCCGGCGTCCTCGCGGCCGATCAGCGGCGAGCTGGTCAGCGACGCGAACTCGGGCGAGCTGCCCAGCGTCGAACGGAGTTCCACCAAGCTGCGCGCAACGGCCTCGATCTGGCGCTCGTCCCGGGCCAGGTCGAACAGCGCGGACGCGTAGCGCCCCGCTAGGCTGGACCGAATGCCGCCGGATGTCTCCACGCGCCCAAAGCTCCGTCAAAGATATGCAAAGCGGGGCGTAAGCGGCCGCGAGACCGCCCGCCCCAGCCGGGTCGCCGCGCCCCTAGCAGGGGGCCTGCCGCGATGCAAGGCGGAGCGCGACGCGCAAGCCTTTTACCAGCTGTTCATTCCCGCGCGCTACCGGTTGGCCGGCGGCGGGCTGCTCGGCACTCTGCCGCCCGCCGGATCAACGGCAATGGGGATGCATAACATGGGTTCGTACCGGGTTGCGGCATGGCTTGCCGCGCTCGCGCTGCTGCCGTCCGCGGCGCAGGCGCAAACTGTGAAGGCTCGCGATCTCTCACCGATCGAGGTCGATCCGAGCAAGGTCGAAACACCGGCGCTGGCGTTCGCCGAAACGGAGGACGACCGGCGCGGCTACGACAAATATTTCTACTTCAGCCGCCCAGGCGCCAGCTTCGCCGATGCCTACCAGGACGTGCGCGAATGCGACGCGCTCGCCCGCGGCGTTTCCTTTCATACGGGGACGCAGGTGCCCTATCCCTACGCCGGGACCATGGCCGGAGCGCTTGGCGGGGCGGTCGGCAGCCTCATGGTCGACGCCATCTTCGGCTCGGCCGAGCGGCGCCGGCTGCGCCGGGTGAACCTGCGCACCTGCATGGGCTTCAAGGGCTACACCCGCCACGGCCTCAACAAGGACCTGTGGCAGCGGTTCAACTTCGAGGAAGGCAACCGCACCGTTCCCGACGAGGAACGGCAGAAGTTTCTGCAGATGCAGGCCAAGGCCGCGACCGCCGGCCGCCCTTCCAGCCAGGAGCTCGAGTTCTGATGCGCACCGCCACCATTCTCGCCGCCGCCGCGTGTGCGCTTGCCGCACCCGCCGCCGCCAAGCCGCTCCAGACGGAGCAGTTCAAGGCCACCGCGCCCTTCACCATCCAGCCGACCCGCGCCTACCTGCTGGTCCGCAATGCCGGCACCGACCTCAAGCTGCTGCGCGTGCCGACGGCGGCCGAGCAGGCAGCCTATGGGGCGGAGCGGGCGGAGGCGCTGGCCAAGGCTCGCGTGAAGTACGCCAAGCAGCTCCGGGCTTACGAAGCCGAGCTCAAGCTTCACAACAGCAACAAGAATCCCGAGTTCAGGGGCGAGGGCCCGAAGAAGCCGGTCGAGCCGACCGATGCCAACCTCGCCTTCAAGGCGATCGAGTCCGACAATTTCGTGACCGTCTGGGGCGGCCGGGTGTTCGAGGGCAAGGCGCAGTTCATCGCCGTTCCGCCCGGCACTTACCGCGTCTACGGCCGCATGCTGGCCAACGCCACCGGCGGTCTGGGCGTATGCATGTGCATGGGCACGGTCCAGTTCGATGCCGCGCCCGGCACCATCACCGACCTCGGCGAGCTCCACCATTCGGCCGTCCCCGGCGTGTCCGTCAAGGAAGCGGAAAGCTGGCACGGCATGACCCGCGGCAAGGGCGGGCTCACCTCCCTGGCGATCGAACCCGCGGCGCCCGGAATGGCGGTTCCCGCCCGGCTCGCGGCGCTCCCGCGGGTCGCGGCAAGCTACCGCGCTTCGGGCAAGATGGACAACTTCTTCGGGGTGATGGTCGAACGTCTGACCCCCATGCCCGGCGTCCTCGCCTACCAGCGCGACCAGATCATCGACGCCCGCACGAGCACGCCGGTCATAGGTCGAGACTGAGAAAGCGGGTGAACGGCGTCTTCGCGTAGCCGCCGAAGGGAGCGCAGGGCCGAAATCCTGCGCTCTCGTACAAGCGCAGCGCGCCCGCGAACTCCGGCCCGCTGCCCGTTTCCAGGCTCAGCCGGCGGTAGCCGCGGCGCCGCGCCTCCTCGATGATCCTGCTCAGCAGCAGCCGGCCCACGCCCTGGCCGAGCGCCGCCGGCGCGGTCCGCATCGACTTGATCTCTCCATGAAGCGCCTCGAGTTCCTTGAGCGCTCCGACCCCCAGCAGCTCGCCCGCGTGCCGCACGCTGAAGAAGGTGATCGAAGGGTCACGCAGAGCCGCCGCCGGCAGTACATGGCAGGCGTCAGGCGGCGAATGATCGCGCATCGCGGCGAAGTGCAGCGCGAGCAGGGCCTGCACGTCCTCCCGGTCCAGCTCGCCCCTGTGGAACGTCGGTGCCATGCCGCGCCGATAATCCGCCGCGCGCGACATTGGCGAGGTGAAGTGCTCACCTGCGCTTTGGCCGCAAGCTCCGGGATGCGGCCGGGGCGGCGAGGCGCTAGAGACTGGTGCATGATCGACACGCCCCTCGCTGAAGACCAGGCCTGGACCGCCTTCGAGGCCCGCGACCGCACCTATGACGGGCGCTTCTTCGTGGCGGTCAGCACCACGGGCATCTACTGCCGCCCGTCCTGTCCTGCGCGCCGCCCGCGGCGGGAGAACGCGGCGATCTATCACGAAGAGGCCGCCGTCCGCGCCGCGGGCTATCGTCCGTGCCTCCGCTGCAAGCCCGACCAGGTTGCGCGGGACCGGGCGGCGGTGGCGAAGGCCGTGCAACTGATCGAAGGGGCGGAAGCGCCGCTCCGGCTGGATGAAGTGGCTGAGGCCGTGGGCTACGCTCGGCATCACTTCCAACGCCTGTTCACCCGCGACCTCGGCGTGTCCCCGGCGGCCTACGCCCGCGCGCTGCGCAGCCGCCGCGCCGAACGCACCCTGGAGGAGAGCGCATCCGTGACCGACGCCATCTACGATGCGGGCTACAGCGCCCCCAGCCGCTTCTACCAGGACGCCGGGGAGCGCCTGGGCATGACCCCGTCCGTGTGGCGCGACGGCGGGCGCGGCGCGACCATCCGTTTCGCGGTCGTCGACAGCCCACTCGGCCCCTTGCTCATCGCCGCCACCGACCGCGGCATCTGCCGGCTGACCTTCGACGAGGACGAGGGCGCGCTCCGCCGCCGCTTTCCCCATGCGACGATCCTCGCCGATGACGGCGCCATGGCCGAGCTGGTGAGCGGGGTGCTGCAGGCGGTCGCCACGCCCTCGGCCATGCCCGAGCTGCCGCTGGACGTCGCCGGCACCGCCTTCCAGCAGGCGGTCTGGGCCGAACTCCGCAAGATCCCGCCCGGCGAGACCCGCAGCTACGCGGAGATCGCCGCGGCCGTCGGCCAGCCCGGCGCGGTGCGCGCGGTCGGGACCGCCAACGGCAGCAACCCGGTCGCGGTGCTGGTCCCCTGCCACCGGGTGATCCGCTCCGACGGTTCGCTCGGCGGCTACGCCGGCGGGCTCGACCGCAAGCGCCGGCTGCTGCGCGCGGAAACCGACGGGGAGCCAGGCTCGTTGTTCGGCTGACTTGCCCGATGACCTTTCATTCGTAACCGCGACCAACCGCTTCCTGACCCGGGCCTGGAACAAGGGCTGGTGGCCCGAGCCGGTGCTCGACGACCCCGCGCTGGTGGCCGAGGCTTGCCGGCAGGAGGGGGTAACGACCATCCCCGGCCGCCACTGGCAGGAGCCGTTTCAGCTGCTGCTCCACGACCTGCGCGAGCATGCGCGGTTGAACCCGCTCGGGCGGCAGATCGCAAACGGGCAGATGGTCACCCTGCTGCGCCTGCGGATCCGCGCGGAGCGGCTGCTCGGCCAGCACCGCGAGATCGGCGAACGGCCGGTGGCGGCGCCCGTGATCATCCTCGGCCACATGCGCTCGGGCACCACCCGCCTGCACCGGCTGCTCGCCCAAGATCACCGCTTTGCGCACACCCGGCTGTTCGAGACGCTCGAGCCCGTGCCCCGCCGCGGCCGCCGGGTGCGGGCGACGGCGGTGCAGCACTTCCTGGAGCTGGCCAATCCCGCGCTGGCCGCCATCCACCCCAGCCGCCCGCTCGAGCCCGAGGAGGAGTTCGGCCTGCACAGCTTCTCCTTTCACGGGGCGCAGTTCGCCTTGCAGTGGCACGCGCCCCGCTTCGCCGCCTTCGCCTGCGAGCGCGACGGCACTGTGCCCTACGGCGAGTTCGCCGCCTTGCTGCGGATCATGGGCTGGGGCCGCGGCGACGACCCCGCCAAGCCCTGGCTGCTCAAGTCGCCGCAGTTCACGGGCGAGCTCGACGCGGTGCTCCGCCAGTTCCCCGATGCCCGCCTGCTCCGCCTCGGCCGCGACCCCGCCGCGGTGGTCGCCTCCTCGGCCTCCCTGGTGTGGCACCAGCGCCGCATCCACAGCGACTTCGCCGACCCTCGGGCGATCGGTGCGGAGTGGTTCAGCGAGACGCTCCGGCGCGAACGGCGCATGGCGGCGGTGTTGCGCGACCATCGGCACGTGCCTCAGCTGCCGGTCGACTTCGACGAGGTCGGCGCCGACTGGGAAGCCGCGGTGCACCGCATCTACGCCTTCCTCGACATGCCGCTGACCGACCCCGTGCTCCGCCGCATGCGGCGACTGATGGCGCGGCGGCCCCGTCATCACGGGCATCGGTACCGTCTGGAAGATTTCGGCGTGTCCGAGACCGGCGTGCGCGAGGCTTTCCGAACGGCCGACGTTCAGCCCTGTTAACTCGCGCCTGCCCCCCTGCCAGCCCGCGTGCCGAGAACGCCCAATTCGGCAAGCCTTTCTGATCAAACCAGCTTTCCGCTCCCCAGTCCACGACAGCGATCGGCACCTGCTTCTAACAGCGCACGAGTTTGTTCCGTCATCTCGTCGCGCGTTCCGCTCGCATGACGGAAAAGCGTTTACCGAACGGTAGTACTCGACCCCTCACCATAGCAGCCTTCTCATCGGGGAAGGGGAGTGGTGATGCGGGGGGTATTGCCTTGTCTTGCGCTGGCGCTGCTGGCGAGTCCTGCGGGTGCGAACTACGGCTTCGCCGGGCAGGTCCTGACGATGCACAATTCGGAACGCGGGCGGTTCAACGTCGCGCCGCTGGCCTGGGACCCGGCGCTGGCCGCGGCCGCGGACCATTATGCGGCGCAGATGGCGCGGACCGGCCGCTGGGGGCACTCGCCGGCCGGCATGCGGGTCGGGCAGGGCGAGAATTTGTGGATGGGCACGCGCGGCGCGTACAGCGTCCACTCCATGGTCGGGGGCTGGTTGTCGGAGCGGCGCTGGTTCCGCCCGGCCGTGTTCCCCGCGGTGAGCCGCACGGGCCGCTGGTCGGACGTCGGCCATTATACGCAGATGGTCTCGCGCCAGACCCAGCGCGTGGGCTGCGCGGTCCGCTCGTCGCGCGCTCACGAGTATCTGGTGTGCCGCTACTATCCGTCGGGCAACGTCTACGGCCGCCCGGTCGTCTAGGCTGCTGATCCGCTGCCGTCGTCCGGGCGCGCCCAGCCCGGGCCGGCGGGGACAAGCGCGTCCAGCACCCGCGCCGCCCACTCGCGATAGGCTGCCTTCTTCTCCGCGCCCATCCGCCCCCAGGTCCGATACTGGTTCCTGAGCCGCGGGTTGCCGCCGAGCTTGTCCTCGTTGCGCGCCAGGAAGTCCCAGTAGAGCGAGTTGTACGGGCACGCCCGCGGCCCGACCTTCTTGCGCACGTCGTAAACGCAGTTGCGGCAATAGTCGGACATGCGGTCGATGTAGGCGCCCGACGCCGCATAAGGCTTGGTCCCGATCCGCCCGCCGTCGGCATATTGGCTCATGCCGATGACGTTGGCGTGCTCGACCCACTCGTAGGCGTCGGCGTAGACCACCAGGAACCAGTCGCTGATCTGCCGCGGCTCGACGCCCGCGATCAGCGCGAAGTTGCCCAGCACCATCAGCCGCTGGATATGGTGGGCATAGGCGTTGTCCCGCGTGTTGCGGACGCACTCGGCCATGCAGCGCATGTCGGTCTCGCCCGTCCAATAAAAATCCGGCAGCGGCCGCGTCGCCTCCAACGCGTTGGCCTCGTGCAGTTCCGGCATCTCCAGCCAGTACATGCCGCGCATATATTCGCGCCAGCCGATGATCTGGCGGATGAAGCCTTCCGCGCTATTGAGCGGCACCGCGCCCGCCCGCCACGCCGCCTCCACCCGGCGGCAGGCGTCGAGCGGATCGAGCAGCCCGCAATTCATCGAGGTCGAGATCGCCGCGTGGAACAGCAGGTCTTCGCCGATCACCATCGCATCCTGGTAGGTGCCGAAGCTCGGCAGCCGGCTCGCGATGAACTCGTCCAGCGCCGCCTCCGCGTCGGCCGCGGTGACGGGGAAAGCGAAGCTGTCCAGCCGCCCGAAGTGATTGCCGAAGCGCTGCTGCACCAGCGCCATCACCTCGCGCGTCGTCTCGTCCGGCTCGACCGGCCGCCGCCGCGGGAAGTCGCCCTCGTGTGGCGGTCCCGCCCGGTTGTCCTTGTCGTAGTTCCACTGCCCGCCCGCGGGCGTCCCATCCGGCTCCATCAGCAGCCCGGTCTTCACCCGCATTTCGCGGTAGAAGAACTCCATCGGCCGGTCCGCCTGCGCCGCCCAGGTGAAGAAATCGGGCAGCGAACAGATGAAGCGGTCGTCGCCGAGGATCTCGACCGGCACCCCGAACCGCTCGCCCCAGCCCTCCATCGCCTTTTGCACCCGCCACTCGCCCGCCTCGACGATGCGGATGGCGTCCGGCCGGTGCCGCTCGACCGCCCGCCCGACCTCGCCGGAGAAACTGCCCGTGTTCGCCGGATCGTCCAGCGTCACATAGTCAACCGTCCAGCCCGCTTCCCGCAGCTCGGCCGCGAAGTGGCGCATGGCCGACAGGATCAGCACGATTTTCTGCTTGTGGTGCAGCACGTAGCTGCACTCGTTGCCGACCTCCATCATCAGCACGACAGTGTCCGCCGGATCGCTCGCCGTCAGCGAAGCGAGCCGGTGCGAGCATTGGTCGCCGAGAACGGGAACGAGCGTGGGCACGCCGGTTCAACGGGCAGAGGCCGCCGCGGTGCCGCCAGGCGGAGGCACAGCCGGCCGGTTGTACCAGGCCGGCCGGCGGCGGCTCAGCGGCTGGCCGCCCCTTGACCGTTTGCCTTCGTGTCCGCCTCCTCAGCGTCGAGCAAGGCCATCGCCTGCGCTGCGTTCCCTTGCGCAAGAGCCTGCAAAATCTGCTGAAGCCGCTCGCGGGACTCGCCGGCATGGGGGCTGTTGGCGATCGGACCGAACAACGCCCGCGCCTCCGCCAACTGCTTGTCGGCGATCAACTGACGCACCGCAAGCATGCGAAGACTGCCATCCTGCGGTACGATCCGCTGCGCATAGAGCAGGCCCTCGACTGCGTTCCGGGTCGGCTCCATGCCCTGCTGCAGGTAGCTCTGATAGAACAGCATCAAGGGCTCCGCATGCTCCGGATCGAGCCGGTTGGCCCTGCCGATCAGGACCCGCGTTGCCTTCCAATCGACTTTAGCCGGGTCGGCCTGACCGCTGGCCAGTATCGCACGAGCCTTCATGATCATCGGCTTGGAATAGGCCGGCCGCAGCGCCAGCGCCTCGTCGGCCGCCGCCACGGCAGCGGCATGGTTGCCCGCGTCCGTCTCCGCTTCGGCGAGGGCAGCCAGCACCTCGGGATCGCCCGGGAAGCGGGCGGCGACCTTGCGCGCATCGTTCAGGACCCGCGGCGCCGTCTTGGGGCCGACGCCCCGTTCGGATCGCATCACGACCGGCACGATCGCGCTTTCCGCAGGGCTCAACGGCCGAAGCGAGATCGGCGCGACCTTGAACTTGTTGGCCGGGAGCGTCAGCCCGAGGATCTTGCGCTGTTCGAGGTAGCGGTTCAGGTCCTTGCTCAACAGCTTCAGGTCGCCGAACGCGGCCTTGGCGCTGTTGAGCGCGGTCATCCCGTTCTGGATGCCCATCACGTAGCGGCCGAGCTGTCCTTTTCGCGACGGCTCAAAGGTCAGCATGTGGGTGAGCAGCCACCCGCGCCCGTAAAGCTGGTCCAGCTGCGCGTGGCTCATCTTCTGACGCGTCGCTCCAACCATGTCCTCGACCGAAAGCTGGTTGCTCCCGAACAGGCCATAGGCGCGATGCTGCGCGGCGCGGCCGACCGTCACCGAACCATCCTTGTTGATCGATGCGGTGGCATAGAGCTCCGCCGTGCCCTCCACGATCCATGCCGGGACGGCCAGCTCGAGTTCCTGCAGCATGAGGTGATGCAGATATTCGTGGAAGAAGACGGTCTGCGCCTGCAGGTCGTTGTAGTTGTCGCTGTCGCGCTGCCGGTGGACAAAGGCCCGTGCGCCCGAAGCGCGTCCCACATACATGCCCGCGATCCCGCTGCCCGGAGACCCGGCCAGCGATGCCACCGCAGCCTGGGATGGCAGGACGTATATCGTCAAGCGGCCGGAATCGGTGAGCTCCGGATCCCCCATGCTGCGGAGCAGGCGAACCGCCTGGTCGAAGCGCTCCAGGTCCTCGGCATATTGCCGGAGCTGCTTGGGGTTCTGTTCCGAGTAGATCACGAAGTGCTTGGAACGGGCTTCCGTCCACCCCGCCCAGGCCGACTGGCTCGCGGCCGCCAGCGCCACCGCCAACCCCAAATGTCTCCATGCCATCACAAGCCCCCCAACCCGATCATGAGCAGCTTAAAAGCTGTTGCCCAGCAGTCGAGTCGGAAGTTGCTCTTCAGACGAAACTATAGGGGTCCACGTCCACGCTCACCCGCGTCTTGGCATTCCATTCGATGCCGGCCAGCCAGTCACGGATCACGTCCTGCACGTCCAGGCTCCGCGCCGCATGGACCAGCAGCCGCTGCCGGTGCCGCCCGCGCAGTATAGCGAGC
>NZ_CADCWA010000179.1 GCF_902806285.1 uncultured Sphingomonas sp. | reverse complement strand
ATCACCACCGTGCGCTGCGCCTCGAAGCGGTCGGGCCACAGGATGATGTTGGCGACGCCCGTCTCGTCCTCGATCGTGATGAACAGCACGCCCTTGGCGCTGCCCGGCTTCTGCCGGACGAGGATGATGCCGGCGACCTCGACCTTGCGGCCGTCCTTGATGCCCCCGAGGTCGGCGCAGCGGACGATGCGGCGACGGGCGAGTTCGTCGCGCAGGAAGAACAGCGGGTGCTGGCGCAGGGTGAGCTGGGTCGCGCGATAGTCCTCCACCACTTCGCGCCCGGCGGTGAGCGGCACCAGCGCGACCGGCTCCTCGCGGCGCTCGATCGCTTCCAAGAGCGGCAGCGGGGACTCGCCCAGCCCGCGGATCGCCCACAGCGCCTGCCGCCGGTTCAGCCCCAGCGACTGGAAGGCGTCCGCCTTGGCCAGCTTCTCCAGGGTGGCGAGCGGCACGCCCGAACGCCGCCACATGTCCTCGACCGACCGGAACGGCCGCTCGCCCCGGGCAGCGAGGATGCGGGCGCCGTCGGCTTCGGACAGGCCGTGGACGATCTTCATGCCGAGGCGCAGGGGTAAAAAGCCCCTCTCCCCTCGCCGGAAAGGGAGGGGCGCGCGCGCGCAAGCGCGTGGGAGGGTGAGGGGTGTGGCAGCTTCAGCATCAGCACACCCCTCACCCCGCTCGCGCTCACGCGCGAGTCGACCCTCTCCCGCGAGGGGAGAGGGGCTTTCAAGCCGCGTATCCCATTCGCTGTCGTTGACGCACACGGGGCGGATTTCCACTCCATGGTCACGGGCGTCGCGGACGATCTGGGCGGGGGCGTAGAAGCCCATCGGCTGCGCGTTGAGCAACGCCGCGCAGAACACGTCGGGGTGGTGGCACTTCATCCAGGACGAGGCGTAGGCGATCTTGGCGAAGCTGGCCGCGTGGCTTTCGGGAAAACCGTAGGAGCCGAAGCCCTCGATCTGCTTGACCAGTTTCTCCGCGAACTCGGGGTCGATGCCGTTCCTGGCCATGCCGGCCATCAGCTCCTCTTTGAACTGGCCGACCCCTTGCGTGTATTTGAACGTCGCCATCGCCTTGCGTAGTTCATCGGCGCGGGCCGGCGAGAAGCCCGCGCCCTCGATCGCGACCCTCATCGCCTGCTCCTGGAACAGCGGCACGCCCAGCGTCTTTTCCAGCACTGCCTTGAGCTTGGGGCTGGGGTACTCGAAGTCGATGTTCGGGTTGCGACGCCGCTGCTCGCGGCGCTTGAGGTAGGGGTGGACCATGTCGCCCTGGATCGGCCCTGGCCGGACGATCGCGACCTGGATGGCGATGTCGTAAAAGGTCTCGGGCTTCATCCGCGGCAGCATCGCCATCTGCGCGCGGGACTCGATCTGGAAGGTGCCGAGGGTGTCGGCCTTCTGGATCATGGCAAAGGTCGCGGGGTCGTCGGTCTGCAGTTCGGGGCAGTCGAGCGTCAGCCGCAGGCCCTTGTGCACGGCCAGCAGGTCGAAGGCGCGCCGCATGCAGCCGAGCATGCCGAGGCCGAGAATGTCGACCTTCATCATGCCGGCTTCCTCGATGTCCTCCTTTTCCCATTCGACCACGCGCCGGTTGGGCATGGCCGCGGGCTCGATCGGCACCAGATGGTGGAGCGGGTCGCGGGTGAGGACAAACCCGCCCGGGTGCTGAGACAAGTGCCTGGGCGTGCCGATCAGCTCACGCGCCAACTCCAGCGTCAGTGCCAACCGCGGGTCGCCACGGTCGAGGTTGAGCGCGTCGACATGCTTGTCGGCGACGCCCTCTTCCGACCAGCCCCACACCTGTCCGGCCAGCGCCGCGGTCATGTCCTCCGGCAGGCCGAGCGCCTTGCCGACCTCACGCACGGCGCCGCGTGCCCGGAAGCGGCTGATCACCGCGGTCAGTGCCGCATGCTCGTGGCCGTAGGTTTCGTAGATCCACTGAATCACTTCCTCGCGCCGCTCATGCTCGAAATCGATGTCGATGTCGGGCGGCTCGGCGCGGTTCTCCGACAGGAAGCGCTCGAACAGCAGCTGGTGCTGAATGGGGTCGATGGAGGTGATGCCAAGCACGAAACAGATCATCGAATTGGCGGCGCTGCCCCGGCCCTGGCACAGGATCTGCTGGCTTTGCGCATATTCGACGATCGAGTGGACCGTGAGGAAATAAGCCGCGTAGTTGAGCTTGCGTACCAGGCGCAGCTCCTTGGTGAGCAGCTGCCGGTAAGCTCTGGGCGGACGCCGTCCCCATCGACGCTGCTCAGGGCAGGCATGACGGCCGTTGAGCGCGCGCCAGGCGAGCTTCTCCAGCGCCTTCTGCGGCGACTGGCCGCTCATCACGACCTCTTCCGGGTAGAGGTACTGGTCCTTGAGGTGGCGTAGCGAGAAGGTGCAGCGTTCCACCACCGCCTCGACGTTGGCGAGCGCCTCCGGATAGACAGCAAAGCGGCGCACCATTTCTTCCGGCGGTTGCAGGCAACGGTCGGCGGAGCGCTCCCGCTTCAGCCCAAGACCGTCGATCGTCCGCTTCTCGCGAATGGCGGTGACCACGTCCTGCAGCATGCGGCGGTCGGGGTGGTGATAGAGCACGTCCCCAGTCGCAAGCGGCCGGAGACCGAAGCGGCAGGCGTCCTGGACAGTTTGGCGCAAGCGCATGGCCTCATTGGGCCGGCGCTGGTGCGTCAGGCAGACATGCCCGCGCTTGCGGCCGAAGATGTCGGCCATCCACCGGAGCTCACCTTCCTGCAATCCGGCCATGACGGGAACGAGTGCGCCAACCATGCCGTCAGCGTACTGGGCTATGTCCTCCCAGTAGAGAAAGCACTGACCTTTCTCGCCCTTCTTCGGGTCGGCGCGGCTCTTGCCCAGTGTGAGCAGCCGGGTTAGCCGGCTCCAGGCGGCGAGGTCCTCGGGCCAGACCAGCACCGATGCGCCGGTGACGAGGTCGAGACGACACCCAGCGACCAAACGGATGGGGGCGTGCTGCGCCGACACCTCCTCCGCCTTGACCATCGCACGCACCAGGCCCGCAACCGAGTTGCGGTCGGTGACGCCGAGCGCCGGCATGCCCATCATCGAAGCCGTGGAAAGCAGGTCCTCGGGATGCGAAGCCCCACGTAGGAAGGAGAAGTTGGTAGTGACCTGGAGTTCGGAATAGATCATGGACTTGGGGGCCGAAATGATTATCTAGATGATCATGTCAGGAGTGCAGGCATGACCAAGGTGGTCGGCATCGCCGAATTCAAGGCCAAGTGCGAACGGCTGATCAGCCAGATGGAGAAGGATGGCGAGCCCATCGCGGTGACGCGCCGCGGCAAGATAGTTGGCGTGCTGAACCCGCCTGCTGCTCCCAAGCATAAGCCGAAAGAGCTCTTCGGCATGTTGAAGAACGACGCATACCGGTCTGATTGGGACCTATCGGAGCCGGCTACGGATGCACCCGATTGGGAGCTGGACGAGCCTAATCTGAAGCTTGGGTAATGCTGCTCGACACGCACACCTTGCTGTGGCTGTTCATGGGTGATTTGCGGCTTGGGGCCGCAACGCGCGACGCAGTTGAGCGCAGGCGCAAACAAGATCCGATCTATGTTCCCCCGATCGCATTCTGGGAGATCGGCATGAACGTCGCCAAGCGCCGCTTCGCGCTTGGATGCCCATTGCGCGATTGGACGGCATCCGTGCTGAACGTATCGAACATGCTCGTTGCCCCTTTCAACGAGACAATCGCGATTGACGCTGCGGAGCTTGCCGATGGCCTCCACGGCGACCCGGCGGATCGCATCATCATCGCCACTGCCCGCGCAGTGTCCTGCGTGCTGGTCACGGCCGATCAGCGCATCCTCGACTATGCCGAACGAGGGCATCTGCAAGCCATCGACGCCCGCTGCTAGCCCCCGCTCACCCATCATCGCGCATGCATGAACCAGTGGAGGTCGCCCGTTTCCGGGCGGACCCCATCGCCGCGGCGATAGAGCCAGAAGCGCTGGCCGGTTTCGACCTCCACTCGGAAATAGTCGCGGATCGCTTGCCGCTCGGCCGGGCGGCGCCACCATTCGCCGGCGATCCGCTCGGGACCGTCGGCGCGGACCACGCGGTAGGACTGGCCGCGCCAGGTGAAGCGGCGGGGCGGCTGGTCGGGCAGCTCGGCCATGACATGCTGGACCGGCTCGGGCCGGCGCAGCAGCCTCACCGGGCGGGGCCAGCGCGGGTGCCAGGGGTGGTCGGCCTCGCGCTCGTCGAGGCGGCGGACGTCGTCGCGCTTGAGGGCGCCCGTCCTGCCCGGCGCGGGATCGAGCGGCGGGGCCGAGGCGACCGACCGTTCGGGCACGTCGCTCTCGACCGGTTCCACGCGCCACAGCCGCTCGGCTCCGATGCGGTTCGCCAGCGTGTCGACCAGCGGCGCGAGGTCCGGCTCCGCCTCGTCGGCCAGGGCGGGCCCCAGCGCCTCGGGTCCGAGCGGTTCGGCGCGGCGGACATGGAGTGCCAGTGCGTCGATGCCGTAGCCGGGCTCGATCCCCTCGATCCGGCGGAGCGTGAGGCGGAGCATGTGGCTCGTATCGCGTGTCCGGCGTGCAAGTCCGATACGGAGCCGCTGAGGAACCCCGTCCACTCGAACCGCGATCAGCTCCACCGCCCGAGCGCCCTGCCCCGCCTCGGCCAGCGCCCGCGCCAGCCGGGGCATGAGCTCCCGCAGCCAGTGCTCGATCGCTTCCGCGGTGGCGATCGGCTCGGCGAAGCGCTGCTCCACGGTGATGGCGGTCGGCGGCACGACCGGGTCGAGCGGCTCGGGCGCGCGACCGGTCGCCTGGTCGAGGCGCAGGGTGATCGCCGGACCGAAGCGCCGGACCAAGGGCGCGCGCGGGACCTCCAGCAACTGGCCAACCGTGTCCACACCGAGGCGGGCGAGCAGCTCGAGCGAAGCCGGGTGGAGGCGAAGCGCAGTCACGGGAAGTGGCTCGATGGCGCTGCCGTGTGCGCCCGGCTCCACGATCTGCACGGGTGCGGTCCCGTAGCGGGCGAGCGCCCAGGCCGCGCCGGCCGTGTCGGCGATCGTCACGCGGGCGGTGACGCCATGGCGGGCGAGCAGGCGGACGAGGCGAATGGCGAACCGCTTTTCCCCGCCGTGAAGATGCGCCACGCCGCTGAGGTCGATGAACAATCCATCCGCGTCCGAGACCGCCACCATCGGCGACCAGCGCCTGGCCAGCAGCTCGGCCAGCGCCCGGAGGTCGGCGGCATCGCCGTCCGGATCGGCGGCACGCACCTCCAGGCCGGGCACCTGGGCGCGGGCCATGGTGAGGGCGGTGCCCGGAGTCAGGCCGAGCGCGCGGGCGGCCGGGTTGACCGCGGCGATCTCCACCCGCGAGCCGACCTTGTGGGTCGTGACCAGCGGCGGTTCGTCCAGCGGCACATGCGCGGGCTCGGCGAACGCCTCGTCCTCGCGGCACACCCGCGCCACCACGCTGCCGAGCGTTCGCCCGGTCTGGAAGAAACGGCCCTGGCCGTAGGTCGGCGCGGTCGGCTCGCTCTTGCCGTGGTTATCGGGGTGCGGTCCTTCGCCCGGGAACTGGACCGACGGCATGGCGGCTAGCTGCGCCAGGGAGGGCGGCGCGATGTAGGCGGCCTCGCCACCGTGGCCGTCGCGAGAGCTGCGCCTGGGCGAGCGCTGCGCGGCGCGCACCGTCATGTCCTCGCCGGGAAACTGGACCGGGGGCATGGCCGCGGCCCACTGGATGGAGAGCGGCCCAGGCGGAGCTTCAGTGCGGTAGCGGTCACGCTTGGCCTCGCCCCGCAGCGCCGCGCCGCGGTTCGACTTGGCCGGCGCGTCCTCGCCGGGGAACTGCAGCGGCGGGACCGCGACCCGGCGCTGCGCAAGGCTCGGCCCTGCCTCGTCCGTCGGCAACGGCCGGAACGGATTGTCCACCAGCTCGCTGCGGCGGGAGTGCTCGGCGTGGGTCGGCCGCTGGTGCGGCGGCAGGTTTTCGATCGCTTGGCTGAGGTCCTGCCCGTCCCAGCCGCGGGCGC
This sequence comes from uncultured Sphingomonas sp., assembly GCF_902806285.1. Lineage (GTDB taxonomy): Bacteria > Pseudomonadota > Alphaproteobacteria > Sphingomonadales > Sphingomonadaceae > Sphingomicrobium. The sequence goes on along the minus strand of NZ_CADCWA010000179.1, from coordinate 3,368 downwards.
CCGGCTTGAACGGGTGCTCGGCCGCTTCGGTGCGGCGCGACAGCTCGCGTAAAGGTGCCGGCGGCGCGACCCGCTCCTCCGGCGGCCGGGACAGGCCCTTGCGAAACGGGTTGTCGGCCGCGACGCTGACCCGTCCCAGTTCGCGCTGCGGCGGGCGGCGGTGCTGGGGCAGCGCCTCGATCGCGGCCTCCACTTCCTCGCGCGAGTCGGCGAGGCCGCTTCCGCCACCAGAGGGGTCAGACTTCGCCCAGCGCGCGCCGGGGCGCCAGCCGCCTTCCTTGGGCACCGAGCAATGCTGCGCCCGTTCGGCCGCCGCCTCGGCGCCCAGCGCGTCGAATACGGCGCGGCTGTCGGCCTCAGCCGAGGGCGCGAAGCGGCGCTCGGTCCGCCGCAGCCGGTCGATCGACCAGTCCGGCAGGTAGAGCGAGGCGACCCGTTTCATCTGGAGCCTCCACTTGCAGTTCAAAAGGTTCGCCGCCGCGCTGGCGCACGCAGCGAAGGCGCCAGCAGGGACGGCCCAGCCCATCCCAGGGCACCGGGGCGGACGGGGCGCTCGACACTTGCCAGCGCGTCACGGCGGCCGACGGCATGCCGAGCGGATCCCCGCCTTCGCGCGTCGCACGCTTGAGCAACAGGGCGGCCGTGCGCCCCCCTTCCGCAGCGAGCTGGAGGCGGCGGGTCGAAGCCATGGTCACGCGCTTGGCCTCGCCGATCACGGCACCCAGCCCGCGATGGCGCAGCCCGTCCTCCATCAGCGCGAGCAGCTCGGCATCGTCGCGCGCTTCCGCATAGATCACGCGCTTGGGGTCGAGCCCCGCCTGGTACAGCCCGGGCGCGAACAGGTCGCGCGAGCGCACCGCCCACAGGATCGGCCCAGCCGTGCGGGCGGCGATGCCGGCCATGAACAGCACCGCCGCGGCATCGTCGCCCCAGCCCGCACCCTCCCCCGCAACCTCGTGCAGCGCGTCGACCCTGAGCCCCTCGCCGGCCAATCGCCCGTCGATCGCGGGAACGCCGAACGGGAGCACCGGGCAACGTTGCGCACCATCCCCTTCGATGGCACGCAATGCTTCCCGCAACTCGGCAATGGATGGTGTTGAAGCGGTCACAGCTCGACTCGGAACGGCAGATGTTCGTGTTTTGTTCCTGTCGTCGAATGGAGTCAATGCGACTTGTCCGCACGGGCGTTTGCATTGCGAAGCCGGGATGGTAGCGCCTCGCAACTGAGTTGAGGACGTGACCGATGAGCTTGCCCGCCGTGCTGGACCGCCTCCGCCTGCCGGTGATCGGCGCGCCCTTGTTCATCGTCTCCCACCCGCAGCTGGTGATCGCCCAGTGCAAGGCCGGGATCGTGGGCAGCTTTCCCGCGCTCAACGCCCGGCCGCAGAGCCAGCTGGACGAGTGGCTGCACGAGATCAGCGAAGCTCTGGCAGCCCACGACCGCGACCACCCGGACGCGCCCTCCGCGCCGTTCGCCGTCAACCAGATCGTGCACCGTTCCAACACCCGCTTCGAGGAGGACATGGCGACCTGCGCCAAGTGGAAGGTGCCGATCGTCATCACCTCGCTGGGCGCGCGCGAGGAGCTGAACCACGCCGTCCACGGCTGGGGCGGCGTGACGCTCCATGACGTCATCGACGACCGCTACGCCCGCAAGGCGATCGAGAAGGGCGCGGACGGGCTGATCGCGGTGGCCGCGGGCGCTGGGGGCCATGCAGGGCGCTGGTCGCCCTTCGCGCTGGTGGCGGAGATCCGCCGCTGGTTCGACGGGCCGCTCGCCCTGTCCGGCTCCATCGCGACCGGCGGCGCGGTGCTGGCGGCACGGGCGATGGGCGCAGACTTCGCCTACATCGGCTCGCCGTTTATCGCCACGGAGGAAGCGCGAGCGGAGGACGGCTACAAGCAGGGTATTGTCGAGGGCGGCGCAGGCGACATCGTCTACTCCAACCTCTTCACCGGCATCCACGGCAATTACCTGCGCTCTTCGATCGTGGCCGCGGGGCTCGACCCGGACAAGCTGCCCGAAAGCAGCGCGGAGGCGATGAGCTTCGAGGGTTCGACCAGCGCCAAGGCCTGGCGCGACATCTGGGGCTCGGGCCAAGGCATCGGCGCGATCGACCGGGTGCAGCCCGCGGCCGAGCTGATCGCGCGGCTGGCGGAGGAATATGCGGCAGCGAAGGTTAGGGTCTGTTCATGACGTCATCCCGGCGAAGGCCGGATCCCAGATCATCTACCCGCACGTTCGCCTGAGATCCCGGCCTGCGCCGGGATGACGAGCCCTTGCAACGCCGCCCGCCACTCCGCCGGCCAGGGCACCGGCCTTCGGGCAGCCCGGTCCACCGCCACATGCACGAACTCGCCTTCAGCGGCGGCCTGCGTCTCCCCTGCCCCGAACACGCCGAGGCGGTAGCGCACGCTCGACCGGCCGAGATCATCGACCACCAGGCCGACCTCGACGTCGGCGGGAAAGGCCAGCGGCTGGTGATAGGTGCAGCGCGTCTCAACCACCAGGGCGATCGGGTCACCGGCGGCGATGTCGAGCAGCCCGCGCTCGACCAGCCAGGCGTTCACCGCGCTGTCGAACCATTGGTAGTAGACGGTGTTGTTGACGTGCCCGTAGGCGTCATTGTCCGCCCAGCGGGTGGTGAAGCTCCGCCAGACCTTGAAACTGCTGCGCTCCGCCAGTGCGGGCCGGCTCACCAGGCCGCCTCGTAGAGCCGCCGGGCGTCGGCTTCGGTGATCTCCACGGGGTTGTTCACCAGCAGCCGAGTCTGCTTCATCGCCTCGCGCGCGAGCAGTGGCGCTTCGTCGCGGGCAATCCCGTGATCGCGCAGGCGCAGCGGCAGGCCGGTGGCGGAAGCAAGCTCGTCCAATCCCTCGATCAGCCTCGCCGCGCGCGCCTGCGTCCCCTCCCCCGCGCAGCGCGGATCGAGGATCGGCGCAAGCTCGGCATATAGTTGGCGGGCGGCCGCCAGATTGTGGTTGAGTACCGGCCGCAGCATCAGCGCGTTGCTGAGACCATGTGGAAGGTGATGCAGCCCACCCAGCGGGTAGGCCAGCGCGTGCACGCCCGCGACCGGGGCATTGGCAAAGGCCAGCCCGGCGAGGTGCGCGCCGAGCAGCATCGCCGCGCGCGCGTCGCGGTCCGACGGCTGCTCGCAGGCGGTCAGCAGGTTCGCGGCGAGCAGCCGCAGCGCTTCGCAGGCCAGCGCGTCGGACAGCGGGTTCTTGAGCCGCGCGGAGGTATAAGCCTCGACCGCATGGACGATGGCGTCGAGCCCCGTGGCCGCGGTGACGTGCCGCGGCAGGCCGAGTGTCAGCTCGGCGTCGAGCACGGCCCAATCGGCGGTCAGCGGCCGCGCGCTTTT
>NZ_CADCWA010000178.1 GCF_902806285.1 uncultured Sphingomonas sp. | reverse complement strand
CCGCTCCGGCAGCGGTGGGCGGGAGCGGGCCCACTTCACCGCCACCAGCACCCCCGCCATTATCAGCGGTAGGTCGAGGAAGGTGGTATAAAACAGCCAGGCGTCGGTGGAGACCAGCCGCACCACCGCGAAATTGGCCGCGGCCGTGGCCACCCCGAGCAACCCCATGCCGATCGCCAGCCGGCGCTCGTCGACGTCGGTGTAGGCAAGGTAGCGGTTCAGCCCATGCCCGAGCCGCCGCCCGCGCAGCACCAGCCCGTCGAACAGGAAGCAGGCCGCCCCGATCAGCCCGACGACCGTTGAGCGCTGCTTGATCAGCTCGTCGTCCTCGAAGGCGATGGCGAAGCCGGCGGAGATCAGCAGCATGATGATGCCGAACATGGCGAGCCCGCCCAGCAGGTCGACCTTCACGAACCGCTGCGCGATCACCAGCGCGATGCCCACCGCCGCGCCGACCAGCGCCGCGGTCTTGAGGTCGGTCAGCTTGGCGACGACGAAGAACAAGAGGCCGGTGGCGATGTCGACCATGATCGGCACCTTGTTGCGGCGCAGCTTGTCTACGTCGTACGCGGCCTGCCCGTCCGCGGTCTGCTGCGCAACCATCTTGGCGGCGCGTGCGGGATAGGCGATCCGCCGCCGGGAATGGCTTTCGTGCACCAGCTCGCCGTTCACCCGGACGGAGATGCCGGCATTGACCCAGCTGACGTAGCCCGCCTCCACCTCCACCGCGCGGCCGTCGGACAGGGTCGCACGGAGCCGGTGGTTGCGCACGGCCTCCGGACCCGCCGCCGGGGTGTAGTCGGCCGCGACCTCCTCCCCGTCGATCCACAGGCTGCTGCTCAGCCCGGACAGCCGCGCGTCCAGCAGCACCAGGCACTCGTGGAAGCCGATGCGGAACGGCCGCTTGTAGAGCCACATGCGAGGGCCCGTCGTCATGAACCCAGCTGCTCGCGCCGCTCGATGACCTCGAAATGGATCGCCCGCTCGTCCCAGCGCCGGAGCACCGCACGCGCCGCGGCCGGAACATGGCTGAGGGCATAGTCCTCACCCATGAAGGCGCGGACCGCGTCCAGGCTGTCGAACCACATGAGCGTCTGGAACTCGGTCTCCTCACCGAGATCGCGACGCATTAGGTCGATCGCGCGAAAGCCGGGGATGCGGCGCGCCTCGATCCCGGGGATGACCTCCGCGCGGATGATGCGCTCGTAAGCATCGGCACCGTCGGGCGCCGTCCACCCGCGCCACAAGCGGCAAATCATCACACCCGCATCGGCATCAGCACGTAGAGCGCGCTCGACTTGTCGTTCTCGCGCAGCAGGGTCGGCGCGGCGGCGTCGGCGAGGTGGACCTCGACGCTGTCGCCTTCGATCTCGTGCAGGATGTCGAGCAGGTAGCGGGCGTTGAAGCCGATCTCGAGCCCGTCCGAGCTGTAGTCGGCCGGCAGCTCCTCGGTGGCGAGGCCGTTCTCGGGCGAGGTCACTGAGAGGGTTACCCGGTCGCGGTCGACGCTCATCTTGACCGCGCGCGTCTTTTCGCTGGCGATCGTGGCGACGCGGTCGACCCCGGCGGAGAAGGTCTTTGGGTCGAGCTTCAAGAGCTTGTCGTTGGCGGTCGGGATCACCCGGTTGTAATCGGGGAAGGTGCCGTCGATCAGCTTGCTGGTCAGCACCGCATGGCCGAGCACGAACCGCACCTTGGTCGGCGACAGCGACACTTCCACCGTGCCTTCCACCTCGTCGAGCAGCTTGCGCAATTCAGCAACGCATTTGCGCGGCACAATCACGTCCGGCATGCCGTCGGCGCCGTCGGGCTTGGCGACGGTTACCCGCGCCAGCCGGTGGCCGTCGGTCGCCGCTGCCTTCAATTGGTCGTCGGCCACGTGGAGGAAGATGCCCATCAGATAATAGCGGGTTTCTTCGGACGAGATGGCGAAGCGGGTCTTGTCGATGATTTGCCTGAGCGTCGCCGCGGGCAGCTCGAAGCGGGTCGGCAGGTCGCCCTCGGCGATCACCGGGAAGTCGTCGCGCGGCAAAGTCGACAGGTTGAAGCGCGCGCGGCCGGCCACGACCTGCATCTTGCCCTCGGCCGCGGAAAGCTCGACCTGGCTCCCCTCGGGCAGCTTGCGAACGATATCGAAAAAGGTGTGGGCGGAGATGGTGGTCGCGCCCGGCTGGCTGACGTTTGCCGGTACGCTTTCGTCGACCTGCAGGTCGAGGTCGGTCGCCATCAGCCGGATGGAGCCGTCCTCCCGCGCATCGAGCAGCACGTTGGACAGGATGGGGATGGTGTTGCGCCGCTCAACCACCGACTGGACGTGGCTGAGGCTCTTCAGGAGTGTCGCCCGTTCGATCGTCGCCTTCATCGCGCCCTTGTGCCCCTTGCCCCTGTGACCGAGCGCCGCGGGAGCCGCGCGCTCGCTGTTCGAGGCTCGTTATAGCGAGCGGATTGGACCGTGCCAGTGGCAACACGCCCTCTAGCCGGTCGGCAAAGGCTCAGCTCGGCCGGGCAGGCCTCGTCGCCGGCAGCAGCACGCCGTCGATCTCATGCACCACCCCGTTGGTGGCGAGCTTCTCCGCTCCGGTGAGCGCCACCTGCCGTCCGGCCTGGTCGGTCAGGACGATGCGGTCGCCCCCACCCGTGGCCGTAACCGTCTTGCCCGCCATGGTGGCGAGCACGGCCTTGCCGCCGCCGTTCTGGATGGCCCGCTGCAGGTCGGCGGTGAGGATGGTGCCGGGCAGGATATGGTAGGTGAGGACCGCGGTCAGCTCGGGCTTGGCGGCGGGCTGCATCAGTCGCTCGACCTCGTTCGCCGGCAATTTGGAAAAGGCGGCGTCGACGGGCACCAGCACCGTATAGGGCCCCGGGCCCGTCAGCGTGGCCCCCAGCCCCGCCGCTTCCACCGCCTGCCGGAAACGGGCCGAACCCGCCACCGCCTGCGCCAGGTTGCCCGAGGGAGCGGCCGCGGCCTGCGCGTTGTTGGCGGCGGCGGCGGCATTGTTGCCGGCCTCCTCCGCCTGGCACCCGGCCAGGGCCGCGGCAGCCGTGGCGGCGATCGCTATATGCTTGTACATGCTCTTGTTTTCCTCCCCAGCGCGGGGGCGGGCAGCCGCGGCCGCTCGCCCCCGCGTCAACCCTAGACCAGGGCCTGGATCACCGCCTCGATCAGGCGGGTCTTGGGATCGACCTGGTAGATGTACCCATCGTTGTACCGATACATGTTCTCCGCCGAGTCCTGATACTCGTCGCGGTAGGCGTAGGGCACGTTGTACACGTCGTAGCCCGCCGGCAGCGGCTGGCCGATCGCCAGGTCGCCCGCGAGCAGCTGCACGATCGAGTCGATCAGCCCCGACGACTGGTCGACCCGATAGATAGCGCCGTCGCCGTAGCGATACATCCAGTCGCCTTCGTCCTGATAGTAATTCTGGTACTGCGCCGGCACGTTGTAGAAGCTGACGTAGTCGGTCGGGTAGGGCTCGCCGACGTAGAGATAGTCCGGCTCGTAATCGGCATAGTCGAACAGCGGCATATAGCCGTCGACCCGCCCGTCGTCGCGGTCGACGCGGTAGATCCAGTCCTCGCCGGCGCGGTAGAAGTAGTCGTCGGTGTCCGGATACCAGCTACGGTAGTAGGAGGGCAACACGCTCGCCGCGAACGCCGCGGGGAGGGCGCGGCCGACCAGCTTCTTGGCCTGGCCCGGCGGCAGGCAGCCGTTGCCTTTCTTGGCCAGGCCCGGCGGGCAGTTGCCGTAGGAAGCCCGATAGCGGTCGCCATCACCGTACCGCGGCGAGTAGGCGTCGCGCCGGACGCGATCGTCGTAGCGGATGTCGCGGTCGATCAGGTGGTCGCCGTTCACGCGGACGACGTCCCGCCGGGCCTCGCGGCTGTCCTCGCGGGCGAAGCGGACGGGCTCGCGACGGTCAACCTTGCGCTCCGCCTTGGCCTTGCCGCCGCGCTCCGGGCCCCGATCGGCGAACCGCTCGGTCCGTTTGGGTCCGCGCCCCTTGGCTTCGCGCCGCTCGGCGGAGCGAAACTCCTGCTTGTCGCCGCCGCGCCGGTCCGCCTTGGCCGCCTTGCCGCCGCCGGGCCCACGAGCCTTGTCGCCGCCGCCTCGGTCCGCCTTCGCGCCCTTGCCGCCGCCGCCATGGCTGCCGTGAGGCTTACCACCGCCCCCGCCACCGCGCTCGACCTTGGCGGCCTGTCCGCCGCCACCGCCCTTACCGCCGCCTTTGCCGCCCTTGTCAGCGAGCGCCGGGGCTGATGATGCCAACGCGGCTACGCCGGCCAGAAGCCAGATGGTGCGCATGGGAAATCTCCTTTCGGACGGGCAACGGTCAGGAGAGCGCCTCCGTTCCGGCGTTCGTCGGCCCTGTCCCTGCTTTGGACCTGCGGAGATGAACGGCGGATTTCCGCCGCTTTCAGCTGGCGTTGTCGTCGACCCAGTCGGTCTTGAGGCGGCGGATGGCGAAGAACATCAGCAACGCGGCGAGCAGGTAGAAGCCGACCACGCTGACCGCGGCGTAGCGCAATGCTTCCGTCCCGAAGCGCTCCTTGAACAGCTCGGACAAGGCGCCGATCAGCGTTGGGCCGACCCCCAGGCCGATGAGGTTGTTGATCAGCAGGAAACTGGCGGACGCGGTTGAGCGCATCGGCTGCGGCACCAAGTGCTGGACTGCGGTGGTGACGGGCCCCAGCCACAGGATGTTGAGCGCGTTAGGGATCAGCAGCAGCGGCCAGGCGACCCACGGATTGGGCGTCAGCAGGCCGAGCACGAAGGTCGGCGCGGTGATCAGCCAGGCGATCGCCGGCAGCCGGGCGTACCAGCTCTTGTCGCCCAGCCCCAGCCGATCGGCCAGCCAGCCGCCCGCGAACACCCCGGCGGTCCCGCCGACCAGGAAGATGGACGCCAGGAACTGCCCGCGTTCGATCAGGCTGAAGCCGAAGCTGCGCTCGAGCACCGACGGTGTCCACAGTGCCAGGCCGTAACCGGCCAGCGAACTGAACGATGCCGCGAAGGCCATCAGCCAGAAGGTCGGTTTGCGCGCGATAATGGCGAACGTGCGGGAAAGGGGGACCGCGCCGTCCGCGGCCTTGGGGCGGCCGGGATGATCGCGGACGAAGACGAGCATCAATGGCGCCAGGAGCAGCCCCGCCACGCCCATCACGAGAAAGGCCGCGCGCCAGTCGATCCAGGCGGCGAGGTAGGCCCCGATCAGGGTTCCGGCGGCCAGGCCCAGCGGGATGCCGAGCGAGAAGATCGCGAGGGCGCGGGCGCGCCGCTCCGGCGGGAAATAGTCGGCGATCAGCGCATAGGCCGGCGCCACTCCGCCCGCCTCGCCGACGCCCACGCCCAGCCGGTAGAAGAACAGCTGCCCGAAGCTCGTCGCCGTTCCGCACAGCGCGGTGAAGCCGCTCCATACCGCCAGCGACGCGGCGATCACCCGGCTGCGGCTGGTCCGGTCGGCGAGCAGGGCGAGCGGCACGCCGAGGGTGGAATACAGGAGGGCAAAGGCGATGCCGGCGATGGCGCCGAACTCGGCGTCCGTCAGCTGCAGGTCCTTGATGATCGAGCCGGCGAGGATGCCGAGGATCTGCCGATCGAGGAAGTTGAAGATATAGGCGAGCAGCAGAAAGGCGAGAATCAGGTTGGGGTTGCGGCTCGCCGCTGAGGAGGGCTGTTGCATCAGCTTGTGGGTGGCACGGGGCGCCTGCCGCGGCAAGCGCCCCGACCTGAACCTAGAAGTCGAACTGCAGCGACAGGAAGACCTGGCGCGGGCTGCCGTAGAAGGCGGTGACCACGCCTTCGCGACCGAGCGAGGGGGCGATGCCGGGAACCCCGAAGTTCGGGTTGGGGACGCCGCCTGGAAGCAAGGGCGTGGCCGCCAGGATCGGCTGGCCGGTCACCGGGTTCACCGTCAGGAACTGGTAGCCCGAGGTGATGTAGCGCTTGTCCGTCAGGTTCTTGCCGTGCAGCCCCACGCGGACCCGGTCGCCCGGAAAGCTGTACAGCAGGTTGGCATCGAACAGCGTGTAGCTCGACTGGTCGAGGAAGGGACTGGGCGTTTCGAACTGGAAGGTCTTGCTGCGGTAGGACGCGGTGGCGTTCCCCGACAGGTCGCCCGCGCCCACCGGAACCGAGAAGTCCAGCGTGCCCGACGCCGTCCACCTGGGCGTGTTCTGGATGCGGCGGAAGTCGGCGACATCGACGGGCTGGGCGCGCGCAGTCGCGTCGGGATTGCCGTTCTCGTCGAAGAAGGCGACGTTGGTGACGAACTCCTTGTAGCGCGCCTTGAGGTAGCCGAGCGTGCCCGAGAAGTTCAGCCGCGAGCCCGGGCCGGCGAAGTCGCGCAGCAGGGCGGCGGTGCCTTCGAACTCCAGGCCTTTGAAATCGGCCCGGCCGGCATTGGTGGTGACGCCGACGAAGGTCGGGATGCCGTTGATCACCGCGCCGACCGAGCCGGGCACCTGCACGTCCTTGTAGTTGGCGTAGAAGCCCGCCACCGCGAGCCGCAAGCGGCGATCGAACAGGCTTGCCTTGTAGCCCAGCTCGTAGCTGGTGACCTTTTCCGGCTCGAACAGGAAGTAGTCGAAGATCTCGTCCGCCTCGCGCACGCCGTCGGCATCGAGGTCGGGCGCGGCGGTCGACAGCCCGCGCGGGTCGAAGCCGCCGCCTTTGAAGCCCTTGGCATAGCTGGCGTAGAAGGTGTTGTTGGCGTCCGGCTCGAAGCTGATGGACGCGCGTGGGGTGAACTCCTTGAACGTCTCCTCGCCCTGAAAATCGGAGGTCAGCGCGCCGAACTGACGGCCGGTCGGGTTGGTGACCGCGTTGAAGAGGCCGTTCACCGGCAAGCCGCCCAGCTCAGGCGAAGCTCCGCCGCGAAGGTTGCGGCGGATCACCACGGCTTCGCGCTTGTCGTTGGTGTAGCGGCCGCCGACCGACACGGAGAGCTGGTCGGTGATGTCGTAGGTGAAGTCGCCGAAGATCGCCCAGGTCTTGGTCTCGACATCGCCGAAGGTCGAAGCGGTGAAGCCGGGGACGCCGATCACGGCGCCGGTCGTGGCGAGCACCACGTCGAAAATGTTGTTGGAGTCGGCGTTGAGGTAATAGGCGCCGACCAGGCCGTTCAGCGGGCCCCGGTCCACCAGCAGCTGCAGCTCCTGGCTGAACTGCTTGTTGCGGTAGATGGCGGGCACGTCGACGTCGGCCGCGGGCAGGGCGTCGAAGTCGATCGGGGTCGAGCTCTTGTCCCGGCGGTAGGCCGTGATCGAGCGGAGCTTGAAGCCGTCGGTCAGCCCGAGCTCGCCGTGCAGCGCCAGGCCGCCGCCCGCGACCCTCTGCTCCGGCGTCACCAGCGCGCCGCGGCTGTCGAACTCGTCGTTCAGCACGGGGGCGCCGCTGAGGCGTCCGGGGATCAGCCGGTGCCCGCCGCGAGGGCTGCTGAGATCCGCCGTATAATCGCCCGACAGGCGGAAGAAGATGAGGTCATTGGGCTCGAACTCGATCGTGCCGCGTGCGGCATAGAGATCCCGATCGTAATTCTCGTCGCCCGTGGTGAGGTTCTCGCCGAAGCCTTCGCGGCGCAACCTCGCACCCGCGACGCCGACCGCCAGTCCATCCACGACCGGTATGGTGGCAGAGGCGATGAGGTCGCGCTGCCCATAGGTGCCGAGATTGGCGCGGACGTTCAGCCGCGGCTCGTCGCCCAGCCGCCGGGTGACATATTTGACCGCGCCGCCGATGGTGTTGCGGCCATACAGCGTGCCCTGCGGTCCGCGCAGCACCTCAATCCGCTCCACGTCGTAGATGTCGAGCAGAGCGCCCTGCGGCCGGTTGAGGTAGACGTCGTCGATGTAGATGCCGACGCCCTGCTCGAAGCCGGCGACCGGATCCTGCTGGCCGACGCCGCGGATAAAGGCGGTCAGCGTGGTGTTGCTCCCGCGCGAGGTCTCCAGCGTGACGTTGGGGGTGGTGTCGCCGATGTCGGTGATGTCCAGCGCGCCCTGCCGGTTCAGCTGCTCGCCCGAGTAGGCGGTGACCGCGATCGGCACGTCCTGCAGCGTTTCTTCGCGGCGCCGCGCGGTGACCACGATCTCCGTGTCGGTGGCGGCCGCCGGCTCGTCGGCGGTCGCGGCGTTCGCCTGGCCAGCCTCGGGCTCGGCGCTCGATGGGTCGGGTGCGGGTGCGGGTGCCGCCTCCTGCGCGGCGGCCGGCGAGGCCACGGCAAGCAGGGCGGCGACCGATCCAAGCAGAACGGCGCGGGTGCGAATGGTCGTGTTCATCATGTTCCCCCTCCAGGGCCCCGGCAACGGCGTCGGCCATTGCACTCAGCATGCAAGCTGCGTAATGAAAGTTGAACCGACTTTCAACTTGCTGTCAAGTCGAGAGGAGCGGGTAGCGGGGGATTGCCGATGAGCAGCAGCCAGCCTGAGGTTGAATCGCCGGACGCGGACGCCTTGGACGAGAGCGCGTCCTGGGCCAGCGACGGCAAGGCCCCGCGCACGCCTCGCGGCGTCCGGACGCTCCGCAAGATCCTCGACGCGGCGCTGCACGAGTTCGGCGAGCGCGGCTTCGCCGACAGCTCCATCGTCGGCATAACGACTCGCGCGGAGGTCGCGCTGGGGACCTTCTACACCTATTTCGACAGCAAGGAGGCGGTGTTCCGGGCGCTGGTCCGCGACATGTCGCTCCGGGTCCGCGACGCGGTTGCCCCGTCGCTCGGCGGAGCAACCGACGCGCTGGACGCCGAACGGCGCGCACTGGCGGCCTTTCTGCGCTTCGTGCGCGGGCACAAGGGGGTCTACCGGATCATCGACGAAGCCGAATTCGTCGACCCCGAAGGCTTCCGCAGCCATTACCAAAGCACCGCCGAGCGCATCCGGGCGCGCCTCAGCGCCGGTGCGGGCCGCGGCGAACTGCGGCCCGAAGCGGCTGCCTTGAGCGAGGAAGTGACCGCCTGGGCGATCATGGGGGCCAACGTCTTCCTGGGCCTGCGCTTCGGCGTGTGGGGCAGCGAGGACGAGGAGGCCGTGGCCGAAGCCGCCAACCGCCTGCTACGGGGAGGTCTCGCCGCCGCCTAGCCGAGGTCCGCGGCGAGGCGGGCGAAGGCGGCCACGTCCGCGCGGTCGTGGTACAGCCCCAGTCCGACCCGGAGCACGTCGCCGCGCACGTCGGTGACGCAGCCCCGCGCGGCGAGCTGCCGCTGCCACTCGGCCGCCTCCGGGGAGCGGAACGCCAGGAATCGCGCATGCTCGGCGTCGCCCGGCGGGTTCAGCAGCTCGGCCCCGCCCAGCGCGGTGGAGCGGACCGCCTCCACCAGCTCGTCCTGCAGCGCCGCGACGTGCGCGCTGATCTCCGCGGTCGTCAGGCCCTCCTCCGCCATCATCCGGCGGATCGCGTTGAACCGGTACAGCGCCGACGGGTCGAAGGTCGCGCCCATGAACC
>NZ_CADCWA010000177.1 GCF_902806285.1 uncultured Sphingomonas sp. | reverse complement strand
CGCGGGCAAGCGCCATCCGTTCCTGTTCAGCCAGGGCCAGTCGACCTTCAACCGTACCTGGATCCCGACCCAGGACTCGCCGGGCATCCGCCAGACCTGGGAAGCCCGGATCACCGTACCAGCCAAGCTGACGGCGGTGATGAGCGCACCCTCGCTCGGCCCTGCGCGATCCACGGAGCGCAGTCCCGAGCTGGCCAGCTTCCAGTTCCGGATGGATAAGCCGGTCGCGCCCTACCTCATCGCCATCGCGGTGGGCGACCTCCGCTTCCAGCCCCTCGGCCCCCGAACCGGCGTCTGGGCTGAGCCCGAAACCCTGCCCGCCGCCGCGCGAGAACTCGAAGATACCGAGAAGATGGTGACCGCCGCCGAGCGGCTGTTCGGTCCTTACCGCTGGGGCCGCTACGACATGATCGTGCTGCCCCCGTCCTTTCCGTTCGGGGGCATGGAGAATCCCACCCTTACCTTCCTCACGCCCACCTTCATCGCCGGCGACAAGAGCCTCACCAGCCTGATCGCGCACGAGCTTGCCCACAGCTGGTCGGGCAACCTCGCCACCAATGCCACCTGGGCCGACTTCTGGCTGAACGAGGGCACCACCACCTACGCCGAGCGGCGCATCGTGGAGGCGATCTACGGCCGGGAAGCGGCCACCCAACAGGTGGCGCTCGGAACCGATGCGCTGGGCAAGGCGGTGGAAGAGAACGGCGGCGCGAGCGGCGCCGACACCCGCCTGCACATCGACCTCGCCGGCCGCCACCCGGACGAGGGCCTGACCGACATCGCCTATGAAAAGGGCGCCGCCTTTCTCCGCACGATCGAAGCCGCGGTCGGGCGCGAGCGGTTCGACGCCTGGCTGCGCGGCTGGTTCGACCGCCACGCATTCCAGCCGGTGACCTCCGCCATCTTCCTGGCCGACCTCCGCCGGCACCTGATCCGCGGCGACCGCGCGCTGGAAAGCAGGCTGCAGCTCGACCGCTGGGTCTACGGGCCGGGCATCCCGGACAACGTCGCGGTGGCTGACCCCAAGGCCTTTGCCGAGGTGGACGCAGCAAGCGCAGCCTTCGGGCGCGGCCAAGCTCCGGACGCGACGTCATGGCGCCGCTGGAACACGGACGAGCGGCTGCGCTTCCTCAACCGGCTCCCGCGCAAGCTGCCGGCCCCGCGCCTGGCCGAACTGGACGCCGCCTTCGGCCTCAGCGGCACCGGCAACAATGAAGTGCTGTTCGCCTGGCTGGAGCTGGCGGTCGCCAACCGGTTCGACCCGGCGGTGCCCGCGCTTGAGCGCTTCCTTGTCGGAAATGGCCGGCGCAAGTTCGTCCGCCCGCTGATCAAGGCCTTGGCCGAAGATCGGCAATGGGGCCGGCCGATCGCTGCCCGAGTCTACCGCCAGGCCCGCCCGCTCTACCACCCGCTGGTCACGCGGGAGCTGGACGAACTTAAGCTGACGAGCCGCTAAGCTCGTCATCGCCGCGCAGAGGGGGATCCATCTCCCGAGGCCCCTCCTGTATAGAGGTCTGGCAGATGGACTCCCGCCTTCGCGGGAGTGACGCTAACCGCATTGTCGGTCCCCCGTCTTAACTCCGCCTCAACCCTCTTCGGCTACCCCGGCTTGGGAGCTGGAGAAGTGAGGCGCCGTGTACGAAGCCCCTGATCGATTCAAACGGATGATCGCTGCCCGCTTGCCGGGCGGCGAGTCGGTGGCTGCGGCGACCACGGAGGAACTGGCGCCTTCGCCGCTGAAGGACGTCCAGCTGATCTCCCGCGGGGAGTTCGCGCCCTTCTTCGCGGCCGCCAACATCGTGGCCGCCATCTTGTTCACCGCCGCGCTGTGGGGTTCGGCCCGCAGCGAGCTGCTGCTGCCCTGGACGGCGCTGGTCGGCGCCTGCAACTTCGCCGCCATGCGCTGGGCGCAGGGGCATGCCGTCACCTGCGTCGGCCGCTCCGGGCGGCCGGTTCCCGCCTGGTTGATGGTCGGTGACGTGCTGGCCCGCGCGGCCGTCTGGCTCAGCCTGCCGCTCTGGCTGTTCCCGACGTTCGGCCCCGCCGACCAGATGATCGCCGGGTCCATCATCGCCGGGGTCGGCGTCGCCGGGCTGGGCCTGGTGGTGGTGCCGGCCTGCGCCAGTGCCTGGATGTGCGCCTTTACTGCCGGCCTTGCCGCCGCCCTGCTGCTGGCCCGCAGCAGCATCCCGTTCCAGCATATGCTCGCCATCCTGTTCACGCTCGGCGTGTCGATCTTCGGCGTGCTGATCGTCGCCCGCTGGGCGTTCGACCAGCTCAAGACCAACGCCGTGATGGGCTCGCAAAGCGAAAGCGCCTCCCTGCTCCTGCAGGAATATGAGCAGCGCGGCGTCGGCTGGCTGTGGCAGATCGACGGCGAAAACCGCGTGTCCTACATCTCCAGCCGGATGAGCGCACTGCTCGGCAAGCCCTCCAACCATCTGCTCGGCCAGTCGCTGCCGGCCCTGCTCGGCGGCCATGCCGACCTCGGCCGCGTGCTCCTCGCCAAACAGCCCTTCGCCAATCTCGACATGGAGATCCGCACCGGCCGCGGCACCCGCTGGATCTCCATGGCCGGCGACCCGATCATCGACACCGCGGGCCGCTTCGAGGGGTTCCGCGGGGTCGGCTCCGACATCACGGACATCCGCCACACGCAGGAACGGCTTACCCACCTCGCCAACGTGGACGTGCTGTCCGGCCTGCCCAATCGCGGCCGGGTCCGCCAGCTGCTCGGCGAGGCCCTGCGCGGGGCGATGGCCAGCAGCGTTCCCTGCTCCATCATGTTCCTCGACCTCGACGGCTTCAAGCCGGTCAACGACACCTTCGGCCATCCCAAGGGCGACGCGGTGCTGCAGGCCGTCGCCAAGCGGCTGTGCGAGCAGGTCGCCGCGGACGGCACCGTGGGCCGCATGGGCGGCGACGAGTTCGCGGTGGTGATCCCCGATGCGCAAAGCCGCAAAAAGGTGGAACAGCTCGCCGACCGGATCATCGCCTCAATCGCCGAACCCTATCTGATCGACGGCACCGAGATCCGCATCGGCGTGTCGGTCGGCTGTGCCTTCGGGCCGATCGACGGCGCCACCGTGGACGACCTCATCCTCAAGGCCGACCTGGCGCTCTACCAGGCCAAGGACGCCGGCCGCGGGGTCGCGCGCTACTTCAGCCATGAGCTGCAGTCGGAGCAGGAGGACCGGGTCCGCCTGGAATCCGACCTCCGCACGGCCATCGGCGCGCGCCAGTTCCACCTCGCCTTTCAGCCGCTGGTCGACGCCAAGACGCAGAAGCTGGTCGGCTTTGAGGCATTGCTGCGCTGGAACCATCCACGCCGCGGGTTCGTCCCGCCCAACGTCTTCATCCCGGTCGCCGAGGAATGCGGCCTGATGGCGGCGATCGGCGAGTTCGTGATCGACGAGGCGTGCCGCGCCGCGGCGTCCTGGCCCGAGCCGATCACGGTGGCCGTGAACATCAGCCCCAAGCAGATCATCCTGCCCGCGCTGCCCAACATGGTCAGCCAGGCGCTGGCCCGCTACAAGCTGCCCGCCAACCGCATCGAGCTGGAAGTCACCGAAGGCGTGTTCCTGGACAACGACACCCACACGCTGGGCGTGCTCGGCCGCCTGCGCGCGCTGGGCGTGGGCATCGCGCTGGACGACTTCGGCACCGGCTATTCGTCGATCGGCTACCTCAACAAGGCGGTGTTCCACAAACTGAAGATCGACGGCAGCTTCGTCCGGGAGGCGGGCACGCGCCCGGGCAACGTCGCCATCATCCAGTCGATCGTGCAGCTCGCCAAAAGCTTCCGCATGTCCATCACCGCGGAGGGCGTGGAGACCGCCGAGGACTTCGAGCGGATGCGCGACCTCGGCTGCGACACCATCCAGGGCTATCTGTTCGGCAAGCCCCTGTCCTACGACCGCGCCAATCAGATGGTGCTGGGACTGAACGCCAAGCGCCTGGCGGGCTAGGCAAGAGGCGCCGCGCGCAGGGGAGCGGTTGCCGTGCAACCGCGACGCTGCGCTTAGAGCCGCCGATTGCCGGCCAGCCTGCGCGAAGCGACAGGACTGACGTCATGGGATTCAGTCCCATGACGGCTTTGGCATGGGACCGGGCTGAGCGTTCGAACCAGCCTCACCGGCCTACCTTCGCCGCCAGCAGTCCGCGAACCATCTCGTCCAGCGCCTCCGCCCGGAAGGGTTTCGACAGCACCGGCGCATGGGGAGCGGCCTGCCTGATCGCATCGGTCTCGCTGTACCCGGACACGAACAGGATGGGCTGGTCCGGCCGCTCCGCAAGGATGGTTCGGGCGACGTCCGCGCCGGACATGCCGGGCATGATGAAGTCGACCACCACCACGTCCGGCCGTGTCGCCCGGTAAGCGGCGACCCCGCTGGGCCCGTCGGCCGCCTCCGTCACCTGATAACCCCCGTCGGCGAGGGATGCGGCAACGAATTCGCGAACCACCGGGTCGTCGTCGATGACCAGCACCGAAGCGCCAGTCGGCGGCTTTGGTTCGGCGCCCTGCTCATCCCCCGCGCCCTCCGCCGCCACACCGTCCTCCGCCCGGCGGAACAACAGCTGCACGCAGGTCCCTTCGCCGGGCCGGCTGCTGATGCGCGCCGTTCCGCCCGACTGCCGCGCCACGCCGTAGACCATCGACAGCCCGAGGCCGGTCCCCTTGCCCACCTCCTTGGTCGTGAAGAAGGGCTCGAACGCCCGCTCGATCACCTCCGGCGGCATTCCGGTGCCGGTGTCGCCGATGCCGAGCTGCAGATACTCGCCCGGCGCCAGTTCCGGATCGTCCACAACCTGCAGCTGCTCGGTCCGGACGGTCAGGACGCCGCCGTCCGGCATGGCATCCCGGGCGTTGATCGCGAGGTTGAGTATGGCCAGCTCCAGCTGGGTGGGGTCGGCCAGCACCGGCACCCGGTGCGTATCGAGGATGAACTCCTTGGCGATCCCCGGGCCGAGCACGTTGCGCAGCAGCGAGCGCATGTTCTCGATCAGCGGCTCGACCAGGGTCGGCCGGACCTCCAGCCGTTGCACCCGGCTGAACGCCAGCAGCTGGGCGGTCAGCCGTGCGCCCCGCTCCGCCGCTTCCAGCGCGTTCTGCGCGTAGCGCTGCAGCTTGGGATCGGTCTCCCGCCTGGCGATCAGGTCCAGACCGCCGACCACCACCGTCAGCAAATTGTTGAAGTCATGGGCGATACCGCCGGTGAGCTGCCCCAGCGCCTCCATCTTCTGGCTTTGCCGGAGCTGCTCCTGCGCCCCCCGGAGCTCGGACACGTCGCGGGCTTCCCCGACCAGGTAGATGGGCTCCCCATCCTCGCCCAGCACCGGCTTCACGGAGGCGAGGTGCGTTGCTCTTTGCGAACCATTGCCGACCGTCAGTTCGCTCTCGGCGGTTGCTCCTGCCGCCGCGCGCTCGATCAATCGGCGCATCGCCGCCGCGGCCTGGGGATCGTCGACCACCGGCGGGAGTTCCCACGCCTTTTTGCCCCGCACCTGCCCCGGATCGAGGCCCAGGAACTCGCTCGCGGTGCGATTGATCTCCAGATACTCGCCACCCGGCGTCATCAAGGCCATATACTCCAGTGCCGTCTCGAACACGGCGCGGAACCGGCCTTCGCTCGCCGACAGTTCGGCGGTGCGGTCCGCCACCGCCCGGCGCAATTCGTCCTCCGCCGCCTTGGCCGGCGTGATGTCGAAGGCCGCGCCGATATAGCCGATCAGTTCCTCGCGCGGCCCGAAGCGCGGCCGGGACACCGACTTCAGCCAGCGCCACTCCCCGTCGAACCGCCGAAAGCGCGCCTCCAGGCTGAACGGCCGCAGGCTCGCCTCCCCGGCCATGCTTTCGCTTACCACCCGCTCGAAGTCGGCCGGATGGATCCAGTCCCGCCATTCGTGGTTGTTCATGTCCTCACGGGCGATGCCCGCGAAGTCGAGATAGGCGTCGTTGACGAACTCGCGGCGGCGATCGAGCCGGGTCACCCACATCATCACCGGTGCCGAATCGGCAATGCGGCGAAAGCGGGCCTCCGACTCGCGCAGCGTCCGCTCGGCGGTCCGCTGTTCCGTCATGTCCTGGACGATGACGATCACCCCCGCCACCCTTCCATTCCGGCCGAGCTGCGGCAGATACTCGGTCTGCAGCGCCAGCACGCCGCGGTGCGGATGCTCGTACTCCGCGGTGAACCATTGCCGCTCGCCGCGCAGCGCCGCTTCCAGCATGGTCCTACGTGCTTCAAAGGCTTGCTTGCCCAGCAGTTCGGGCATGCGCCGCCCCAGGATCGTGCCGCGCGGCTGCCCCAAGAACTCGGCCAGCGCCCGGTTGACGAAACGGTAGTGCAAGTCGGGGTCGAGCAGCGCGATCGGCATCGGCAGCGCGTCCGCGATGCTCAGAACCTGCGCGAAGTCGAACCCCGTACCGAGGCGGGTCGAAGGACCCGCCGAAGCAGGACCGTCGTGCTCGAGCCGCCCGTCCTGCTCGAGCCGAATTGACTCGGGCCCTGGTTGCACCCCCGTCATGGGCGGAGGCTACGCCCGAACGTGCGAAACGCCAAGGCGGAAGCTTGGCCGCCGGTCAGCCGAGCATGCGGGAGTTCGCCGCGCCGTGAGGTTTGCCGCTTCTGTCCCATCGCTGGACACCCGCAACATGGTTAACGCTCAGGCGTTCCCTGACGCAACTAAAGCAAAAGGAGTAGGCGGAATGCGATGGACCTTGCTCGGAGCGGCTGCGCTTCTTTCCTGCGCGTCGTTCGCCACGCCTGCCGATGCCCAACTCGCCGGTGCGCCCGGCGCCTCCGTCGGGTCGGCTGGCCCTGGCCTAGGCAGCACCGCGGGACGGGACGGCCGCGATGACCGCCGCCGCGACCGCCGCCGCGGCGACGTGGTCGTGCTCGGCGGGTACGGCTACGGCGGCGAGTGGGCGCTGTACAACAATCGCACGTTCGAGCCGGACAGCTACAACGACTGGTGGCACGAGCGCACCGAACGCAGCTATCCCCGCTGGATGCAGAACAACCAAGGTTGCGAGCGGCGCTGGTGGGGTGGAGGCGCGTGGCGCTGCTGAGTCTCTAGCTACTCCCCCCTGGGGGAGAGGCGCGAAGCGCCGGAGGGGTCGGTGACACCCCTCCGCCTCCGCTCCGCTCCGGCATCTCCCCCAAGGGGGAGTAGCTGGGCTGTCACGCACTTCTTGCCGCGTGACGGCACCGTCGCTTCCCGCTAACGCCCCCCACATGACCGACGAGTCCGAACTCTCCGGCGCGCCCGCCAAGCGCGCGCCCAAGCCCTCGCCCACCGCCATCGGCGACCACCAGCTCCATCCCTCCACCCTGATGATGGGACACGGCTTCGATCCGGCCCTGTCCGAAGGCTCCCTCAAACCGCCGATCTTTCTCACCTCCACCTTCGTGTTCGAGAAGGCGGCCGACGGTAAGCGCTTCTTCGAGGGCATAACCGGCAAGCGGCCGGGCGGCGCCGAGGGCCTGGTCTATTCGCGCTTCAATGGCCCGAACCAGGAGATCCTCGAGGACCGGCTGGCGCTGTGGGAAGGGGCGGAGGACAGCCTCGCCTTCTCCAGCGGCATGTCGGCCATCGCCACCCTGCTGCTGACCTTTGTCCAGCCGGGCGACGTGGTGGTGCATTCCGGGCCGCTCTACGCTGCGACCGAGACGCTGATCGCCAAGATCCTCGGCCGCTTCGGGGTGACCTGGCTCGACTTCCCGAGCGGCTCGACCCGCGAGGAGATCGACGCGGTAATCGCGGCGGCCAAGGCCAAGGGTCGGGTCGCGGTGATCTACCTCGAGAGCCCGGCCAATCCGACCAATGCACTGGTGGACGTGGAAGCGGTCCGCGCCGCCCGCGACGCCGCCTTCGGCGAGGACGAGCGCCCACCGATCGCCATCGACAACACCTTCCTGGGGCCGCTGTGGGCCAAGCCGCTGGCGCAGGGCGCGGACATGTCGGTCTACAGCCTGACCAAATATGCCGGCGGACACAGCGACCTGGTCGCGGGCGGGCTGGTCGGGGCCAAGCGCTGGCTGGACCCGATCCGGTCCATGCGCAACACGATCGGCACCATCTGCGACCCGAATACCGCCTGGATGCTGCTGCGCTCCCTGGAGACTTTGGAGCTGCGCATGACCCGGGCCGGCGAGAATGCCGCGCGAGTATGCGAGTATCTGCGCGGGCACCCCAAGGTGGAGAGCGTCGGCTACCTCGGCTTTTTGGAGGAAGGCTCGCGCCAGGCCGACATCTACCGCCGCCACTGCACGGGCGCGGGCTCGACCTTCTCGCTCTACCTCAAGGGCGGCGAGCGGGAGGCCTTCGCCTTCCTCGACAGCCTCACGATCGCGCATCTGGCGGTCAGCCTGGGCGGCACCGAGACGCTGGCCAGCGCGCCGGCGGCGATGACCCACTTGTCGGTGCCCGACGAGCGCAAGCAGGCACTGGGAATCACCGACAATCTGGTGAGGATTTCGATCGGCGTGGAGCACCCGGACGATCTCATTGCCGACTTCGAGAATGCATTAAGAGCGGTCTAGCGAAAAGGCGAACGTATACTCTAGATGGAAAGCGGACATTCGCGGGTGTCAGTATCGCTCCAGTTCGCTTGCGAGCATGGCGAGCAACTCGTCGGGTGCCACGGTAACGCTGCGGCCTTCTGGCGTCTGAAAAACCGCTACGGCGGCGCTCTGCTCGCTGAGCATCGGAATAAGAGATTCCATCAATTCGTAGAGCGCGATCGCCCGCGGTGAGTAGTTGCTCCACTCCTGAGCCGCGCGTAGTTGCGCGTAGTCGTGGGCAGGCCATAGAGGAAACGCTGGCGCGCCATCATCTGTAGCACTTGACGCCCACCCGTCATCATAGAGGCTCCAAGCCTCTTCTCTGTCGGCGACCACCTTAGCGAAATGCTTGACGCGTTCGGGACCGCTTAAGGCCAGAACAGCTTCAATCTGCTTCTTGTTCATGGGCTTGGTCCGCTGCTCCCACCGGTAGCTTGGCGCAGGCGCTGAATGTCCGCAATGGGTCGATAACGGACATTCCATTGCGCTTCCCAAGACAGGCTGAGGTCTCGACGGGAACCTTCCTCCCCATCGGGCGCTCGCCGGCAAACGGGAGCAGCCATCATGAACGATACCGACCGATCACCCTCCACCAGTGCCGTCCAGGCCCGCCAGCGCGAGATGGCGGTGGAGCACATTCTCTTTCATGTCGTGAAACACGTCGAGACGCAGCACCCCGGGCTCATCGACAGGATCGAGCGCAGCCTCGATCACCTCGGCGATCCGGGCAAGGACGGCACCGGCGACGACGAGGCGGTGCGGGAGATTGCGCGCAAGCTGCTGGCCAGCGCGCGCAAGGACTGATCTCGAGGGCTTAGCCCCAATCCTCCACCTGCCAGCCGCGCTCGGCCGCCAGCCGGGCAAGCCGCGCGTGCGGGTTCACCGCCACCGGCTCGTCGCTCCACTCGAAGGCGGGCGCGTCGCTGGCGTGGTCGGAATAGAAGCGGACGTGGCCATGGCGGCCGAGCAGGCCGGACTTCTCCACCCACTCCGCGATCATCCTG
>NZ_CADCWA010000176.1 GCF_902806285.1 uncultured Sphingomonas sp. | reverse complement strand
AACATCTCCCCCGCCGTGGAGGAGCATGTCGCCAAGCGCCTCGGCCTCACGCCCGAGCCCACCTCCACCCAGGTCATCCCCCGCGACCGCCACGCGATGTTCTTCGCCACGCTGAGCGTGATCGCCTCGTCGATCGAGCGGCTCGCGACCGAGGTCCGCCACCTCCAGCGCACCGAAGTGCTCGAAGCGGAGGAATATTTCTCGCCCGGGCAGAAGGGCAGCTCGGCCATGCCCCACAAGCGCAACCCGGTGCTGACCGAGAACCTCACCGGCCTCGCCCGCATGGTCCGCAGCGCCGTGGTGCCCGCGCTGGAGAACGTCGCGCTGTGGCACGAGCGGGACATCAGCCACTCCTCGGTCGAGCGCTTCATCGGTCCCGACGCGACGATCACCCTCGACTTCGCCTTGGCGCGACTGACCGGCGTGGTCGACAAGCTGCTGGTCTATCCCGAGCGCATGGGCAGGAACCTCGATCGCATGGGCGGTCTGGTCCACTCCCAGCGCGTGTTGCTGGCGCTTACCCAGGCGGGCCTCAGCCGCGAGGACGCCTACGCGCTGGTCCAGCGCAACGCGATGAAGGTGTGGGAGTCGGATGGGGCGCTAAGCTTGCTCGAGCTGCTTAAGGCCGACCCGGAGGTCACGGCGGCGCTCCCGGCCGAGAAGTTCGAGGAGAGCTTCGACCTCGGCTACCATTTCAAGCACGTGGACACGATCTTCGAGCGGGTGTTCGGGCGGCACTAGTACCCCGGCGAACGCCGGGGTCCAGCCCTCGCGGCATAGCACTTCAGTCGACAGCGCTGGGCCCCGGCGTGCGCCGGGGTACTACCCCAGCTTCTCCCGAATCCGCGAGAAGAAGCTCCTGCTCGCCGGGCACTCCTCGCCCGTTTCCGTTTCGCGGAACTGGCAGAGCAATTCCTTCTGCCTGGCCGACAGCTTGGTCGGAGTCTCCACCAGCACCCGCGTGACGAGGTCGCCGCGGCCGCGGCCGTTGAGCACGCTCATGCCCTGGCCGCGCTGGCGCAGCGTTTCGCCCGACTGGATGCCCGGCGGGATCTTGATGTCGATCGGCTGGCCGTCGATCCCCGGAACGGTGATCTGCCCGCCGAGCGCCGCGGTGGTGAAGGTCACCGGGCATTCGGCCACCAGCGTCGTGCCGTCGCGGCCGAACAGCGAATGCCGGGCCATATGCACGAACAGGTACAGGTCGCCGTTCGGCGCGCCGCGTACCCCTGCCTCGCCCTCGCCCGCGACCCGGATGCGGGTGCCTTCGTCGACGCCGGCGGGAACCTGGATCGACAGGTTGCGGCGCTTGAGCACCCGGCCTTCGCCGTCGCACTGCGGGCAGGGATCGGCAATGGTGACGCCATGGCCGTAACAGGCCGGGCAGCCGCGCTCGACCATGAAGAAGCCCTGCTGGGCGCGCACCTTCCCAATCCCGTTGCAGGTACGGCAGGTCTGCGGCTTGCTGGTCCCGCGTGAACCGTCGCCCTCGCACGGCTGGCAGGGCTGCAGCGTCTCGATCTCGATCTCCGCGCCCTTGCCGGCGAAGGCTTCCTCCAAGGTCAGCTCGAGGTCGTAGCGCAGGTCCGCGCCGCGGGCGGCGTTCTGCCGGGCCCCGCGAGAGTCCATGAACTCGCCGAAGATGGACGAAAAGACATCGGAAAAGCCGTCGAAGCCCTGGCCGTTGCCACCGCCGAACCCGCCGCCGCCATTCTGGAAGGCGGCCTTGCCGAACCGGTCGTAGGCCGCGCGCTTCTGCGGGTCCTTGAGGCAGTCGTAGGCCTCGTTGATCGCCTTGAACTTGGCTTCCTGGTCCGAACAGCCGCCGTGGCGGTCGGGATGGCACTCCATCGCCAGCCGGCGATAGGCGGCCTTGATCGTCCGGTCGTCGGCACTCCGCTCGACCCCGAGCAGCTCGTAATAGTCGGTTTCAACCATGACGGCCCCCAAAGGCCGTCACCCCGACACGGGCACCCATCGAAGTACTACTTCGATGGGAACCCACGTAGGCCGGGGTCTCAGCACACGAGAACGAACCCTCGCCTCCTGAGATCCCGGCCTTCGCCGGGATGACGCCCGAGGTCATTCCTTACGCCCGCTTCTCGTCGTCGACCTCGGAGAACTCCGCGTCGACCACTTCCTCCTGATCGGCGGACGAGGCATCCGCATCGGCAGTGCCCGCATCGGCCGTGTCCATGTCGGGCCCGGCCGCACCCGCACCCGCCGCACCACCCTGCTGCGACTCGTACATCGCCTGGCCGAGCTTCATCGCCGCCTGGGTCAGCGCCTGGGTCTTCTGACTCATGGCGTCGGGATCGCCGCCCTCGACCGCGGTGCGGGCCTCGGCGATGGCGGTCTCGATCTCGCTCTTCACCTCGGGCGAGACCTTGTCGCCATGCTCGGCCAACTGCCGCTCGGTCGAGTGGATCAGGCTCTCCGCCTGGTTCTTGGCCTCGGCACCCGCACGGCGCTGCTTGTCCTCCTCGGCGAAGCGCTCGGCGTCCTGGACCATCTGGTTGATGTCCGCGTCGGACAGACCGCCCGAGGCCTGGATGCGGATCTGCTGCTCCTTGCCGGTGCCCTTGTCCTTGGCCGACACGTTGACGATGCCGTTGGCGTCGATGTCGAAGGTGACCTCGATCTGCGGCACGCCGCGCGGCGCCGGCGGAATGCCGACCAGGTCGAACTGGCCCAGCACCTTGTTGTCCGCCGCCATCTCGCGCTCGCCCTGGAAGACACGAATGGTGACCGCATTCTGGTTATCGTCGGCGGTCGAGAAGACCTGGCTCTTCTTGGTGGGGATGGTCGTGTTGCGGTCGATCATCCGGGTGAACACGCCGCCCAGCGTCTCGATGCCGAGGCTCAGCGGCGTCACGTCCAGCAGCAGCACGTCCTTGACGTCGCCCTGCAGCACGCCCGCCTGGATGGCCGCGCCGATCGCCACCACCTCGTCGGGGTTGACGCCGGTGTGCGGCTCCTTGCCGAAGAACTCCTTCACCACCTCGCGCACGCGGGGCATGCGGGTCATGCCGCCGACCAGCACCACCTCGGCGATGTCGCCAGCCTTGAGGCCCGCGTCCGCCAGCGCCTTGCGGCACGGCTCCAGCGTCCGGTCGATCAGCGGGGCGACCAGCTTCTCGAGGTCGGCGCGGGTGATGGTCTTGACCAGGTGCAGCGGGGTGGTCGCGCCGCCCTCCATCCGCGCGGTGATGAACGGCAGGTTCACTTCCGTTGTCGCCGCGGACGAGAGCTCGATCTTGGCCTTTTCCGCGGCCTCCTTGAGCCGCTGCAGCGCCAGCCGGTCGGTCTTGAGGTCGATCCCGTTTTCGCCCTTGAAGGCATCCGCCAGATACTCGACGATGCGCGCGTCGAAGTCCTCGCCGCCGAGAAAGGTGTCGCCATTGGTCGACTTCACCTCGAACACGCCGTCGCCGATCTCCAGCACCGACACGTCGAAGGTGCCGCCGCCAAGGTCGTAGACCGCGATGGTCTTGCCGTCGTTCTTCTCGAGCCCGTAGGAGAGCGCCGCCGCCGTCGGCTCGTTGATGATGCGCAGCACCTCAAGGCCGGCGATCTGGCCGGCGTCCTTGGTCGCCTGGCGCTGCGCGTCGTTGAAGTAGGCCGGTACGGTGATCACCGCCTGGGTGACGTTCTCGCCCAGGTAGGCTTCGGCGGTTTCCTTCATCTTCTGCAGGATGAAAGCACTGATCTGCGACGGGCTGTAGTCCTTGCCGCCGGCGGCGACCCACGCGTCGCCATTGTTGCCGCGCGTGATCTTGTAAGGCACCAGCTCGGTGTCCTTCTTGGTGATCGGGTCATCGAACCGGCGGCCGATCAGCCGCTTGACCGCGAAGATGGTATTGTCGGGGTTGGTCACCGCCTGCCGCTTGGCCGGCTGCCCGATCAGGCGCTCGCCGTCCTTGGTGAAGGCCACGACCGAGGGGGTCGTCCGCGCGCCTTCCGCATTCTCGATAACCTTGGGGGTTCCGCCCTCCATGACCGCGACGCAGCTGTTGGTCGTGCCGAGGTCGATCCCGATCACTTTCGCCATAATATCAGTACCTTCCAATAGCCCCCGGGCGCCCCGTCAGGCACGCCCGTTCTCCTTGTTTCGGGAGCGATATAGGGGCGAGGAGCGGACCGACAAGGTCCGCGCAAACCCGAGCGCAAGCGGCAATCCGTGCAGCGGATTGGCACTTGCGCGCAGAGGTGCCGAGCACCGGCCGGCGGGTTGGCAACGCCGAACCCGACCGACGTCACGGGATTTAATCCCGTGACGGCTGCCCGCGCTAGAGCATCGCCATGCCGCCGTTCACGTGCAGCGTCTGCCCGGTGACGTAGCCCGCCTCCCGGCTGGCGAGGTACACCACCGCCGCGCCGATGTCCTCGCCGGAGCCCATGGCGCCCGCGGGGATCTTCGCCAGGATCGCGGCCCGCTGCTGCTCATTCAATGCATCGGTCATCGCCGACGTCATGAAGCCGGGGGCGACGCAGTTGACCGTGATGTTGCGGCTCGCCAGTTCCTGCGCCGCCGCCTTGCTCATGCCGACCAGCCCGGCCTTGGACGCGACGTAGTTGGCTTGGCCCGGATTGCCGGTCACCCCGACCACCGAGCTCACCGAGACGATCCGTCCGAACCGCGCCTTCATCATCGGCTTGGCCGCCGCCCGCATCAGCCGGAACGCCGCCTCCAGGTTGATGCGCAGCACCTCCCCGAACTCCTCGTCCTTCATCCGCATCAGCAGGTTGTCGCGGGTGACCCCGGCGTTGTTGACGAGGATGTCGAGCCTGCCGCCGAGCGCCTCCACCGCCTGCGGAACGAGCTGGTCGACCGCCGCCCCGTCCGCCAGGTTGCACGGCACCGCCACATGCTCCCCGCCAAGCTCGTCACGGAAAGCATTGAGCTTGCCCGCATTGCTCCCGCTCACCGCCAACCGCGCCCCCCGCCCCGCCAGCGCCTTGGCGATCGCCGAACCAAGCCCGCCCGAGGCGCCGGTAACGAGGGCGGTCATGCCGGTCAGGTCGAACATATTCACAGGTCCTTCTGGTTCACGCGGAGGCGCGGAGGCGCGGAGGGAATGTAGTCGTTGACGACCCGACGGAGCCCCTCCTTCAGTGTTTCACCGCCGAAGTTGATCAGCAAACCGACAGGCTGCTTGAGCAGACGAAGGTAGGTCAGCAGCTGCTTTGAATGAGCGCCTGTAAGGCGCTCCACTGACTTGATCTCTACAACCAACGACCCCGCAACCAGCAGATCGACCCGGAAGGCTGCTTCAAAACTCAGTTCCTCATACCGGATGTCGACCGCGCGCTGGCGCTCTACCGAGTAGCCGAGCCTGGCCAGCTTGCTGGCCAGGATCATCTCGTAAACGCTCTCGAGGAGCCCCGGTCCCAGCTCCTTGTGCAGCGCCACCGCCGCATGAACCACCTCGCCGCTGGGCGCCTCAAGGTCGATGGAGGACCCTCCGCGTCTCCGCGCCTCCGCGTGAACCATCAGATCTCCCTCGCCAGCGCTTCGATATCCTCGATCGCGACCACGCTCGTCACCTTGGCATCCGGCGCGATGCGCTTGACCATCGGGCCGAGCACCTTGCCGCCCAGCTCCACGAACTCCTCCACGCCAGCCTCCGCCATCGCCGCAACGCTCTCCCGCCAGCGGACCATGCCCGTGACCTGTTCCACCAGCAGGTCGCGGATGCGCGCCGGCTCCCGCTCGGGCGCCGCAGTCACGTTGGCGTAGACCGGCACCCCAGCGGCGGCGATCTTCGTCTCGCCGAGAGCCTCGGCCATGGCGTCGGCCGCCGGCTGCATCAGCGAACAATGGAACGGCGCGGACACCGGTAGCAGCAGCGCCCGCTTGGCCCCCATCTCCTTGGCGAGGCCGACCGCCCGATCGATCGCACCCTTGTGTCCCGACAGGACCACCTGGCTAGGGTCGTTGTCGTTGGCGATCGCGCAGACCTCGCCCCGAGCCGCCGCTTCGGCGATGGCGCGCGCCTTGTCGAGATCGGCTCCGAGCAACGCCGCCATCGCGCCCTGCCCGACCGGCACCGCGGCCTGCATCGCCCGGCCGCGCAGCTTGAGCAACCGCGCCGTCGTCGCCACGTCGAACGCGCCCGCCGCGCACAGCGCCGAATATTCCCCGAGCGAATGACCCGCCACGAACTGCGCCGCCCGCCCAAGCTCCACGCCCCCATCACGCGTCAGCACCCGGAACACCGCCAGCGCATGCGCCATGATCGCCGGCTGCGCATTCTCCGTCAGCGTCAGCTGGTCCTCGGGCCCTTCGCGCATCAGCCGCGACAGGCTCTGCCCCAACGCCTCGTCCACCTCCTCGAAGGTGTCGCGAGCGGTGCGGCTCGCCTCGGCGAGCGCCGCGCCCATGCCGACGCTCTGGCTGCCCTGCCCCGGAAACAAAAACGCGCGCATGCCTGTCCCCTGCTGTTCGTGCGAGCGGTTAGAGCGGAGGGCGGCAGTTGCCAACCTGCTGCGCTCGTCTTGCGGCATTGTCCGCACGGCGCCATAATTTCGCGGTGACGAACTGGACGATCAGAGCCGAGTACGACCCGGACGCGAAGGTCTGGTGGAGCGCGGACAGCGACATCCCCGGCTTGGCCGCCGACGGCGAGACGGTTGAAGCGCTGGCAAGCAGGGCAGGCGCAATGCTGTCCGACCTGCTGACCATCCATGCAGACGCGATTGTCGATAAGGCCCGTCTCGCCGGACCGCACAGCATTCGCATCATCGCCCACCACGAACGCTCGTTCGACGTCGCCGCCTGAGTGGTCCAAGGTTATAGCAAGTTGCTCAAGAGCGTCTTGAGCGAGCGCGGCTGGAGTCGCCTTCGCTCCGGCAAGGGCGATCACGAGATTTGGGCTCACCCTGATTGCCCTAAGCCGATCGTGGTCGACAACAGGATCATGTCGCGCCACACGGCCAACGCAGTCTTGAAACAAGCGGGTATTCTGCTGAAGTTCTAGCGCGCTAATAACCCATCAGCGCCAGCACCTCGCGGCGGCTGCGCTCGTCGGTGCGGAAGGTGCCCATCATCCGGCTGGTGGTCATCATCACGCCCGGCGTGTTGACCCCGCGTGCGCTCATGCAGGCATGGCTCGCTTCCACCACCACCGCCACCCCCTGCGGCTCCAGATGCTCCCAGATGCAGTCGGCGACCTGCGCGGTCAGCCGCTCCTGCACCTGCAGCCGCCGGGCGAAGCCGTGCAGCACCCGCGCCAGCTTGGAGATGCCGACCACCCGCGTGCCGGGGAGATAGGCGATCGCCGCCTTGCCGATGATCGGCGCCAGATGATGCTCGCAATGCGACTGGAAGGGGATGTCCTTCAAGAGCACGATTTCGTCGTAACCGCCCACTTCCTCGAAGGTCCGGCTGAGGTGGAGCGCCGGATCCTCGGCGTAGCCGCGCGCATACTCCTTCCAGGCGCGCGCCACCCGCGCCGGCGTGTCGAGCAGCCCTTCGCGCTCGGGATCATCGCCCGCCCAGCGGATCAGCGTGCGAACCGCGTCCGCAACCTCCTCCGGCACCGCGATCTTGGGCGGTGGCGCGACCAGGTCGCCGTCTTCCGGACTGCCGCTCTGTCCTGAGCCCGTCGAAGGGTTCATCTTGTCAGCTCCCGCACGATGTCGGCGGCCACTGCCTCGGCCTGCCCGCGGATATCGGGAACCGCAACGATCTCCCAAAAGCAACCCTTGGTCAGCGGCCCCACCGCCCAGGCCCGCCGACCGGCCCGCGAACGCTGGTCGACCGCCAGCCCCATCCGGAGCTCGTCCACCCGCACCAGGCCGTCACCGAGCATCTGCCGCAGCAGCGGGTCGCGCGAGCGCGTCAGGTCGCCCAGCGGCCCGGTGCAGTTGAAGGCGGCGGCGAAGCGCCGGTGCAGCGGTCCCGTGCCGCCCCGCGGCATGATGGTCGCGGCCAAGCCGTCGTCGTCTGCATCCAAGGATTTCAGCCGGCCGGCGACGATCTCCAGCCCGCCATCGGCGATGCGCGCTGTCAGTTGCTGTCCGATCTGCGGAGCGATGCGGTGGCGGTGCACGTCCCACCAGGGCCGCGCGTGGCGGAGGAAACGGCGCTGCTCAGCCGCCGGGAACGCCCGCCACAGCGCCTGGCTATACGGCCGCAGCGAGTCCACCGCGGCGCGGAACCCGACCTCCGCGCTTCGCCGGCGCAGCCAGCGCCACAACGGCAGGACCTTGCCCCTCGGCACTTCGTCCAGCGATGCCGCAACCGGCTGATGCGCGGCATGGGTACGCGGCACCAAGCCCCTGCGGGACAGCGTCATCACTCGGCCGCGATGCCCCGCCGCGGCCAGCGACAGCATCGTGTCGATCATCGTCAGCCCAGTGCCTAGGATCAGCACGTCGCCACCCCCCGCCGCAACGCGCGCGACCACCTCGTGCGCTTCCTCGCTCCACGGATTGTTGACGAACTGCCCCGCCGGCAGCCCCTCGGCCACCTGCATCGGTGCGGGCGGCTGGTTGCCGCTCGCCAGCACCATGGCGGAGGCCGCAAGCCTCGTTCCGTCCCTGATCTCTACCGACCAGCCGCCCTCCGAAGGCCTGGCTGCCACCGCCGACGCATCCCGCCGTTCGATCGTCTCCGCATGCTCGGCAGCGATCTCCGCCAGGTACCGCCCGAAAGCGCGTCGCTCGGCAAAGCTCGTGCCATCGTCGCCGAGCCAGCCGCTGAAATCCGCCCCGCGATCGGGCCAGGCACTCATCTTGCCGCTGGGCACGTTCAGCAGGTGCGCCGGCTCGGTCGTGGCGTAGGCAACGCCCCGGTGCATCCGCCCGCTCCCGTCCAGCAGCACGCTCCGCACGCCCCGCCGCGCCAGCTGCACGGCCGTCATGGTCCCCGAGAAGCCCCCGCCGACAATCGCCACCGGCAAAGCGCCGGCGTCAGATCTCATAATCGGGCCAGCCCTCGGGATTGCTCGCGCCCGCGCGGCGGCGCTGCATATGGTCGTGGAGGCGGACCACCGTGCGCCCCGCCGTGTCGGTGAACCAGCCGGGCACCGCCGCGTGGACCAGGCACGCCGCGCCCGCGCCGATCATCTGCGCGCCGATCCTGACCGCGCCTACCCCATGCTCCAGCCAGCTCATGCCAAGCGCGCGCGGGTGGGTGGTGAACAGCGCCCTCAGCCTTCCGCTCACCACTGTCCTCCCGCCTGCCGCAACGATGGTGACCCCGACAGGATTCGAACCTGTGACCTACGGATTAGGAATCCGGCGCTCTATCCTGCTGAGCTACGGGGCCGTTCCGGTACAGCCCTACAGGAGGGGCGGCCAGCAAATCAACGTGTCAACCGGGCACGACTTCGACCGCCGGCATCGCGCGCCGGTGCGTCAGCGCCGGAACCCGGCCCCGCACCTCCGCAATGCGCCCGAGGTCGACCTCCGCGAACGCCAGTGCTGGCTCGCCGTCCAACTCCAGCAGCACCTCGCCCCACGGACCCGCAACCAGGCTGTGGCCATAGGTTTCCCGCCCGTCCTCGTGCTGGCCGGCCTGAGCCGCGGCAACCACGAACAGCCCGGCCTCGATCGCCCGCGCCCGGAACCGCACCCGCCCGTTCGCCTTTCCCGTCC
>NZ_CADCWA010000175.1 GCF_902806285.1 uncultured Sphingomonas sp. | reverse complement strand
ATGGCGTCGAGCCCGGTGGCCGCGGTGACCTGCCGCGGCAGGCCGAGTGTCAGCTCGGCGTCGAGCACGGCCCAGTCGGCGGTCAGCGGCCGTGCGTTCACCCCCATCTTCACCCCGCCCTCGCAGGTGATCACGGAGATAGGCGTCGCTTCGGAGCCCGTGCCCGCGGTCGTCGGCACCAGCGCCAGCGGCAGGCGCACGCCGGTCGCTTGGTCGACACCCCAGACCGTGTCGAGTTCGTCGCCCGAGCCGAGCAGATAGGCGGCCAGCTTGGCGACGTCCATCGGGCTGCCGCCGCCAAGGCCGACCACCGAAGCGGCGCCGGCGGAGCGGCCCGCCTCCACCGCGGCCAGCAGGGTCGCTCGCGAGGGATCCGCCTCCACCGCGTCGAAGATCGCGACCGGCCGGCCGCTTGCTTGAAGGGCGCCAACGCAGGGATCGGGCAGGCCAAGTTCCCGGACGCGGGCGTCGGTGACGAACAGCACCGACCCTGGCGGCAGCTTGTCGGACAGCTCGACCGCCCGCCCCGCGCCGCTCAGCAGCCGGGGACCGGGGTGGAAGGCGAACGGGAGCATGCCGCCTTCTAGCCCGTAAGGTCCCGCCCGGAGAACAGGTCGCGCTCGAGCCGCCCCATCAGGGCCCGCGCCGGGCTGGTCGCCGGCGTCTCCCCGAGCCCTTCCTCGTCCAGCCGCTTCACTCGGGCGTAGAGGTCCTGACTGGCGGTCACCAGCCGCTGTGCGGTGGGGGGAAGCTGCGTGACGACGGCCGCATCGCTGTCCCCGGCGTGGCCCAGCCGCCGCTCGGGCCGAACCGTGCTGCCCGGGTTGATCTCGCCGGTCTCCACCGCCTTCTGGGTCAGCAGCCAGGCGACGATGTGCATGATGCGGGTGGTGACCTTGAGCGACTCGCATGCGAAGCCCACCCGCACGAACGGGTCCAGGGTCGCGCGTTCCTCACGGCCGGCCTCGTCGAAATAGGTCCGGGCCTCGTCCGCGAGCAGCATCGCCTCCGTGTAGAGGCTTTCGATCAGGCGCGGGGTGAGGCGGGCCCGGGAGCGGTGGTCGTCGATGTCCTGCATGGCTGTTCCAACAAGTGCCACGAATGTTCAGCGCTGCAAACGCCCGGGGCAAACAAGCGTTCGGCGACGCCCCGCCTGTCCCGTTACGGGATCACGCGATGATGTCCGGAATGCAGCGATCCGCCACGACCGCGATCTCGTCACGCAGCCGCAGCTTGCGCTTCTTCAGGCGAGCGATCTCCAACTGGTCCGCATCGGGATCGGCGCGCAATTGCTCGATCAAGGCGTCGAGCCGGCGATGCTCCGCCCGCAGCGCGGTCAATTGTCCGGAAGGCTCGTCATCGTTCATGCGGGCTCGCTCTAGTGGATCGGCACGGCTTGGTCACGGCAGAGCGCGGACGCGAGTCGACGAGCCGATCTCTTGCCCCGCGACAAGGGCTTCAACTTGTGGTTCTATGGTAGGGTTGTCACCAGTCAGTAAAGGGTACGACACCGATGGAACAAGCATACGTCGACGCGCTCGCCTCCAAGCATGCTTCCCTTCAGTCACAGATCGATGCCGAAGAGCGGCGCCCCCACCCCGACGATGTGGTTCTCCATCGGCTCAAGAAGGAAAAGCTCCGTCTCAAGGACGAGATGCTGGGTCTGGTCCACTAGCGTCCGGCCTCCCTGCGGGCGGAGCTCGTGAGGAGCGAACGCTCGCGGGGCGAGCGGGCTGCGGCTGGTAGTCTCGTCTGCGGCTACGCGACTGCTGTCCTTTCCATTCCGTCGCACGGAACGGGAACGGAACGTGTCAGATCAATCGTCGCGGCTGATCTTCTCGATGCGCTCGTGCCGCTCCTGCGCTTCCAACGTCATGGTCGCGATCGGGCGCGCTTCGAGCCGGCCGAGGCTGATCGGCTCGCCGGTCACTTCGCAATAGCCATATTCGCCCGCGTAGAGGCGACGGATGGCCGCGTCGATCTTGGCGATCAGCTTGCGCTGGCGGTCGCGAGTCCTGAGTTCGATACCCCAGTCGGTTTCGCTGGATGCACGATCGGCGAGGTCGGGTTCGCGGAACGAGTCGACCTGCAGTTGCGCCATGGTCGCGCGCGACTCTTCAACGATCGCTTCCTTCCACTCTTTAAGTTTGCGGAGGAAGTAAGCCCGGTGCTTGGAGCACATGAACTCCTCGTTCTCCGCCGGCTTGTAGCCCGCGGCAAGAACCAGGCGATCGAATTGTTCGGGTTCCCCGCCGTAGATATCGACCAGAGCCGTGGCCATCGTCCCCTCCCTTCTGGCCGGGCGGGAACACCACCCGAACCGAAGCACGCCGCCGCCGCTGCGCCGAGCCACCGGTGCAGCCGGAGGCGAATACTAGACTTTCCCGAGACTTAGGTCTCGCGAGAGTCGGTCATCCCCAGCGCGCCTATACTTGCGGCCGGGCTGTTGAACAAGCGCTGACTAGGCAAGCCCGTGTCGGAAGCGAACAGCATGTTGCCTAAAAGGCGCAACGGGTCGCGCCTTGCCCGGTCGCGACGGGTCGGCCATGGCGCCGTTCCATGCGCATCCTGCTCACCAACGACGATGGCGTCCATGCCACCGGCCTTCGGCTGCTGGAGGAGATCGCCCGGCGCCTGTCGGACGATGTCTGGATCGTGGCGCCCGCGGAGGAACAGTCGGGCACCGGCCACTCGCTGACCCTGACCCGTCCGATCCGCCTGCGGCGCCTGGGTGAGAAACGCTTTGGGGTGGCGGGCACGCCCACCGACAGCGTGTTGATGGCCCTGTTCCACGTCATGAAGGACCACCGCCCCGACGTGATCCTGTCGGGGATCAACCGGGGCGCCAACCTGGCCGAGGACGTGACATACAGCGGCACGGTGTCGGCCACCATGGAAGGCGCACTGGCGGGCGTTCCGTCCATCGCGCTGAGCCAGTCGTACAGCCGCGAAGGGCTGGGCGACAACGTGCCCTTTGCCGCGGCCGAGGGCTGGGCGGAGCGCGTGCTCCAGCCGCTGCTCGACGAGCCGATGGCGCCCGGTACGCTGGTCAACGTCAACTTCCCGGCGGTGCCCGCCGAGCAGGTCCAGGGCGTCCGCGTGGTCCGGCAGGGCATCCGCGACTATGGCCGGACGCAGATCATCCAGCGGACGGACCCGCGCGGCTACCCTTATTACTGGCTCGGCCTGGGTCCGATGGTGCAGACGCCCGGCCATTCGACCGATCTGGAAGCGGTGGCGGACGGCTACGTGTCGGTGACGCCGCTGCACCTCGACCTCACGCACGAACCATCGCTGGAGCAGCTTCGCGCCCGTTTCTTCCCCGTGTGACGCCCACGAACCGCTCCAGCGCCTTTTCGTCCAGCGCGCCCGCACTCAGGAAGCCCTGGTAAAGGTCGCATCCCCAGTCGGCCAGGATTGCCAGCTGAGCGGCCGTCTCCACGCCTTCCACCACCACCTGCAGCCGAAGCTCGCGGGCGAGCGCCAGCAGCGCCTTGACCACGATCCGGTCGCGCGTGCCGTTGACCAGATCGGTGATGAGCCCACGATCGATCTTGAGCGTGTCGAGCGGCAAGCTCGTCAGATACGCCAGGCTGGCGTACCCGGTGCCGAAGTCGTCCACGGCGATCTTGACCCCGGCGGCGCGCAGCTTGGCCAGCCGCCCGGCCACGGCGTCTAAATCGGCGAGCAGCGTCCCTTCGGTGATCTCAACCGTCACCCGCGCCGGCGTCAGTCCTGCCCGCGCGATCTCCTCGAGCAGCCAGCCGTCGTAGCCCGGCCGGACCAGATCGTCGGCCAGCAGGTTGATCGACAGGCGCAGTTGCCCCAGCGCGCCGCTCCACCGGCCGGCCGCGCGAAGTGCCTTGCGCTGGACCGCGCGCGACAAGCGTTCGGACAGCTGGGCCTGGGCAGCGCGGCCGAACAGCACCTCGGCCGACGTCGCGCCTTCCCAGCGAGCCAGCGCCTCAACCGCGACCACCTCGCCCGTGACCACATCGATCTGCGGCTGGAAGCGAACGTCGATGGCGTCTTCAGCGATCGCGCGGGCGAGCGCTCGGTCCCGGCGGACCCGCGGACGCGGCTGCGGCGGACAGTCGGACGCCCGCTTGCCGCGCCGGGAGAAAAGCCATGCTCGCATGCCGCGCTGTAGCGTCCCGCTCGGCGGCGAACAGCGTGCTTGCGTTCGCTGCGCCGCAACGGGACAGTGGCGCGGCGTCCTTGTCCCGCCTATGCTCCGCGCGGGCTCCGGTGGGGGAACGGGTGAGCGCTGACGCGGCGACTTCGGAGATGACGGACTCGACCGACCTTGCCGGCCGCCGGGTCGGCTTGCTGGCGTCCCGCGGCGAAGCGGCGCAGGCCGCCGCCGCCATGCTCCGCCGCCGCTACCGCTGGGCCGATGAGCGGGACGCGGAGTTGCTGGTCGCGCTTGGGGGCGACGGCTTCATGCTTCACACGTTGCACCAGATGCTCGACGGCGGCGAGGTCCGGCCGGTGTTCGGGATGAACCGCGGCACCGTGGGCTTTCTGATGAACGACTGGCGGCTCGACTGCCTGGGAGAGCGCATCGCCGCGGCCAAGGCGATCAGCGTCGCGCCGCTGAGCATGCGCGCCGTTACCATCCGCGGCGACGAGTGGACCCACGCGGCGATCAACGAAGTGTCGCTGCTCCGCGAGACCCGGCAGGCGGCCAAGATCGAGGTGGTGGTGAACGGCCGGGTCGCCTTGCCCGAGCTGGTCGCGGACGGCGTATTGGTCGCGACTCCGGCTGGCTCGACCGCCTATAATTTCTCCGCGCGCGGGCCGATCCTGCCGCTCAACGCCAACATGCTCGCCCTCACCCCGATCGCTCCGTTCCGCCCGCGCCGCTGGTCGGGCGCGATCCTGCCCGATGACACCTGCGTCCGCTTCCGGGTGCACGATCCGGAAGACCGGATGGTCTCCGCCGTCGCCGACCAGTTCGAGGTCCGCGACGTCGCGGAAGTGGAGGTCAGCCTCGACCGGAGCCGCTCCATGACCCTGCTGTTCGACCCCGAGCACGCACTCGACGAACGCATCGCCACCGAGCAGTTCGCGACCTGAAGCGACTTGCCATCCCCCGGCGCCTGCGCCATAGGCCCGCCCGTCACGTCCCTCGGGACTGCTCCCCGGTAGCTCAGCGGTAGAGCGTTCGACTGTTAATCGAATGGTCGCCTGTTCGAATCAGGCCCGGGGAGCCATTTCGCCCAGCGCCGATCTGTTGGGACCTCCTGCACTTGCCCCTGCGCCAACCGAACTGAACGTCAAGCGCGCCGATCCGTGTGATCTGATGGACGAACGCTATTGGGCGTCGGCTGTACCTTATCGTCCAGCCCTACGGCGCGACGCTTACAGCCTAGCCGCGTCGCCTCTCCCGCCTTTTCGCCGCCGTGACCTTCCGTGCCCAATCAACCGGTAACCTCTCGATTTCAGCTCCCCTTTGACCTCGATGTTCGCACCTCGAGTTCAAACTCGCCATCAAGGAAGCAGGCCTGGGCTACAGGCCCAGTCAGTCGCTCCGTGTTCTAGCGCTTCGAGCACGCCGCGTTCGAATGCATTCCGTTCATCGACGATGCCCGGCTGTCCATCAGCCGCCCGAGGCAAAAAACCCTCGCCGTCAACGCAAGTCATGTCCGACAGGGTAGAGGTACCAACCTTCAGGAAGCCCAAACGGGCGTTTGACCATCGTCACCAGCGACTACCGGCCTCCCCTTCCCCGGAGCTGCATCGTTACGATGCGCAGCTCTGTATTCCCTACCGCATGAACGAACAGCGTGCACGGCGCGCGGTCGGAGACGAGCAAAGCGTAGCGTCTCGAAGGAGAATAGATGATGGCGCACATCAATTGCCGGCTGTTCCCGGCAAGGGTCGGCATGTGTGCGCAGACAGTTCCCAGCGTCGGCTGCGCACTGGGGATCATCCGCTCGTCAGAAACGGGACACAATCGCGAACTTGCGGCGGGGATAGCCGAGGACGTTAGACGAGGATAGCAAATGCGCCGAACGCGGAAGTCCAAGGCCGAAAGTCCTGGGTCCCGACCTGACGGGCATGATACCAGGCAAGCCGCGCTTCCGGTCGCGACGTTCCGACCACCGCGGCCCCGGACGGTTGAATGGGCTGACAGCCCGAACCAAGAGGCCATCCGCGAAATCGATCTCTCCGCCTTCCACGGAGAGGTCCAACGGATCCTTCTCTCAGTCTCCTCCTTGGCGAGCCAATCATCGGCGTTCCAGCTCCGGCTCTGCGAGCGACCGATCGTTTCTTTGGCCACCCGGTAGGCAACCCCAGACTGCCAGCTTGGTCAGCGGATCGCCAAGACGGCGATCGCCTAATCAAAACGGGTGGTTCGGGCATGGTCCTGCGCCGTGCGCTCCTGCCGAATTGACGCTAGTTGGCGATAATAGTCGCCTTCACGCACCCAAATGGCTTCGCCTTCAATGCGCAGCCCACCCCACTGGAGGAGAGGCTGTTCTGACTAACGACGACGGACGTACCACAGAGCACCCACTCGGCTCTCTTAGGCAATGAGAAGCATCCCTTAGACTTATGGGCTTGAGAGCTCGACGAACTGGTCACAAGAGCCTTTCCGCATTGTCCCGAGCTTGTAATTGTAGCTGCACGGCAAAAGGCGTTGCGGCACATCCATCGGCTCAGGAACTCGCGATAGGAACTAGCCGAGCATCTGCTTACGGTCAGTCCGTCACGTTGCAGCAGCTGGAGCGCTGGCCTATGCCAGCGTGACATCCCGCATCTTCAAACTGAAGGTCACTTTCGATGGCCCTCGGCGAGCGCCTGCACGACATAGGCCTTGATCATCTCGTCCCGTGCGGGCGATGGCGCGCCGAGCACGCCTCGCGCATGCTCGGGAAGATGCGACACCGCCTCGGGTGCGGCGTCGCCGAAGACGTAATGCTCGAACCAGGCCCGCCACGATGCGCGTTGGGCAGACGGCAGCTCGCGTATGGCATAGGTCGTGTGCATCAACGCAGCGAACGGTGAGAGTTCCGTCTGCTGACCGTACCAATAATTGACAAGAACATCGACCGGCGCGCTCGCCCGAACATGGTGCCACCACATGGACGGCACAAAGATCGCGTCACCGGGCTCCAAATCGGCGACCAGTGCATGCTCCATTGCGGCGGCAAAGCGGGATAGCGACCGAGGTCAGGGCAAAGGGGGTCGACCATGCTCACTGGCTGACCTGCCGGGGTTCGGTCCACCGGACCAACGTGGAGATTGCTGATTTGGTCGGGCGGGAAAAGCGTGAATCGCCGCCGCCCGGCCACCACGCAGGCGATACTGACCAACATGACCGCCTTGCCGTCCCTCGGCGTGCGCGGCATCGCAGCCACCGCGGACCGGCAGCTTCAGCTCATTGTCGGCCCCCAGGCGCAGGCTTGGGCAAGCGAGCTGCAAGCGCTGTTGAAGCTAGACTCGGCACCCGGGACATCCGCTCTGTAAGGGCCTGTCTAAGCTAGGTTCTGGCTAAATCCCAGAAGCGCCGTACCACCGCGTGGTCGCGCATAGCGATGGGCAACCAGGCGCGCCAACCGGACTTCCAGGGTTGCGACCGCCTGCTCTAGGATCTTCATCGCGGTCCTGACCAGCTGAGTGTCGCGCTTGCCGACGCGACGGAGCCCATTGGCCGGCCGTCGGGCGCAAGGCACAGGCAGGGCCCGCAGGTCGGGCGATCCGCCGCGGAAGAGGCGGTAGCTAAGGTGTCGGGTGATCTCCGACTGAATCTGACTGCCGCCAGTGGCAAAGAGGTGCTCCGCCAGAGCCTCGCGTGTCCAACCATCTTCGAACCCGCACCCGGCAACGGGTGATTCGGACGTCGGCCGCAATCTCTTGCAGGAAGCGGATCGTTGGTCTTTTGGCGACCCGAGCGAGCAGAGTAGGAAAATGCCTCAAGCGGCCCAGGTCCAACACGTCTTATAGCGGATGTTCGCTCCGCTATGAATCAACGAAGACCAACCGCCCGAAAAGACCCAAAGCAGATACTCAGAGCCGGTTCGCTGCTGCTCATAACCGGACGTTCGTTCATGCACGGCTGACCTTTGCGATCGGCGGTTTCCGGACCGTCTGCTGGCGGCAGGCCCGTCGTTGGATCGGACTTGCCGCTTCTCACGGAGCGTCCGCGAGGGCCGAAGTAGCTTATACTAAACCATCCGGTTGACAATTATCTCAGGCCGAGATTATTCAACCGGATGGTTGATAATCAACTCGACGCGACCTTCAGCGCGCTCGCGGATCCCACCCGACGAGGGATGCTGGCTGCTCTGACGCTCGGCGAGAAGCCTGTAAGCGAACTCGCCGAACCCTACAGGATGAGCTTGGCGGGCGCCGCCAAGCACGTCGAGGTGCTGGCGCGCGCAGGCCTCATCGAGCGGCGGAAGGTTGGCCGGCAGCAGTTCTGCCGGCTCGAGGCCAGTCGGCTGAAGGAGGCGAGCGACTGGCTCGCGCAGTGGGAACGCTTCTGGACCACCCGCCTCGACGCCCTGGAGACCGAACTAAAGAGGGACCCGGCATGACCGTACAGGACAAGATTGCCCCCCACTCCTTGCGTTTCGAGCGCCTGCTCGATGCACCCATCGAGAAGGTCTGGCAGTACCTCGTTGACCCGGACCTGCGCGCTCGCTGGTTCATGGCCGGACCAACCGATCTCAAGGTGGGCGGCGCGTTCGGGCTCACGATGGATCACGACCGATTGTCCGACGGCGACGTACCGACGCCCGAACGCTACCGGCCATATGTCGGACATCGGTGGGAGGAGCGCATCACGCGCCTTGAGCCACCGCACCTGCTTGCCTTCACCTGGGAGAATGGCGATGCGGGCGAAGTCATGTTTGAGCTGAGCGAAGCGGCGGGCAAGACCCGGCTAGTGCTTACGCACAGTGGCCTTCGTGGCTCCGAGGACGCGGTCGACTTCGGCGGTGGCTGGCACTCGCACCTCGCCGTGCTCGAGCGAAGGCTGCGGGATGAAGCCGTACCCGACTTCTGGGCGCTTCACGGCGAAGCCGAAGCACTGATTAAGAAGACGCTCGGCATAGGTACGCTCTGACGCAGCGGGGTCGGCGCCGGCTTGGTCTGCTTTTGGCGATCGCCGTAGCACACCGAGATGTCTGCATCGGGCGCTTTCCGAACCACAGCAGCGGTGTCGGGGTTTCCGCCTGGGCGCTCGAGGGCTCATCAAGTGCCGCAGAATGTGGCGAGCACGCGCTCCTCCTTCAGGGGCGGATCCTGGTATTGGAGGAACTCGGGCTGATCGTCGAAGGGGCGGGACAGCACGGTCAGTAACTCCTCGAATTGAGCGAAATCCTCTCGTTCCACAGCCGCCCTTATCATGGCTTCCACCCGGTGATTTCGCGGAATGAAGGCCGGGTTTACCGCTCGCATTGCGGCGGCGCGGCCTTCCGCATCGAAAGGCTCGAATTGAAGGCGCAGGCGCCAGCGGGTAAGCCATTCGTCGAAATGAGCGGCATCCGCGAACATGGCTCGCACCGCTGCCTCTCCCTCCCCTTCGAATTGAGCATTGGACAGCCTGCGGAAGAACAAGGTGAAGTCCACCTTGTCTCTGCTGAGCGCTTCCAAA
>NZ_CADCWA010000174.1 GCF_902806285.1 uncultured Sphingomonas sp. | reverse complement strand
GCCGCGGCGAAGCGCATGGGCGGGACCTTCTCGCTCGGCTCGACCAGCTTCATGTAGGTCGGCAGGTTGAGCTGCCGCGGCGAGCCCTTCACGCTTGCTACCCACCCGTTGAACTGCGGGGCTGGGACGCCGCGCAGGAAGAAGCGCATGTCGGCGAAGCCCGCGCCGCTGTAGCTGCCCGAGTAGCCGATGTCCTCGACCGGGCGGCTGAGCACCGCGTGGAGCGTGCTCTGCATGCCCGGCATGGCGTAGATCATCCCCGCCATGGTCGGCGCGTAGAAGGTGTTCATCATGTTGGTGGAGGTGATGTCGAACCGCACCTGCCGGCCGACCGGCAACACCAGCTCGTTGACCGTCGCGATGCCCTGCTCGGGGTAGATGAACAGCCACTTCCAATCCATGGACACGACCTGCACCCGCAGCGGCTCCTCGACCGCGGCCTGCGCTTCCTGGCCCGTCGCGACGCGGTTGATCGGCCGGAACGGGTCCAGCAGGTGGGTGCTCGACCAGGTCAGCGCGCCCAGGATGATGATGATCAGCAGCGGCGCCGACCAGATCACCAATTCCAGCGACGTGGAATGATCGAACTCGGGATCGTAGGTCCCGCCCTTGCCCTTGCGGTAGCGCCAGGCGAACACGGCGGTCAGGATCATGACCGGCACGATGATCAGCAGCATCAGGCCGGTGGAGATGAGGATGATGTCGCGCTGCTGCCGCGCGACGTCGCCCGCCGGGTTCATGACCGCGCGGTCGCAGGCGCTAAGCAGGCCCGCCAGCGAGACAAGCGCCACGGCTCTGAGGCACCGTGCCGAGGGGATCATCCGTTGCAGCATGCCGCGCAGATAGTGGCGCCGCCCCGCGTTCAACATTGGACATTTTGTCCAATCGGCAAAGGCGGCCGAATGGAGCATTGGCTGCCCGATGCGCTCGTGCGTTGGCCGTGCGCGCAACATTATGAGACGACTCTGCTGGAGTGCCCGCGATGACTGCCCATCCCGCGTCCGACTCGACGCCGCTTGAACGCGATGCGCGGCTGGTCAACGCGCGCCACGGTGAGATCCGGCCGGCCGACATCGCCATCGGCGTGATCATCGGCCGCACCGGCGAGTTCTTCGACTTCTTCGTCTACGCCATCGCTTCCGTGCTGGTGTTCCCCCAACTGGTGTTCCCGTTCGCCGACCCGCTGACGGGGA
This sequence comes from uncultured Sphingomonas sp., assembly GCF_902806285.1. Classification (GTDB taxonomy): domain Bacteria; phylum Pseudomonadota; class Alphaproteobacteria; order Sphingomonadales; family Sphingomonadaceae; genus Sphingomicrobium. The sequence goes on along the minus strand of NZ_CADCWA010000174.1, from coordinate 8,565 downwards.
CGCTCTACTCCTTCGCGCTCTTTTCACTGGCGTTCATCGGGCGGCCGATCGGCACGCTGCTGTTCACCTGGATTGACCAGAACCACGGCCGCGGGGTGAAGCTCACCATCGCCATCTTCCTGCTGGGCGGTTCGACCATGGTGATCGCGCTGCTCCCCGGCTACGAGCAGGTGGGAGCCGTCAGCATCTGGCTGCTGGGCTTCTTCCGCTTGCTGCAGGGCGTGGCGCTCGGCGGCTCCTGGGATGGCCTGCCCTCGCTGCTGCAGTTGAACTCGCCGGAGGATCGGCGCGGCTGGTATTCGATGATCCCGCAGCTTGGCGCTCCGCTCGGCCTGCTGGTGGCAAGCGCGCTGTTCGCCTACTTCCTCGCCTTGTTGACGCCCGACGACTTCATCCGCTGGGCCTGGCGCTATCCCTTCTTCGTGGCCCTGGCGATCAACGTGGTGGCGCTGTTCGCGCGGCTGCGGCTGGTTGCCACGCCCGAGTTCATGCGGCTGTTCGAGACCCGCGAGTTGCAGCCCTCGCCGCCATTCCGGACCCTGCGCGCGGAGTGGAGGACGATTGCGCTCGGCGCCTTCGCGCCGCTCGCCAGCTTCGCGCTGTTCCACCTCGTGACCGTGTTCCCTCTCTCCTACGTCAGCCTGTTCGAGGGCCAGGAGCCCGTGCGCTTCCTGATCATCGAGGCGATCGGCGCGGTGATCTGCGTCCTCGCGATCCTTGCCTCGGGCCTCATCGCCGACCGGGTCGGCCGCCGGGCGGTGCTCGGCGTGTCGGCCGTCCTGATCGGCGCCTACAGCGGCTTCGCGCCTCAGCTGCTCAGTGCCGGGCCGGTCGGCGAGGTCGTCTACATGTTCGGCGGCTTCATCCTGCTCGGTCTGTCGTTCGGCCAGTCGACCGGCGTGGTCAACGGCAACTTCCCGTCCGTCCACCGCTACACGGGCGCCGCGATCGTCTCCAACTCCGCCTGGTTCATCGGCGCCGGCTTCGCCCCGTTGGTGGCCTTGTTCCTGGCCAGCCGCTTCGGCCTGTGGTCGATCGGGCTCTACCTGCTGTCCGGCGTGATCTGCACGCTCGCCGCGCTGGCGATCAACAAGGACTGGGCGCGGGGCGAAGCCGGCGGTCCGCCGTCAGTTCCGGCCGATCGGCAGCCCGGCGCGGCGCACTAGCTCCTCGTCATGCCCGTGCGGCTGTGCATGCCCGTGCTCGCGCAGGTAATGACGATCGAGGTCGCGGATCAACTCGTCCGCCCTGTCGCCGCCGACCATGCGCATCAGCGCGTCGACCTTGGCCTCCATCCGGTCGTCGTTCTCCTTGGACGCGGGTGAGCCGACGTACAGGAAGTAGGCGAGGCCGACCACTTGCCACAGCAGCTGCAGGAACTCGGACTGCCAGTTCTCGAACGTGTCGCGCAGCATCTCGTCCACGTAGCCGGCAAACTCGGGAGTCTGGCCATGCTGCAGCGCCTCGTCCTGAAACGTCCTCCAGCCGAAGAACCAGTGCAAGATCAGGCTGACCAGGAAGAAGCCCAGGGTGATCCAGGCATAAGCATATCTGCGCATCGGTCCGTCTCCGCACGAAAGATACTTTCGTGGGCGGAACGGGCTTCACGCCGAACAGTGCCAGCTAGTGGCAACGGGCAATGGAACACAGCGGGCTTAGCCGCGCGTCCGATGGGCCCGCCGATGCGCCCTCAGGCGGCGGCGGCGACCTGCTGGCTTTCCGCGGCGCGGGCAGCGAACTGTTGCGCCAACTGCGCGTGCCACTGCCGCGCCGATTCGGTGATTGCCCGCTGTGCGGCGATCCGCTCTTCCGCCGCCCGGCGGAAGTAAAAACGCTGGTCCGATTCCACTACCCCGACCCTCCGCTTGTCCCCGCTGCTCCCGTACACAGTCTGCCGGGCAGTTCCTACCGAATGGTAAATATCCACAGCCGAACCGAGTCTCCCGCGCGCTGTCCCGTTGAGGAACAGGGCTGTGGCGCTGGGGTGACAGGGGCGGCCATTCAGCTCAACGATGAAACCGAACGACTCACCGCTCGTTGGGCCCGTAACAGAAAAAAGGCGATCTTCATGGGAAGCATGTTCAATCCGCGGCGTGAGGCCTTCAACCCGGCTGTCCGGGGCTATCACGCCGTTTATCGCCCGAACGGGGTCAACCACTGTCCGGGCTGCGGGCGGAGCCATTGGCTGATCGGCCGGCTGCTGGCCGAGTGCGGCTTCTGCGCGACCGCCTTGCCGCTCAGCGACTCCGCGGTGCGCGGCGCTACGCCCGTGTTCCAGAGTCGCGGGTCCACGCTGACGGATCTCGCCGCCTGATCCCTGCCGCTTCGGACGCTTGCTGACCCTCGTCGCGCTGTCGCGCCGCCGAGTGCGGCCGTCAGTGCCGGTGGGTTGACGGGCGAGGAGTCGTGCCGGCCGACCGCCCGAACGGGCGGGAGCGATGGTCGGCAGGGGCATGCCGCCTGGTCCGCCTGACGGGCACCGGCACCGGCTTCGGCTGCTCGATCGGGCGCACCGAGTCCAGCAGCTTGCCGCCCGCCAGGAACACCACGGCGACGCACGCCAGGAAGAACAGCCAGCCCGTCGCGCCGGGGTAGGTTTCCAGATAGGCCTTGCCGCGCTCGACCGCGCCTAGCGTGATCGCCCAGATCACTGCCCAGGCTTCCCACCGGGTCTTGATCGTGAACAAGCGGCCAAGGCGTTCCAGCATCGTCATTGGTTAAGCAACGGCTGTGCCAGCGGCAGAGTTCCGCCATTTTCGCCTTAACCATGATCCTTAAACTGTTAAGCGTTCCGACACTCCGCGAGCTCAAACGGCGGCGAGGTCGCGCAGGTTCAGTCCGTCGAGCAGGGCGGCCCGGGCCTGCTCGATCGCGGCGATCAGCGCCGGCTCGCCAAGCTCCGCCGGGTCGATGCTCTCGGGCCATTCGCGGCCGATGAGCTCGGCCAGCCGGTCGAGCTTGGCTTCATCCACCAGGAAGCGCGGGTCCACCGTCGCCGGATCGGCGACGACCCGCAGCCGCAGGCAGGCGGGCCCGCCGCCATTGGCCATCGACTGGCGCACATCGACCACCTCGACCCGCCGGATCGCGCCGTTGCCGGCGAGGTGCCGCTGCAGCCAGCTCCACACCGACGGCGTTTCCCGCGCCTCCTCCGGGACGATCAGCGTGGTGGCGCCGTCGGGCGGGGTCACCAGCTGGGCGTTGAACAGGTAGGAGCGGATCGCGTCCTCCAGGCTCACCTCCGCCGCTGGCACTTCCACATATTCGAGCGCGGGAAAGAGTTCGCCGAGCCGCCCAAGGAACTCGCCTTTGTTCTCGAACGCGCGTTCATGCGCGAACAGGATCCGCTCGTTCGCCACCGCCACCACATCGTTATGGAAGGCGCCGGCGGCGATCGCTTCCTCCGATTGCTGCACGAACAACGTCCGCTGCGGGTCGAGCCGGTGCAATCGGGCGATCGCCCTGAACGCCTCCACATGCTGCCGCGCCGGGTAAGAGCCGCCGCCGACCCCATAGACGAATACCTCGACGCCCAGGACTTCGTGCCGCTCGGCGAACCGCATGTGGTTGGCCGCGCCCTCGTCGCCGAAGGCGGGCGGCACCGGCCCGTGCACCGCGAAGTGCCGCTCGTCCCCGAACGCGAGCTTGAGCTGCGCCAGGGTCGCCGGCCACTCATGGCTGCGGTGCGGCATGGTGCGGAGGTTGGCGACGGTCAGATGGGTCCGCCGATCCGCCGTGTCCGGGGCAGGGGAGACAGTTGCTGCATTGGCAGCCCACATCGCGGAGGCGGACATGGCGTTGGCGCGCAGTACGGAGTCGACGTCTTCGGGCGTAGCGCCCAGTGCCCCGAGCCACGCCCGCGCCGGCCGCGGCTGGGGCACGAACAGGCCCTGCGCGAGCCCGAGGCGCAGGTTGGCCCGCATCTTTTCCAGCCCCTGCAGCGCGGCGGCGCGCGGGTGGCTGGAGAGCCCCGCATTGCGCATCGCCGCCAGGTTGCCGAAGCTCAGCCCTGCATAATTATGGCTCGGCCCGACGATCCCGTCGAAGTTGATCTCGGTCAGCGGCATCAGCGCGGCGTCGCCAGGATCGTGTCGCCGACACCGACGCCCAGCAGCTCGGCCGTGTCCTTTGCCAAGGCAACCCCCTCCTCGGTTCGCCGGACGGAGCCGAGGCAAGCCCGGAACTCCTTGAGGCGTCCCGCCGCCAGCAGCATCTTCAGCGGCCCGCCTTCGCCGAATTCGGTCACCACTTCCGCATTGCTCTCGCGCACCGTGCGGATCTGGTCGGTCCGCGCGCTCACCGTCGGGCCGCCGTCGAAGATGTCGACGTAGCGATCGTAGCCGAAGCCTTCCGCTTCCAGCATCCGCAGCGCCGCCCGGCCGGTCGGGTGCGGCTGGCCGATGACGGCTCGTCCGGCCTCGCTCAGCAGCGACAGGTAGATCGGCGTCTTGGGCATGAGGTCGGCGATGAAGGCGGTGCCGTGCATGGCGTTGAACTCGTCGGCCTGCGGGAAGCTCATGTCGAAGAACCGCCCCGCCAACGCATCCCAGAAGGGCGAGTTGCCGGCCTCGTCCATCACGCCCCGCAGCTCCGCGATCACCCGGTCGCCAAACCGCTGGCGGTGCCCCTTGATGAACAGGTAGCGGCTGCGCGCCAGCAACAGGCCCAGCCCGCCCGCGCGCATCAGCGGGTGGAGGAACAGCCCGCCCACCTCGCTTGAGCCCTCGAGGTCGGTGGTGAGGGTCAGCAATTGGTTGCGAAAGGTCTTGCCGAGTTCGGGCGACCACTGGGTCAACGTGCTGATGTGGTAGGAGTAGAAGGCCTGGGTCACGCCCACCGTGGCGAACACCTGGCAGGTGCCGCGGATCAGCCGCTCGGCCGGATCCTCAAGCACGAACAGATAGCAGTCGTTGCCCTGCGCCTCTTCCGCCTTGCAAAAGGCGTCCTCCGACTTGGCGAGCTTCTCGACCAGCGTGCCCTTGTCCGCCGGCAGGTTGGTGAACCCGCCGCCCGTCAGCTTGGCCATCTCGTAGATGGCGTCGAAGTCGTCCGGACTGGCGGGGCGAACGCGGAAACTCATGCGGCCTCTTCCGCCAGGCGAAGGATGGTCACCGCCGACAGCGTCGCCCGCTCGGGGAGGGAGTCCACGATCAGATACTCCTCGCTGCTGTGGATCTTGCCCCCGCGCACGCCCATGGTGTCGACCACCGGCACCCCGCAGGCCGCGATGTTGTTGCCGTCGCACACCCCGCCCGAGGGCTGCCAGCGGATCGGCTGGCCGAGGTCGGCGCCGGCCCGGGCGACCAGGGCGAACAGCTGCTCCGCCGCCGCATCGAGCGGCTTGGGCGGCCGGCCGAAGCCGCCGTGCGCATGAATGCCGACGTCGTGCGCCCTCGCGACCTCCGCGACGGCGCGGTCGATCGCCGCCTGCGCCTCGGCCTGCAGCTCCTGCGTCCGCGGCCTGAGGTTGACCCGCAGCACCGCGCCATCCGGCACCACATTGTTGGGCCCGCCGCCGTCCACCCGGGCGACATTGACGCTGAGCCCTTCCCGCCGCGCCGCGTCGATCTGCAACGCCAGCGCCGCCGCGGCCACCACTGCATTGCGCCCGTTTTCCGGATTGCGCCCAGCGTGGGCCGAGCGCCCAGTCACTACGAAGCTGAAGTTTCCGCTCCCCGGCCGCGCGCCCGCCAACGTTCCGTCGGGGAGCGCCGCCGGCTCATAGGTCAGTGCGGCCCGCTTGCTCCGCGCAGCCTCCGCCAGCAGCGCCGCCGAACCGGGCGAGCCGACCTCCTCGTCCGAGTTGATCAGCACCTCGTAGCCGAGGCGCTGGGCGAGCGGGCTCGCCTCCACCGCCTTCAGCGCCGCGAGCATCACCGCCAGCCCGCCCTTCATGTCGGCGACGCCCGGCCCGCCGAGCGTCCGCTCGTCCTGCCAGCGCAGCGCCTGGAACGGGTGGTCGGCGCCGTAGACCGTGTCCATGTGCCCGGTCAGCAGCAGCTGCACCGGAGCGTCCGGCCGGACCGTCAGGTGGAGGTTGCGCCCGTGCGCCACCTCCCGCACGCGCCCGTCAGGTTCCACCGCGGACACCGCGCCGGGGTTGCGCAGCCGAAGCTCGCCGGGCAGCGCCGAGAAGGCCTCGCCGAGCAGGTTCGCGACCTGCTCCAGGCCGGGGAGGTTGGCCGAGCCGCTGTTCACCGCGGCCCACGCCTGCACCTGGGCCAGCATCGGCTCGGCGCCCGCGCGGTCGACCGCGTCGCGTTCGGTGGTGCTCAACTCCCCCATGGCTCGCTCGCTCTAGCGAGGGCGAAGGCGGAAGGCGAGCGCTGTGTCCCTGCGAAGGCAGGGACCCAGTACTGGGCTCCTGCCTTCGCAGGAGCACATCACAAATACTCGCGCCATTGCTCGATCAGGCAGCGGTATAGGTCGCGCTTGAACGGCACGATGATCTCCGGCAGCTCCCGCGGCGGAACCCACTTCCAGTCGCAGAATTCCGGTTCGGCGGTAGCGATATTGACGTCGCTCGTGCGCCCGAGGAAGCGGCACAGGAACCAGTCCTGCTCCTGCCCGCGCCACTTGCCGCCCCATAGGTGCGGGCGCAATTCGTCGGGCAGATCGTAGCGCAGCCGCTCCGGGCACTCGGCGATCTTCTCGACGAGGTGCGGCGGGATGCCCGTCTCCTCCTCCAGCTCGCGCAGCGCGGTCGCCCACGGCGCCTCGCCCGCGTCGATCCCGCCCTGCGGCATCTGCCAGGCCTCGTCCGTGTTATCGATCCGCCGCCCGACCCAGACCTGCTTGTCCGCGTTGAGCAGCATCACGCCGACCCCGCGGCGGTAGTCTTCGCTCACCGCGCGTTCTCCAGCATCACCCGCAGGTACTTGGCGGACCGCTCAAGGTCCGCCTGCGCGCTCGGCAACGCCTTGCGCAGGTTCATGAACCCGTGGATCGTGCCGGCGCACTCCAGGTACACGACCGACACGCCCGCCTCGGCGCACGCCGCGGCATAGGCTCGGCCCTGGTCGCGGATCGGGTCGAGCCCCGCGGTGACCACCAATGTCGGCGGCAGGCCCTTTTGGTCTACCAGCATCGGGTCATAGCGCCAGTCTCCCAGGTTCGGCGCGTAGCACTCGTGAAACCAGTCCATGCTCTCGCGGCTAAGCAGGTAACCTTCGCCAAAGCGATCGAGGCTCGCATGGTGCTTCGTAGGGTTCGCCGCAGGATACATCAGCCACTGCGCAAGCACCGGTATGACTGCGGGTTCATCGCGCAACGCCGTTGCCGTGACGATCGCCAGATTTCCTCCTGCGCTGTCACCCGTCAAGATCAACCCAGTCGCGTCGCCGCCAAGATGCGGGTTCTCCGCTATCCAACGTGCCGCAGCGATCGCATCTTCAACTCCGGCCGGGAATGGGTGCTCCGGAGCCAAGCCATAGCCAACGGAGACCACCGGCAGATCGAGTAGCCGAGCGATCTCCGCGCAAAGCGGCTCGTGCGTATCGATGTCCCCAAGCACGAACCCGCCACCATGGTAGAAAACCATCACCGGCCTGGGCTCCTCGCGATAATGCGATGTGTCATACAGCCGCATGGGGCAGGGCCCGCCCGCCACATCGCGGATCACCGCCAACTCGCCGGTAGGCGCATCGAACAGGTGCTTGGACGCGTGCAGCATCCCGCGCGCTTCCTCCAATGGCACGTCCACCGCCCGCTTGCCCCCAGCCGCCTCCATCTGATCGAGCAAGGCGCGGACGTCGGGGCGGATGGAGGGCTGGGTCATCAGGGTGCCCTAGCCGCAGCGCGCACTCACCGCGAAGCGGAAACATCAAAGGGTTGTCACACGAAGGCACGAAGAAGTGAGGAAAGGCGCGAAGAGCAGGGACGCACCCCTTCGCGCCTTCCTTCTTCCTTCGTGCCATCGCGTGAAAAACGGATAGAAGCAGCCCGCAAGGGTGACGTTTGAGGCCAAGAGCGCTAGATAAGACGCGAACCCCTACCCTGCAGGACCACCAATGGCCTCGGCCACCCACCTCCTCACTCCGGAAGAAGCACGCGACGACGCGCCGCCCGAAGCCGTGGTCGTCCGCTTCGCCGGCGACAGCGGCGACGGCATGCAGCTGACCGGCGGCCAGTTCACCCTGTCCACCGCGCTCGCCGGCAACGACCTCGCCACCTTTCCCGACTTCCCGGCCGAGATTCGCGCGCCGCAGGGCACGACCTTTGGCGTGTCCGCCTTCCAGATTAACTTCGGCTCCGCCGCGATCGAGACCGCCGGCGACCAGCCGGACGTGCTCGTCGCCATGAACCCGGCGGCGCTGAAGGTGAACGTCGACGCCCTGCGCGAAGGCGGCCTGATCATCGCCGACGAGGGCGAGTTCTCGCAGCGCAACCTTGCCAAGGCCGGGTACGAGGCGAACCCGTTGGAGGACGGCAGCCTCGCCAGGTGGCAGCTGGTCAAGTTCAACATCTCGCAGCTGACCCTCGACGCCGTGAAGCCGTTCGGCCTCGGCAACAAGGAAGCGCTGCGCTGCAAGAACATGTGGACGCTGGGCCTGGCGCTATGGATGT
>NZ_CADCWA010000173.1 GCF_902806285.1 uncultured Sphingomonas sp. | reverse complement strand
CCTGCTCCTCATAGCCGTCGAGCAGCTCCTTTTCCTTGGCACCGGCGAACAGGCGGGTCTCGGTGGCGAGCACCTGGCCGGGCGCGACGATGGTCGGTTGGCGGGCATAGTCGGCCTGGTAGCCGCCAGTGGCGGAGCGGCGGAAGCTGGCGTTCAGCGCCGAACCGCCGACGGGGGCAAGGGCCGTCAGCCAGTATTTGTCGGTGAAGCCCAGCCAGCCGCCATTGCTGGTGAAGCTCGCGCCCGCGGGGTTCTCGTCCAGCGTTTCCCAATCGACGTCGTAGTTGGCTGCGCCGCCCAAAAAAGCGATCGGACCGACATGGTGGGTCCAACTGGACGGATCGGCCGACTTGGCCGAGCGGCTGACGAGGGCGTAGGGCCGGATGGCGATCGGCCCGGCACCGCCGTTGGCAACGCGGCCGCGGACATTGAACAGGTAGCCGGCGTCGACCGAGACGATCAGCTCGAACCGCTGCCCCGTCGGGTTGGTCCAGCTGAGCGTTACCGGCCGGCCGGGGGCGAGCACGTCGGAGCTCGCCTGCCACACTGTGTTGGCGTCGGGCGCCTGCACGCCTTCGCCGAGCCAGCCGAAGCTGGCGAAATAGGCGCCGGGCGCGCCCGCGGGGGACAGCAGCCGGATCGGCGGCGAGTTGCGGCGGAGGTCCTGGCTGTGCCGGACCAGCATCAGATCGTCGACCCGCGCCCCCCGGAGGTTGAGCGAGCCGCGGAGCGACGGCGTTTCGATCCGCACTCGTGGGCTCGAGCCGAGCACGGCCGCGCGGCTGCGCAGTGCTGGCGGGGAGTCGGCAGTGGGGTCCGCCTCCGGTCGCGGCACCGGCTTGACCTGCCCGTTCTCGACAACCGTCTTGGGCGGAGTGGCGGTGGGCAGGAAGCGGTCGCTGAGCGCGCTCCAGCCGAGCAGCACCAGCGCGGACAGCACCACCGCCAGGATCATGTTGCGCGTCTCGTTCACTTGCCTTCGTGATCCTCAAACGTCAGGGGACAGGGTCGTAGCCCTGGCCGCCCCAGGGATGGCAGCGCAGGATGCGCCGGGTAGCCAGCCAGCTGCCCTTGAGCGCCCCATAGCGCGTCCAGGCGGTGATCGCATAGGCGGAGCAGCTCGGCTGGAACCGGCAGTCGTCGGGCAGCACACGGGACGGTCCCTTCTGCCAGCCCTTGGCGATCAGGATGAGCGCGCGGGCGATCATCGCGCGACCTTCCCCAGCGCCTTGAGCAGCTCCTCGCGAAGCACCGCGAACGGCCGCTCGATCCCGCTCCCCCGGCCGATCAGGACATGGTCCGCACCGGGCAAGCCCTGCTCCGGCAGCAGCTCGCGGGCCAGCGCGCGGAACCGGCGCTTCATGCGGTTGCGGGTAACGGCATTGCCGACCTTGCGGCTGACGGTGAAACCGACGCGCTTGTGAGCCAGGCCGTCGCCGCGTGGGCGGACCAGCAGGACGAAGCCGGGCATGGCGGCGCGCTTGCCGGCGTTGGCGGCGAGGAAGTCGGCGCGCTTGCGAAGAACGGTTAAGCGCTGAGCTTCTTGCGGCCGCGGTTCCGGCGGGCGTTCAGCACCTTGCGGCCGCCAACCGTCGCCATCCGGCTGCGGAACCCGTGCCGCCGCTTGCGGACCAGATTGCTCGGCTGAAAGGTGCGCTTCATCGCTCATTGCCTCGAACTGAAAGAAAAAGGGCCGCCGTTGGGCAGCCGCTTGGTTGCGGGCGCCGTTAAGGGATGGCCGCGCCCAAGTCAACGCCGGGGCGCTTGGCCGGCCGCGACGGTTGGCCGGATTTCCGCGGGTGTGGGGTCCACCGGTGCGGGTTCGAACCCGCTATGCTGCAGGGGGTCGTCGATCCGCTCGACGCAGTGGGCCGGCGGTGCCTCCGCCAGCTCGCGTTCCTTCTGCAGCGCTATCCGGCGGCGCGCGCTGGGGCGGCGCAGGCCCCAGTCGGCCCATGCCCCGGCCCTGGGCTGCCAGCGCTTGAACTGCACATATTTGCGCTTGGCCCATTCGCTGTTCCTGAGCGCCAGCGCCAGGCCGGCCGCGAAGACGAAAATGCCGCCGGGTCCGGGAAACACCGCTACGACCGGCGTCAGCGCCATCAGCAGCAGACCAAGCACGAAGAGCGCCGTCCGGACTGCCCGCCAGGCGAAGAAGGCACGGACCTGGCTACGGTTCAGCATCGCGCAGTGATGTAGGCGGGCAACACGGGGGCAACAAGCCGCAGGGTCGATTGCGGTTCGCTTCTTCGCCCCTTATCCCTCTGCCCGCCGAGCCTGGGGGGAACATTGTATTTCTGTGTGCGTGACGGGGCGCGCGGCTGATGGTCGCGACGGTCTCCACGGTGGCTTACCTCGGGCTGGAAGCGCGGCCTGTGGAGGTGCAGGTTCAGCTGTCCACCAACGTGCCGGCGTTCATCATCGTCGGCCTGCCCGACAAGGCGGTGGCGGAAAGCCGCGAGCGGGTGCGGGCGGCGCTGTCGGCGATCGGCCTGGCGCTGCCGCCCAAGCGGATCACGGTGAACCTCTCGCCGGCCGACCTGCCCAAGGAGGGCAGCCACTTCGACCTGCCGATCGCGCTGGGCCTGCTGGCGGCAATCGGGGCGTGCGATGCCGAGGCGCTGGCGCACTATGTGGCGGTGGGCGAGCTCGGGCTGGACGGCCGCATCGCGCCGAGCCCGGGGGTGCTGCTCGCCGCGCTGCACGCGGGCGGGGAGGGCAAGGGGCTGATCTGCCCGGCCGCGCAGGGCGCCGAAGCGGCGTGGGCGGGGAGCGTCGAGGTGCTCGCCGCGCCCGACCTACTGGCGCTGCTGGCGCACCTCAAGGGCACGAGCCTGCTGCCGACCCCGCAGCCGGGCGAGGCGGAGGTGGTCGGACGCGGGCCGGACCTGCGGCAGGTCAAGGGGCAGGAAACTGCCAAGCGCGCGCTGGAGATCGCGGCGGCGGGCGGGCACAACCTGCTGATGAGCGGACCGCCGGGCGCGGGCAAGTCGCTGCTGGCGGCCTGCCTGCCGGGCATCCTGCCGCCGCTCACCCCCGGCGAGGCGCTGGAGGTGTCGATGGTCGCCTCGGTCGCGGGCGAGCTGGACGGCGGCAAGATGACCCGGACCCGGCCGTTCCGCTCGCCGCATCACAGCGCGTCCATGCCGGCGCTGGTCGGCGGCGGGCTCAAGGTGCGGCCGGGCGAGATCAGCATGGCGCATCTGGGCGTGCTGTTCCTGGACGAGCTGCCCGAGTTCCAGCGCGTTGCGCTGGACTCGCTGCGGCAGCCGCTGGAGACCGGCACCGTCAGCGTGGCGCGGGCGAACAGCCACGTGACCTTTCCTGCTCGCGTACAGCTGGTCGCGGCGATGAACCCGTGCCGCTGCGGGCACTTGGGCGACCCGTCGCTTGCCTGCAGCCGGGCGCCGCGCTGTGCCGCGGATTACCAGGCGCGAGTGTCGGGGCCGCTGCTCGACCGCATCGACCTGCACGTGGAAGTGCAGGGGGTGAGCGCTGCTGACCTGACCTTACCGCCGCCTGCGGAGGGCAGCGCCGACGTCGCTAAGCGGGTCGCCGCAGCACGCCAGGTGCAGTCTGAACGGTTCAACGGCCATGGCCCGCGAACCAACGCCGAGGCGGACGGCGAACTGCTCGACGAGGTCGCCACCCCCGACGAGCCCGGCCGCAAGCTCCTTGCCGACGCGGCGGCCGCGATGCGGCTCAGCGCCCGCGGCTTCCACCGGGTGCTGCGCGTGTCCCGCACGATCGCCGATCTGGCAGGGGCAAGCCAAATCGGCCGCATCCATGTCGCTGAGGCGCTGAGCTATCGCCGGCAGGCACCGCGCAACTGATTGCTCCCCGCCAAGTCCTCCGCTAGCTAGGCGCGGCGTGCCCCCGTGGCGGAATGGTAGACGCGATCGACTCAAAATCGATTGTCGCAAGACGTGTCCGTTCGAGTCGGACCGGGGGCACCACCGCTGACGTACCGGGCGGGCTAGCTGGAGACATGGGATGGGTTACCGGATCGCGGTCGTCGGAGCGACGGGCAACGTCGGACGCGAGATGCTGCAGATTCTGGCGGAGCGGCAGTTCCCGCTGGACGAGGTGGCGGCGCTCGCCAGTTCCCGCTCGACCGGGGACGTCATCGACTTCGGCGACAGCGGCGAGACGCTCAAGGTCAAGAACCTGGAGCATTTCGACTTCGCGGGCTGGGACATGGCGCTGTTCGCCGCGGGGTCCGAGACCAGCAGGCTCCACGTGCCGCGCGCCGCGGAGGCGGGCTGCATCGTCATCGACAACAGCTCGCTGTACCGCATGGACCCGGACGTGCCGCTGGTGGTGCCGGAAGTGAACGGTGAGCTGCTCGCCACCCGGCCGCCCAAGGGCATCATCGCCAACCCGAACTGCTCCACCGCGCAGATGGTGGTGGCGCTGAAGCCCCTGCACGATGCGGCGACGATCAAGCGGGTGGTGGTCGCGACCTATCAATCGGTGTCGGGCACGGGCAAGGCCGGCATGGACGAGCTGTTCAACCAGTCGCGCAACATCTTCGTCGGCGACCCGACCGAGCCGCAGGTCTATCCCAAGCAGATCGCCTTCAACGTCATCCCGCATGCGGGCGACTTCCTCGACGACGGCTCGACCTCGGAGGAGTGGAAGCTGACGGTCGAGACCAAGAAAATCCTCGACCCCAAGATCAAGGTCACCGCGACCTGCGTGCGGGTGCCGGTATTCGTCGGCCATTCCGAGGCTGTCAATATCGAGTTCGAGCGCGAGATCAGCGCCAAGGAAGCGCAGGACATCCTGCGCGAGTCGCCCGGGGTCATGCTGGTCGATAAGCGCGAGGACGGCGGCTACGTCACGCCGGTCGAGTGCGTCGGCGACTACGCCACCTTCGTGTCCCGCGTCCGCGAGGACCCGACGGTTGAGAACGGCCTCAACCTGTGGGTGGTCAGCGACAACCTCCGCAAGGGCGCCGCGCTGAACGCGGTGCAGATCGCCGAGATGCTGGGCAGGAAGCACCTGCAGAAGGCGGCGTAGCGGCGCAGTCGCGGAGCCGTCCCCGCACCCGCGGGGACCCAGGACGAAGAAGAACTAGGCCCCGGCCCGCGCCGGGGCTTCGCTCGCAGCACCGCCGATGCTGCGAGCTACGGCTTCTCGCCCCACACCCGCAGCAGGTTCTGCTGGACCAGCTGCAGCCGGCTGAAGTTCTCCGGGTCCATCTTCAGCCCCTCCAGCGCCGCCACCTCGTTCAGCTCGAACAGCATGTGGCGCTTGAACGTTTCCGGCACGCGGCTCTGGATGAAGGTGATCGCGACCAGCCGCTCGCCGCGGGTCACCGGCTCGACCTGGTGCAGCGTGTCGGACGGGTAGACGACGGTCTCGCCCGGCTTGAGCTTGAAGCGGAGGTCGGCGTCGCCGTAGCGGACATGCAAGGCGCCGCCCTCATATTCCTTGGGATCGTTGAGGAAGACTGTGCAGCTGAGGTCGCTGCGGATGGTCGCGCCGGGTAGCTGGATGTAGGCCGAGTCGGCGTGCGCGCCGTACTTCATGCCCGGCTTGTAGCGGGTGAGGAGCGGCGGCGCGATCAGCGCCGGAAAGGCGAACTCGCGAAACTCCTCGCTACGCTGGAAGGCGCCCATCAGCAGTTGCGAGCTCTTCTGGTAGGCGGTGGCGTCGTGCAGCTGCTCGTTGTTCTTGGCCTTGTTATGCGGATTGCTGATGCGCCCGTCGACGAACGGGGTTGAGGCGGCGATGCCGCGCAGTTCCTGCACCTCGGGCGCGGTCAGCAGGGTCAGCACGCGGTACATGGGTCAGTTCTCCCTGTTCGAGCGGGCAAGGGCGGACCGGAGCAGCGGAGCATCCGCCGCCGCCCGCTCCAGCATGGCCAGTGCGTCGGCGATGGCCGCTGCATGACGCCGCGTCGCATCGTCCAGCAGCTCGCGCCGCAGGTCGGGGCTATAGTCGAACTCCAGCGCCTTCGAATAGCGCCGCATCAGCGGGCCAGAAGCGATCGCGCGGCAGCGGTTCTCGTCGGCCGGAAAGTCGAAGAAGCCCGCCGAGGCCTGGAGCGCGGCCGGCATGTCGGCCAGCATCGCATCGAAGTCGCCCCATTGCAGCTGCCGGTCGCTCATCGCTGCCGCCGATCGCTCGAGTGCTGTCATCTCGCAGGCCCAGGCGGCGGCGGCGAGGTGCGCGGCGCTGCGCCGGGCTTCGGGCAGGCTCGCGCGCCCAGCCATGCGCTGCGTGCGGCTGTCCGCGAGCATCTGCAGCTCCTTGACCGAGTTCTCGCCCGCGAGGATGCCGGCGATGTAGGCCCGGGGCTCGGCGAACAGGAACAGGGCGCGCTCGCCGGCGGGCACCAACTCGGGCGCGATCTCGCTGACGAAGCTGGTGGCCTTGACCAGTGCCTGCTCGCCCGGCGCGAAGCTGCGCGAAAGCAAGGCTGTTGCGGCGCTCGCGAGGGCCGGGCGCTGCTCCGCCGGTACGACGGTCAGGTCGCGCAGGATGCGCGGCTCGCGGACGCTGAGCACGCCGGGCAGTTCGCCCAGCAGCCGCGCGATCAGCGTCGATCCGACATGGCCGATGTGGAAGATCCAGCGGGCGTCGCAGCGGGCGTGCGCTGGCAGGGCCCCGGTGACCGCGGCGAGCGGCAGCACATGCGCCTCGCGCGGCTGACCGAAGATGCGGTCGTCGAGGAAGCTGGCAGCGCGGTACTCCTCCCGTTCCATGCGGACGAGGCGGATCAGCCCGGCCGCCGGGTCGAGCGCCTGGGTGAGCCAGGTCGCGTCGGCGGCGATCTCGGGCGGCGTTGGCGCGCTGGACATGCGGCCACTTAGCGGCGCAGGTTGCGCTTACCAACAGGAGAACCGCAATGGCGGGTGAACCGATGAGCGGCGGCTGCGCCTGCGGCCGCATCCGCTTCGAGGCGGAGGTGGACACGACGGACGCTTACCTTTGTCACTGCCGCATGTGCCAGCGGGCGAGCGGCAATGTGTCGCTCGCGATGTTGAACGTGCCGCAGGCGAGCGTGCGCTGGATGGGCGAGCCTGATTGGTACCGGAGCTCGCCGATTGCCGAGCGGCCGTTCTGCTCGGCCTGCGGGACTTCGCTCGGCTTTCGCTACCTGGAGGACACCGACAAGATGGACCTGACGGTGGCGGCGTTCGATGATCCTTCGTGCTTCCGTCCCACCAGCCATTTCGGCGCGGAGAGCATGCACCGGGGATGGCTCAACACCGAAGGCCTGCCGGAGACCCGCAGCGACGAATATCAGCGGCTGAATGAGCGTTGGGAGCGGGCGGGGGCCAAGCCGCCGGGCTAGGGCGCCGTGCTCCTGCAGACGCAGGAGCCCAGTTCCACTTGCGGCGGCGTGGAAGAGAAGTGGACCCCTGCCTTGGGTCCCATCAAAGTACAACTTTGATGGGGTCCCTGCGCAGGGGTACAAGGCCGCGCATGAACCAGATCACCACGCATCATTGGACCGCCTCGGATGGTGTCGACCTGGCCTGGCGTGAAGTCGGGCAGGGGCGCCCGCTGATCCTGCTGCACGGCTTGTTCTCCGACGGGCACATGAACTGGATCAAGTTCGGCCATGCCGAGCGGATCGCAGCCGGGGGCTTCCGGGTGATCATGCCGGATCTGCGGGCGCACGGCCTCAGCGCCAAGCCGCACGATTCAGCCTGCTATGGCAAGGGCGTGCTGGCGCGCGACGTGGCCGAGCTAGTCGCGCACCTGGGGCTCCGCGACTTCGACTTCGGGGGCTTCTCGCTGGGCGCGCGCACCACGGTGCAGGCGGTGGGCGAGGGGCTTCGGCCGCGCCGCGCGGTGCTGGCCGGCATGGGGCTTGCAGGTCTGCAGGGCTGGGCGCGGCGCAAGACCTTTTTCCTCCAGTGCATCGCGCAATTCGACACCGCGCCGCGCGGCGACCCGCACTGGCTGGCGATCCAGTTCATGAAGAGCCAGAAGGTCGACCGGGAGGCCGCCCGGCTGCTGCTGGAGAGCTTCGAGGACGCCGCGCCCGACTGGCTCCTCGCGTTCGCCATGCCGAGCCAGGTGGTGTGCGGGCGCGACGACCGTGATAACGGCTCGCCCGAAGAGCTCGCCGCGGCGCTGCCCGACGCGCGGCTCGAGTGGGTTCCGGGCACCCACATGAGTTCGGTCACGCAGCCCGAACTGGGCGAGGCCATCGCTCGCTTCCTCGCATCTTGACGGCTCCGTGACGAAGCTGCACTCCGCTACCATCCAACATGCCCGATGAGGTCCTAAGTCCATGAAATTGGCAGCTTCCGTTTCCCTCCTCGCTCTCGCCCTTGCCGGCTGCGCGACCGTCGCAGATGGCGGCGATGCGGCCAGCGCTACGGCGGCGCAGGCCCAGGCCGATGCCGGGCAGACCGCCGCGGGTGAGAGCGAATACCCGCTGACCCCTCAAGGCGCGCAGCAGTTCATCGCCGCGGTGGAGAAGGACCTTTTCGACCTCAGCGTGATCGGCGGCCGGGCGGCGTGGGTCAACGCGACCTACATCACCGACGATACCGACGCGCTGGCGGCCTACTTCGGGACGATCGGAACCGAGAAGGGCGTCCGCTACGCCAAGGAGGCGGCGCGCTACGCCCAGGTGCAGGGCCTGGACCCGGACACGGCGCGCAAGCTCAACATCCTGCGCGGCGCGCTGGTGCTGGCGGCGCCGACCACGCCCGGCGCCGCGGCCGAGCTCAACACCATCACGACCAAGCTCCAGTCCACCTACGGCAAGGGCCGCGCGACGCTCGGCGGCAAGGAGATCACCGGCGACGACGCCGAGGAGGCGATGGGCACGCTGCGCGATCCGCGCCGCACGCAGGAGGTCTGGACCAGCTGGCACAACAACGTCGGCCGGCCGATGCGCGCCGACTATGCCCGCATGGTGGAGATCGCCAACGCCGGCGCGAAGGAGCTCGGGTACGACGACGCCGGCGCGATGTGGCGGTCGAACTACGACATGAGCCCGCAGGAATTCTCGGCCATGTACGACCGGCTGTGGGCAGAGGTGAAGCCGCTCTACGACCAGCTGCACTGCTACACCCGGACCAAGCTCAACGCGAAGTATGGCGATGCCATCCAGCCCGCATCCGGGCCGATCCGCGCCGACCTGCTCGGCAACATGTGGGCGCAGGAATGGGGCAACATCTACGACGTGGTCGCGCCCAAGGGCGCGGGCGACGTCGGCTATGACGTGACCGAGTTGCTCAAGGCCAAGAAGAAGACACCGACCGACATGGTCCGAATCGGCGAGGGTTTCTACACCTCGCTCGGGCTTCAGCCGCTGCCTGCGAGCTTCTGGCAGCGCTCGCAGATCGTCCGTCCGGAAGGCCGCGAGGTGGTCTGCCACGCCTCGGCCTGGGACCTCGACAACAAGGACGACCTGCGCATCAAGATGTGCACCAAGGTCAATGGGGACGATTTCGTCACGATCCACCATGAGCTTGGGCACAATTATTACCAGCGGGCCTACAACCGGCAGCCGTACCTCTACCTCAACGGCGCCAACGACGGCTTCCACGAGGCGATCGGGGACTTCATCGCCCTGTCAGTGACGCCCGAATACCTCGTGCAGATCGGCCTGCTCGATCGAGCCAAGGTGCCGGATGCGTCCAAGGACACGGGCCTGCTGCTCAGGCAGGCGATGGACAAGGTGGCGTTCCTGCCGTTCGGCCTGCTGGTCGACAAGTGGCGCTGGGGCGTGTTCGATGGTTCGATCGCCCCGACCCAGTACAACGCCGGGTGGAACCAGCTTCGCCAGCAGTA
>NZ_CADCWA010000172.1 GCF_902806285.1 uncultured Sphingomonas sp. | reverse complement strand
AGCAGCCTTATGCGGACAAGCCCGACACGCGCGGGCTGCCGCTGCTGACGCCGGCGGAGCTCAAGGCGCAGGCGGGCGCTGCGGCGGCCAAGGGCTTCCAGCTGGCGGTGCACGCGATCGGCGATGCGGCCAACGACATGGTGCTCGATACCTATGAAGTGCTCGGCTCGGCCCGCGGCGACAGGCGCTGGCGGGTCGAGCATGCCCAGGTGGTGGACGCGGCCGACCTCAACCGTTTCGCGCGGGGCAAGGTCATCCCCTCCATGCAGCCGGTGCATCAGACCAGCGACCGGCTGATGGCCGAGGCGCGGCTCGGGCCCAGGCGGCTGACCGGCGCCTACGCGTGGCAGACCCTCGACAAGAGCGGGGCCAGGCTGGCGCTCGGCTCCGACTTCCCGGTGGAGCACCCCAACCCGTTCCACGGGCTGGCCGCGGGGGTCAGCCGGCAGGGGCTGGACGACCAGCCGGCCGGTGGGTGGCGGCCGTGGGAACGGCTGAGCTTCGCGCAGGCGCTGGCGGGGTTCACCCGGGATGCGGCCTGGGCGGGGTTCGCGGAGGGCAAGTTCGGCAGCCTGGAGCCAGGCGCTTACGCGGACTTCATCCTGGTAGATCGTGATGTGAGCCGCGTCACGCCGCACGACCTGGCGCGCTCGCAGGTGCTGCAGACGTGGATTGCGGGTGAGAAGGTGTGGGAGCGGAACTAGGACCCCGGCGAACGCCGGGGTCCAGCGGCGTTATCTGGCCGAGAACCGGGAGGGCTGGGCCCCGGCGTTCGCCGGGGTACTGCTTCGGCTCGCCCGCGCGACCAGCATTCCCGTCGTCAGCACCTGCGGCAGTTCCTCGGGCTCGGCCGACCCCGGCCGGTACCACAGGTAGAGCGGCACCCCGGCCCGCCCCCGGCTTTCCAGGAAACGGGTGATCGCCGGAT
This sequence comes from uncultured Sphingomonas sp., assembly GCF_902806285.1. Classification (GTDB taxonomy): domain Bacteria; phylum Pseudomonadota; class Alphaproteobacteria; order Sphingomonadales; family Sphingomonadaceae; genus Sphingomicrobium. Next base: position 8,859 of record NZ_CADCWA010000172.1, on the reverse strand, counting down.
CGCCGTCGGTCCAGTCGCCGGCGAGCACTTCCACATCCGCCTTGCGGAAGGCATCGCGGACGCTGTCCCGGTCGATCGCGCCGGCCTCGTTGACCTTGCAGGTGAGGCACCAGTCGGCAGTGAAGTAGACGAAGGCGGGGCGGCCGCTTGCAAGCGCCGCGGCGACGCGCCGTTCGCTCCACGGCTCGGCGCCGGTCAGCGGGCGGGTGGCGGCGGTGCTCGCGGGAAGGGCCGCGGCGGCGGTGCCGCCGATCGCCAGCGACCCGAGCAGCGCCGCCGCGCCCAGCGCCGGCCCGCGCTGCTGGAGGCGGCCGTAGCCGATCAGCAGCAACGCCAGCAGGGTCACTGCTACCAGCGCCATGAGCAACGCCGGTTCGCCGCCGCGCCGCCACAGCAGCCACAGGCAGGCGGCGACCGTCAGGGCCATGGGGATGGCAAGCACTTGCTGCAGCCGCGCCATCCACGGACCGGGCCGCGGCAGGCGGCGGCGCAGCGCGGGGACGAAGGCGAGGGCCAGGAAGGGCAAGGCGAGCCCGAGCCCGAGCGCCGCGAACACCAATATCGCCCCCGCGGCTGGCAGCAGCAGCGCCGCCCCCAGCGCGGCGCCCATGAACGGCCCCGCGCAGGGCGTCGCCACGAACGCCGCCAGCGCACCCGTTGCGAACCCGCTACGCGGGCTGGCCTCGCCGCCGATCACCGGGAGCTTGAATAGGCCGAGCAGGTTGAGGGTGATCGCGGTGGCGAGCAGCGTCAGCAGCAGCACGGTGCGGGGATCCTGCAACTGGAACGCCCACCCCGCGGCGCTCCCGCCCGCGCGGACCGCCAGCAATGCCAGCCCGAGCACCCCGGTGCCGGCCACCGCACCCGCCGTGTAGGCCAGCGCATCACGCCGCGCCGTGCGCTCCTCTCCGCCGGCGCGAGCCAAAGCCAGCGCCTTCAGGGCCAGAATCGGGAACACGCAGGGCATGAAGTTGAGCAGCAGCCCGCCGGCCAGCGCGCCGAGCACCGCCAGGAGGACCGCCCTGCCCTCACCTGTTCCAATCGATGTTCCGCCGCTGGGCACTGGGCCTGGCTCGGCACGGAGCTCGAGCCCGCGTCCGTCGCCCATGGCGAGCACTCCGGCGAACGCCTGCGGCTTGGTTCCCAGCAGCTTCAGTTCCGCGACCAGGGTGTCGCCCGAGCGGGAGAAACGCTGGGGCGCGGCATGGTCGATCGCGCCTTCGGTCGTGGGGAACAGGTAAGGCTCGCCAAGCGGCACCGAGCGGGGCAGCGGGATGGCCAGGCGCAGCTGATCGCCCTCGACTTGGAAGCGGGACGGGGAGCCGAGCGGGCGTGGGAGCTTCTGCCGCCACCCGTCGAAGCGAGCGCTTTCATCGGCCCCGCCCCCGACCGGCACGTCCAGCGTCAGCTCACCCTGTTCCGGCACGCAGATCTGGTCGGTGCAGGCCAGCCACTGGGCGGAAGCGCGGACAGGCAAGATGCCGCGAGCGTCCACCGGGACCTTGAGGCGGGTCAGGATCGCGTAGGGGCCGTTGTACACATAGTTCATCAACCCCGCGATGGTCAGTCGTTCGGGCACGGGGTAGCGCAGCGGACCGATTGCAGCGCCGGGCGGCAGCCGCCACTCGATCCGCATCGGCTGCCCGGCGTCCCCCGGGTTGAGCCAATAGCCGTGCCAGCCGGGCTTGGTCGTCATCAGAATGGCAAGGTCGACCTCGCTGCCCGGCTGGATCGGTCCGTCCACCACCAGCTGCGGAGTGATGTTGGGCGGCCCGGGTGCACGCAGCTGCGCCGCCGCGGGGTGAGCGGCGAGAAGTGCCAGGAGAAAGATAAGGAGGCGAAGCATTCGACTGGTGGCTACTCGCTGAGCGTGACCCTTAAATAGTCCACTCAGGCCCGGTGCGGCAGAGCGATGGCGAAGGGGGGTGACGATACACTGCTACCGGCAGGGTTCGAGCCGCCGGCTGCTTTGGTTACTCGACACCGCTCAGGAGCGGGCGCTCAATCCAGGTTCGGCCTGAGCCACCGGGTCGCGGTTTCGACGTCCACGCCGCGCCGCCCGGCATATTCCGCCAGCTGGTCCTGCCCGATCTTGGCGACGCCGAAGTAGGCGCTGTCGGGGTGGGCGAAGTAGAAGCCGCTGACCGCCGCGGTGGGCAGCATGGCGAAGCTCTCGGTCAGGGTCACGCCCGAGGGCTCGCCGCCGAGCAGCTCGAACAGCACCGGCTTGAGGCTGTGGTCCGGGCAGGCCGGGTAGCCGGGTGCGGGGCGGATGCCGGTGTAGCGCTCGCGGATCAGTTCCTGGTTGCTGAGGTGCTCGTCCGAATAGCCCCAGATGCTGGTGCGGACGTGGTGGTGGAGGCGCTCGGCGAAAGCCTCGGCCAGCCGGTCGGCCAGTGCTTTCAGCATGATGTCGCTATAGTCGTCGTGCACCGCGCGGAAACGCTCGAGGTGCGGCTCCATGCCGTGGATGCCGACCGCAAAGCCGCCGATCCAGTCCTCGCCGTCTTCCGCGATGAAGTCGGCCAGGCACATGTTCGCGCGACCCTCGCGCTTCTTCACCTGCTGGCGGAGGAAGGGGATGCGGACGGGCTCGTTGCCGGCGAGAACCAGCACGTCGTCGCCCTCGCGCCAGCAGCGCCACAGGCCGACGGTGCCGCGCGGGCGAAGCCAATGCTCGGCGATGATCCGGTCGAGCATCGCTTCGGCGTCGCGGAACAGGCTGCGGGCGCTCTCGCCAACGATCGGATCGTCGAGGATTGCCGGGTAGTTGCCGTGCAGCTCCCAGGCGCGGAAGAAGGGCGTCCAGTCGATGTGGGCGCGGAGGTCGCGGAGCGGCCATTCGCCGAAGCGGTGCAGGCCCGGACGGGCCGGCGGCGGCGGCTTGCACTCCGGGTCGGCGCGGAAGCGGTTGGCGCGGGCTTCCTCGACGGTCGACAGCTCATGCTCGCCACGGCCGGAGCGCGACTCTCGCAGCGCCTGATAGTCGTTGGCGGTCTTGTCGATCAGCTCGGCCTTCTGCGGGCCGTCGCTGACCAGCGCGGAGGCGACGCCCACCGCCCGGCTGGCGTCTAGCACGTGGATCACGGGGCCCGTGTAGGCCGGCGCGATCCTGAGCGCGGTGTGCGCGCGGCTGGTGGTCGCGCCGCCGATCAGCAGCGGCACCCGCATGCCCGAGCGCTCCATTTCGGAGGCGACCGTCACCATCTCGTCCAGCGACGGCGTGATGAGCCCGGACAGGCCGATCATGTCCGCGCCGTTCTCGTTCGCGGCCTCCAGGATCCTGGTCCACGGCGTCATGACGCCAAGGTCGATGACCTCGTAGCCGTTGCATTGCAGGACCACGCCGACGATGTTCTTGCCGATGTCGTGAACGTCGCCCTTGACCGTGGCCATGACGATCCGGCCCTTGCCCTTGGCGCCCTCGTCCTTCTCCAGCTCGATATACGGCAGCAGGTGCGCGACCGCCTTTTTCATCACGCGGGCGGATTTCACCACCTGCGGCAGGAACATCTTGCCCGATCCGAACAGGTCGCCGACCACGTTCATGCCGTCCATCAGCGGGCCTTCGATCACCTCGATCGGCCGCGGGGCGGACTGGCGCGCCTCCTCCGTGTCCTCGACAATGTGCGCGTCGATGCCTTTGACCAGCGCGTAGGACAGCCGTTCGCGCACGGGGAGCGAGCGCCATTCGGCGGCCGCCTTCTCCGCCGCGGCGTCGGTGCCCTTGAAGCGCTCGGCGAGCTGGATCAGCCGCTCGGTCGCATCGTCGCGGCGGTCGAGGATCACGTCCTCGCAGGCGTCGCGCAGCTCGGGGTCGATCGCGTCGTAGACGTCGAGCTGCCCGGCATTGACGATCGCCATGTCGAGGCCCGCGGGGATCGCGTGGTAGAGGAACACCGAGTGCATCGCCCGCCGCACCGGCTCGTTGCCGCGGAAGGAGAAGCTGAGATTGGACAAGCCGCCGGAGATGTGCGCGCCCGGACAGCGCGCGCGGATCTCGCGGGCGGCCTCGATGAAGTCGAGCGCGTAACGGCGGTGTTCGTCGATCCCGGTCGCGACCGCGAAGACATTGGGGTCGAAGATGATGTCCTCGGGCAGGAAGCCGTCGGCGGTCAGCGTGCGGTAGGCGCGCTCGCAGATCTCGACCTTGCGCTCCGCGGTGTCCGCCTGACCGGTCTCGTCGAAAGCCATCACCACCACCGCCGCCCCGTAGGAGCGGCAGGCGCGGGCCTGGTCGAGGAAGGGCTGGGCGCCTTCCTTGAGGCTGATCGAGTTGACGATCGGCTTGCCCGACACGCACTTGAGGCCGGCCTCGATCACGCTCCACTTGGAGCTGTCGATCATCACCGGCACCCGGGCGATGTCGGGCTCGGCGGCGATGCGCTTGAGGAAGGTGGTCATGGCGAGTTCGCTGTCGAGCAGCGCCTCGTCCATGTTGACGTCGACGATCTGGGCGCCGTTCTCCACTTGGCTGCGGGCGACCTCGACCGCGGCGTCATAGTCGCCGGCGAGGACCAGCTTCTTGAACTTGGCGGAACCGGTGACGTTGGTACGTTCGCCGATGTTGACAAAAGCGGTGGCCGCCGTGGCGGCAAGCTTCGGGTCGGCTTCGCTCATGTCAGGCGGCCAGCACCATCGGCTCGAGCCCGGCCAGCAGGGTGCGCCGGGGCGCGGCGGGGACCGTGCGCGGCTTGGCGTTCTGGACGGTGTCCGCGATGGCGGCGATGTGCGCGGGGGTGGTGCCGCAGCAGCCGCCGACGATGTTGACCAGCCCCTCGTCCGCCCACTCGCGGACCTGGCCCGCGGTCTCGGCCGCCGCCTCGTCGTACTGACCGAGCTCGTTGGGCAGGCCGGCGTTGGGATAGGCCATGATCAGCGTGTCCGCGGTCCGGGCCAGCGCCGCCAGGTGCGGGCGGAGCTGCGCCGCGCCGAAGCTGCAGTTCAGCCCAATGGTCACCGGCCGGGCATGGCGCACGCTCGCCCAGAACGCCTCAACGGTATGCCCGGACAGGTTGCGGCCGGACAGGTCGGTCAGCGTCATGGAGATCATGATCGGCGCGAGGTCGAGCACCGCGGCGATCGCGGCCTTGCAGTTCAGGGTGTCGAACACGGTCTCGATCAGGATGAAGTCGGCGCCGCCTGCCAGCAGCGCCTTCGCCTGCTCACGGTACACGTCGCGGACGAAGTCGAAGTCGACTTCGCGGAAGCCGGGGTCGTTGACGTCGGGCGACAAGGACAGCGTCTTGTTGGTCGGGCCGAGCGCTCCGGCGACGAAGCGCGGACGGCCGTCGCGGCTCGCGAACTCGTCGGCCACCTCGCGCACGATCCGCGCGGCGGCGACGTTCATCTCGGGCACGAGATGCTCGGCGCCATAGTCGGCCTGGCTGATGCGGTTGGCATTGAAGCTGTTGGTGCCGAGCACGTCCGCGCCCGCCCCGGCATAGCCGCGCGCGATGTCGCCGATCAGCTCGGGCCGGGTCAGGCAAAGCAGGTCGTTGTTGCCCTTCTGGTCCTTGGCGAGATCATACGTGCCGCGGTAGCAGTCGGCGGTCAGGCCCGCGCCCTGGATGGCGGTGCCGAATGCGCCATCCTTGATCAGGATGCGCTCCGCGGCGGCGGCCTTGAGTGCGTCTGCCTGGGTCATGCTGCTGCCTTCGCGCGGACGCCCAGCAGGTGGCAGATGGCGTAGGCCAGCTCCGCCCGATTGAGCGTGTAGAAATGGAAGTGGCGGACCCCGCCCGCGTAGAGTTGGCCGCACAACTCGGCGGCGACGGTGGCGGCGATCAGCTGGCGGGCGGTGGGATGATCGTCGAGCCCCTCGAACATGGCATCCATCCATTCGGGGATGCCGGCGCCGCACTGGCCGGCGAACTTGCGGGTCTGGGCGACGTTGCTGACGGGCAGGATGCCGGGCACCAGCTCGACGTCGAGGCCGGCCGCAGCGACGCGGTCGCGGAAGCGCAGAAAGGCGTCGGGCGAGAAGAAGAACTGGCTGATCGCCCGGTCGGCGCCGGCGTCGACCTTGCGCTTGAGGTTGTCGAGGTCGCCCGCTGCGCAGCTCGCCTGCGGGTGGACCTCGGGGTAGCAGGCGACCGAGATCTCGAACGGCGCGACCTGCTTCAGCCCGGCGACCAGCGCCGCCGCGTCGGCGTAGCCATCGGGGTGGGGCCGGTAGGTCGCGCCCTCCTCCGGCGGATCGCCGCGCAGCGCGACGATGTGCCGCACGCCCGAGTCCCAATAGGAGCGGGCGATCTCGTCGATCTCGTCGCGGCTGGCGTTGACGCAGGTCAGGTGGGCCGCCGCGGGCAGGTCGGTCTCGCGCACGATCCGCTCAACGGTGGCGTGGGTCCGCTCGCGGGTCGAGCCGCCCGCGCCATAGGTCACGGAAACGAATTGCGGGCGGAGGGGCGCGAGGGTCTGAACCGAGTTCCACAGCACCTCGGCCATCTTTTCCGTCTTGGGCGGGAAGAATTCGAAGCTGACGGCGATGTCGCCTTTGGCCGCGGCGAACAGCGGCGCGGGTTCGGGCAGCGGCACGGCGGCCAGCGCTGGCCGGCTCATGCGGCCCTCCGCTGCGGCTGGCGTAGCGGAGTTTTGGTGCCCGCCCACAGCGTCACCGTCAGCTCGCCGCCGGCCAGCTGCTCCACCACCTCGCCCTGCAGCCCGGCCGCCTGGAGCCAGCCGAGCACCGCCTCATCGGCGAAGCCGAGGCGGGCATGCTGCGCCCGCTCCCGCAGCTCCTCCCGCTCGTGCGGCGCGAAGTCGACGATCAGCAGCTTGCCTGCGGGCGCGAGCAGGCGCGCCGCCTCGCCGATCGCCTCGGCCGGCGCATGGGCATAGTGGAGCACCTGGTGCAGCAGCACCACGTCCGCGCTGCCGTCGGCCAAGGGCAGCGCGTACATATCGCCCTGGCGCAGGCTGGCCTGCACGTCGGCCGCTTCCAGCTTGGCCCGCGCCAGGCGGAGCATCTCGGAACTCTTGTCGATGCCGATCGCGGCCGCCGCCTGCGGCGCGAACAGCTCGATCATGCGGCCCGTACCCGTGCCGATGTCGACCAGCTTGCCTAGCGGCTCGGACCCGAGCGCGCGGCCGATCGCCCCTTCCACCTCGCTTTCGGCGACATGGAGCGAGCGGATGCCGTCCCAAACCTGCGCATGCGCCGCGAAATAGCGTCCCGCGGCCTCAGCCCGGTCGCGCCGCACCGCCGCCAGCCGCGCTCGATCTGCGGCAAAGGCCCGCTCCGTGGTCGCGTCGGCCACCTGGTCGGTGAGAGCGAACAGAGCCGCGGAGAGCTCGGCCCGGCCAAGGGTCAGGAACACCCAGCTGCCCTCCTTGCGGCGCTCGGCCAGCCCCGAGTCGCACAGCAGCTTGAGGTGCCGCGACACCCGCGGCTGGCTTTGCGCCAGCACCTGCGCCAGCTCGCCGACCGACAGTTCCATCTCCCGCAACAGCGCCAGGATGCGCAGCCGGGTAGGATCGGCCAGCGCCTGGAACAGTTCGGCTAGGGGCAGAGCGGTCGTCACCAGTTAAGGATATAAACATATCTTTATATGTCAACGAAGCCCTTGGCGCGTGGGGCTTTTCGGTTCGTCGCAAATGCCGATTGCGCGAAATGCCGGACTTTCCTAAATCCGTAGGTTGCCTGACCGCAAATAATGCGGCGGGTTGAGCCCGTGCCGTTCGCGAACAAGCGAAGGCACAACGACTGATAGGGATGGAAACCATGAAGAAGATTGCTCTTACCGCCGTTGCGGTTCTTGGTCTCGGCCTTGCCGCCTGCCAGGACAATGCCGCCGACAACACGGCTTCGACCGAGAACACGATCGAGACCGAAGCGGCCGCCGACACCAACGCGGCGCTGGGTGGAACCGACAACGTCGGAGCGAGCGCCGACAACGCGCTGGACGCGGCCGGCAACGCCGTGTCGAACGCCGGCAACGCGATCGAGAACGCCTCGGAGGACGTCGCCAACGGCCAGGACAACGTCGCGGGCCAGTAAGCCTTCGCGTCGAAGTCTCTGACGAAACGGGAGGGCCGTCGCGGGATGCCGCGGCGGCCCTTTCTTGTTGCTTCTCGTGAGGTAACGGAAAGGGCCGGAGGATCGCTCCCCCGGCCCTTCCAATCTTCAGCTTGGGCGGGCCGTCACGGGAGTAAATCCCGTGACGTCGGTCCTGTCCCTTCGGGCAGGCCGTCCGGCCTTCAGCGAGTCCGGAGCTAGCTCGCGGTTCTGGCGAACCGCTGCGCTAGCCCCGGCCGCTTCGGCTTAGAAATCCATTCCGCCCATGCCGCCCATGCCGCCGCCCGGCATACCGCCGGCCGGGGCCTTGTCTTCCGGCAGCTCGCTCACCGCCGCTTCGGTGGTGATGAGCAGGCCGGCGACCGAGGCCGCGTCCTGGAGGGCGGTGCGGACGACCTTGGTGGGGTCGATCACGCCGGCCTGGACCAGGTTCTCGTAGGTCTCGGTCTGGGCGTTAAAGCCCTGGGTCGGATCGTTGCCTTCGAGCAGCTTGCCCGAGATCACCGCACCGTCATGACCGGCGTTGGACGCGATCTGGCGGACCGGCGAATAGAGCGCCTTGCGGACGATATCGATGCCGCGGGTCTGGTCGTCGTTCTGACCCTGGAGGCCGTCCAGCGCCTTGGTGGCGTAGAGCAGCGCGGTACCGCCGCCCGGGACGATGCCTTCCTCAACCGCGGCGCGGGTCGCGTGGAGCGCGTCGTCGACGCGGTCCTTGCGCTCCTTGACCTCGACTTCGGTCGAACCGCCGACCTTGATCACCGCAACGCCGCCGGCCAGCTTGGCGAGACGCTCCTGGAGCTTCTCGCGGTCGTAGTCGCTGGTGGTGTTCTCGATTT
>NZ_CADCWA010000171.1 GCF_902806285.1 uncultured Sphingomonas sp. | reverse complement strand
GATGGATCTTCCCGCACGTTCGGCTGCGGGGGGTGTTCCTGGGCACGCTGGTGCTGGGCGACGAAGCGCGGGCGATGCAATACGGCGCGGATGCCGAGCGCGACCTCGCCGGCCACGTCGAGCGGATCGGGCCCAACCGGTGGCGGCTGGTGCTGCCGCGGCCGCGCTTCGAGAGCCTGGTCGACGTGGTGGAGCTGGTGCCGGCCTAAGCTCCTCCCCCTTGGGGGAGGTGGCAGCGCGAAGCGCTGACGGAGGGGTGCCGCATGCCCCCGACCCCTCTGTCATGCTCCGCATGACGTCTCCCCCAAGGGGGAGAAGCAAGAAGGAACTGGACCCCCGCCTTCGCAGGGGTACAAGTGCAGCATGACCAAGCACTTCCTCCTCGCCGCGGCCGCCGCGCTGCTCGCCACCCCCGCTTCCGCCGCCACCCTGCGCGAGGCGGTGGCCGCCGACATGCCGCAGCTGATGGCGCTGTACCGCGACCTTCATGCCCACCCCGAACTGTCGATGCAGGAGGTGCGCTCGCCCGCCAAGCTCGCCGCCGAAGCGCGCAAGCTCGGCTTCAAGGTGACCGAGAAGGTCGGCAAGACGGGCGTGGTCGCCGTCATGCGGAACGGCCCGGGCCCGGTGCTGATGATCCGCGCCGACATGGACGGGCTGCCGATCGTCGAGCAGACCGGCCTGCCGTTCGCGTCCAAGATCCGCGCGACCGCCCGCTCGGGCGTCGAGACCGGCGTGATGCACGGCTGCGGGCACGACACCCACATGACCGCCTGGCTCGGCACCGCGCGGCGGCTGGCGGCGATGAAGGACCGTTGGTCGGGCACGCTGGTGATGATCCTGCAGCCGGGCGAGGAGACCGGCGAAGGCGCCCGCGCGATGCTTGAGGACGGGCTCTACACCCGCTTTCCCAAGCCCGCGACCGCCCTCGCCTTTCACGACGCGGCGGCGCTGCCGGCGGGGGTGATCGGGGTCACGCCGGGCTATGCGCTGGCCAACGTCGACAGTGTGGACATCACGGTCAAGGGCGTCGGCGGGCACGGCGCCTATCCGCAGACCACCAAGGACCCGATTGTCCTGGGCGCACGGATCGTCTCTACCTTGCAGACGCTGGTCAGCCGCGAGAACAACCCGGCCGACCCCGCGGTTGTCACGGTGGGCAGCTTCCAGGCCGGGGCCAAGCACAATATCATCTCGGACGAGGCCAGGCTGCAGCTGACGGTGCGCAGCTACACGCCCGAGGTGCGCAAGCTGCTGCTTGACGGGATCAAGCGCATCGCCCGCGGCGAGGCGATCGCGGCGGGCATGCCGGAGGACCGCATGCCGGTGGTGGCGGTGCGGGAGGAGATGTACACGCCGTCCACCTTCAACACCGAGAAGCTGTCGAACCGCGCGCTGGAGCTGTTCACCCAGAACTTCGGCCAGGAGCGGGTGGTGAAGACCCCCGCGGTGATGGGCGGCGAGGATTTCAGCCGCTTCTGGCTGGCCGACAAGAGCATCGAGAGCCTGATCTTCTGGGTCGGCGGCACCCCGGCCAGGCAGTACCAGGCGGCCGGCGGCGACGCGGCCAAGCTGCCCTCGCTGCACAGCCCTTATTGGGCGCCCGACGCCGAGGCGGTGATCGGGACGGCGACGGAGGCGATGACGCTGGCGGCGCTGGATGTGTTGAAGAAGGGATAGCTTCAAGCTCCTCCCCCTTGGGGGAGGTGGCGCGAAGCGCCGGAGGGGTGTGGGCGCAGCAATGACCCCTCTGTCGTGCAAGCACGACATCTCCCCCAAGGGGGAGAAGCTGCGGGGTTCTTCACCCTTCCTTTGTAAATTCCACCGACACTGCCCGGACATGTCGGCGATCCTGACACTTCCCTTCGCATGACCGCGCTGCTCGCCTTCTGGAGCCATGCGCTGGCGGCGCTGCTGTTCGCCGCCCTGCTCGTCTGGCAGCTGCGGCATGGCGCCCGGAGCGTCGAGCAGCGGCTGCTCCTCGCCGGCCTGCTGCTGACCGCGATCTGGGCCTGGCTCCTGGCAATCCTGCCCGGGTCGGTGCTGACCGACCATGCCGAGACCGCGCGCAACCTGCTGTGGATTGCGCTGCTCTATGCCCTGTCCGGCGCAGGGCGGGAGGCCAGCGAGCGGCTGCGCGGCGTCGGACTGGTCTATGCCGCGGTGGCGGCAGTGCTCGGGCTGCAGCTGGTCGCCGACACGCTGGCGGTCGTCGTGGCGCCGGGCCGCGGCGTCCAGACGCTGCAGCTCACCGCGGCCCTGCTGCGCGTCACCGCCGCCGCCGGCGCCCTGGTGCTGGTGCACAACCTCTATGGGCAGGCCGCCCCGGCGAGCCGGTCGTCGATCCGGCTGGTCACCCTCGCCCTGGCGCTGACCTGGTTCTACGACCTCAACCTTTATACGCTGGCGCACCTCCATGTCGCGGACGGGGCGCTGGCGGCGGCCCGCGGGGGCGCGGTCGCCCTGACCGTTCCCCTGTTCGCGCTGGGCGGGCAATGGCGCGAGGGTTGGCGGCTGCGCTTGTCGCGCGCGGCGACCTTCCAGTCGCTCTCCCTACTGGCGATCTGTTCCTACTTCGCGGTGATGGCGATCCTCGCCACGGCCCTCGGCGGCAGCGCCGGATGGTGGACGCGCGCGCTGGCGGTGGCCCTGCTCGCCGCGATGACGGTGGCGGCGCTGGTGCTGGTCCCCTCGCCTAGAGCCCGCGGCTGGCTCAGGGTCAAAGTGGCCAAGCACCTGTTCGAGCACCGCTACGACTACCGAACCGAGTGGCTGCGCTTCGCCGGCACCCTCGGCCGCAGCGGCGCCGGGGCCCCGCCCCTGTCCGAGCGCATCGTCAGCGCCTTCGCCGACATCCTCGAAGCTCCTGCCGGCCTGCTGCTGACCGCCGACGAGGCCGGGCAGGTCGAGATAACCGCCAGCTGGAACTGGCCCGGCCGCCTGCCCGCACTCGGCGCTCCCGAACCGCTGCGGCGGCTGTGGTCCGCCCTGGCCGGCGAGGGTCGGGTGCTGGAGTTCGACGCGCATCGCCACGGCTGGGGGCACGTGCGCGACCTGGCGGTGCCAGTCCCGACCGCCATGCTGGAGGAGCAGGCGCTCTGGACCGGCATCCCGCTGGTCCACAGCGAGCGGCTGGTCGGACTGGTGCTGCTCGCTGCGCCCGAGGCGCGCCGTCCGCTCGACTGGGAGGACTTCGACCTGCTGCGGACCGCGGGCCGGCAGGCGGCGTCCAGCCTGGCCGAAGCGCACGGCCAGCAGGCGCTGATGAACGCGCAGCGGTTCGAGGAATTCAACCGCCGCTTCGCCTTCATCCTCCACGACATCAAGAACCTGGTCAGCCAACTGTCGCTGCTCACCCGCAATGCCGAGCGCCACGCCGACAACCCCGAGTTCCGTGCCGACATGATCGCCACGCTGCAGGGCTCGGTCGGCAAGATGAACGAACTGCTCGCGCGGCTGTCGCCGCAGGCGCGGGCCGCCGACAGCCGGCCGCTGGCGAGCTTCTCGCTGCTGCCGCTGCTCACCGCGGCCATCGCCGCCAAGCGCCGCGCGCACGAGGTCCGCTTGCTTGGACAGGCGACGGCCGAAGTCGTCGGCGACCCCGCAGCCCTGGAGCAGGCGCTCGCCCATCTTCTCCAGAACGCGGTGGATGCGAGCCCGCTCGACGATCCGGTGACCGTGCGCGTACTCGCCGGTCCGGACGGCGTCTCGGTCGAGATCGCCGACCGCGGCTGCGGGATGGACGGGGAGTTCGTCCGCTCGCGCCTGTTCCAGCCGTTCGCCTCGACCAAGCAGGGCGGCTTCGGCATCGGCGCCTATGAAGCCCGCGCGCTGGTCCGCGGCATGGGCGGCGAGCTCGGCGTCGACAGCCAGCCCGGCCAGGGCACCCGCTTCACCATCCACCTGCCCGCGGCCCGGGCGGCCGAACACAGAAAGAGCGCATGACCGACCCCGCCGCCTCCGCCCTTCCCGCCTTGCTGATCGTCGAGGACGACGAGGGGCTGCAGCGCCAGCTCAAATGGGCCTACGATGGCTACCGGGTGGTGATCGCCGGCGACCGCGCATCCGCGCTGGAGGCCGTGCGGCTGCACGAGCCCGCGGTGGTGACCCTCGACCTCGGGCTGCCGCCCGACCCGGACGGCACCGCCGAGGGCTTCGCGGTGCTGACCGAGCTGCTGCAGCTCAAGCCCGACGCCAAGGTGATCGTCGCTTCCGGGCACGGAGCGCGGGACAGCGCGCTGCAGGCGATCGCGCTGGGGGCCTACGACTTCTACGCCAAGCCGGTAGACATCGACGAACTCGGTTTGATCGTCGCGCGGGCGTTCCACCTGCACGGGATTGAGGCGGAGAACCGGCGCCTGTCGGAGGCCAGCGGCCAAGGGGCGACGGTGCTCGGATCGATCATCTCGGCCAGCCCTGAGATGCTCAAGGTGGCGCGCGCGGTGGAGCGGGTCGCGGGCGCCGACGTGTCGGTGATGCTGCTCGGGGCCAGCGGCACCGGCAAGGAGCTGCTCGCCCGCGCGGTGCATGAGAAGAGCCCGCGGAGCGGCGGCGAATTCGTCGCGATCAACTGCGCGGCGATCCCCGAGAACCTGCTGGAGGCCGAGCTGTTCGGCTTCGAGCGCGGCGCCTTCACCGGCGCGATCAAGACCACGCCCGGCAAGATCGAGCAGGCGCAGGGCGGCACCCTGTTCCTGGACGAAGTCGGCGACATCCCCCTGCCGCTGCAGGTCAAGCTGCTCCGCTTCCTGCAGGAGCGGGTGATCGAGCGGATCGGCGGGCGCTCGACCATCGCCGTCGACACGCGGATCGTCTGCGCGACGCACCAGGACCTGGATGCGATGTGCGCGGGCGGGGGGTTCCGGGAGGACCTCTACTATCGCCTGGCCGAGATCGTGATCCGCATCCCGAGCCTCGCCGAGCGGCCCGGCGACGCGGTGCTGCTCGCCCGCCACTTCGTGCGCCGCTTCGCCCGCGAGCTGAAGTCGCCGGTGACCGGCCTCGCTCCCGACGCGGTCGCGGCGATCGACGCGCATGGCTGGCCCGGCAACGTCCGCGAGCTGGAGAACCGCCTCAAGCGCGCGGTCATCATGGCCGACGGCAAGCTGGTCGCCGCCGCCGACCTGGACCTTCGCGGCCCGGAGCAGGCGAACAGCGCCGCCATCAACCTGCGCGCCGCCCGCGAGCAGACCGACCGCCGCGCAATCCACCAGGCGCTGGTCCGCAGCGAGCACAACATCTCCGCGGCCGCCCGCCTGCTGGGAATCAGCCGGCCGACCCTGTACGATCTGATGAAGCAGTATCAGCTCAACCCTTGATACGAGCGAGGTGGAGAGCGCTTCCCGCTTTCCGGCTGCCGCCTTCACGGCTCGGCAGGCCGCATCGCGGCTTAACTTCGTGCACGCTTCGGAACAGAGTGCAATCGTCGGCAATTGCGAGTCCCGGCGAGCATTCGGCTCAAGGAGAAATGACATGAGGCGGTCAACCTTCATGGCGATCATCGCATCAACGGCTCTGGTGAGCTCGGTGGCCGTTGCGCAATCGACCACAACCACCGGGACGGACACGACCGGTACGACCACCACCACCCAGGGAACGGGCACCGGCACCGGCACGGGCACGGGCACGACCGGGACCACCGGCACCGGAACCGGCACCACGGGTACCGGAACAACCAGCTCCGATACGCTTGGCACCGGCACTACCGGTACCGGAACGACCGGAACCACCACGACCGGCACGGGCACCACCGGAACCGGCACGGGCAGCACCGGAACGACCACCGATACGATGGGCCAGGGCTCCACGACGACCGGGAGCAGCGGCAGCGGCGCTTCGTACGAAGCCGCGGGCGAGCGCGGCTGAGGTCACGCTTCTGGTGACTTCGGCTCGGAACAACGACGGACCAGGGCCGGCCAAGGCTTCGTTCTTGGCCGGCCTTGTCGTGCTTGCGATCGGCACCTGCGGGGTGCCGGCGCAGCGCAGCATGGCATCGCCGGGCCAGACCGGATGCCGGACGGTGGCGGACTTCTACCGGTCCGCGCCAGCAGCCAACCTCTGGACCAGCTCGGGACGGCTGACCGCCAAGGGGCGCACGCTCCGAGGCTTCCTGGCGGAACGCCGCGTCCAAGCCGGCTCCTCCGAACGCCAGCTTTCGGACGCCCTGGTCGGTTGGGCGCAGACGCTCACGAGCTCGGCTGCCAGCGGAGTGCTCTACGTCGACGCGGCGGTCCGGCCAACGCCGCCTTGCCCGTCGGCCCTCCTGGAGGCGGCCGCGCGGGCCCCCGACCTCCTCGCGCATCTGAACCGGCTGGAGGCGCCCAACGCCCTCGCCCAGGCGCTCAGGCCTCCGGGGCGGTCGGCTAGCGACCGCGATCTTGCCCTGGCCCGCATCGTCGGCGCCCCCGCCCGTGCCGTGGTCGTGGATACGGGCAGCGCGCGGCTCTGGACGCTTGAGAACGGCCAAGTCGTCGATACGATGAAGGTGGTCGTCGGCAAGCTGGGCATGCAAACGCCGCAAATGGCCGGGCGCATCCAGTTCGCCACGCTCAATCCCTATTGGAACGTCCCGCCCGACATCGTGCGCTCCCGGTTCGCCACCCAGGCGATAAAGCGGGGCGCAAGCTCCCTGCCACAGCAGGGCTACCAGGTGGTGGACCGCTATGGATCGGGCGCGCGGCCGCTCGATCCGCGGACGATCAACTGGGGCGACGTGGCAAGCGGCAAGCGCAAGGTCGGGGTGAGGCAGCTGCCCGGCCCGGCCAACATGATGGGAACGGTGAAGTTCATCTTCCCCAACGATCTCGGCATCTATCTCCATGACACGCCCGGCCGATGGGCGTTCGACCGCGCGGACCGGCGCCTCAGCAGCGGGTGCGTCCGGGTCGAGCGCGCCGGCGACCTGTACCGCTGGATGTTCGGCGGCGATCTGTCCTCGACCGGCGCGCGGCAGGCCGAGCAGCGCGTGCCCCTGGCCCAGCCGGTTCCGGTCTACCTGTTCAGCTTCTCGCCGGGCGGCGCGGTCGCGCTGCTCCGGGCGACGGATCAGCCGCCGAGCGCTTCGGCCATCTCCGCCACCTGAAGCCACCGCGTCTCGGCCGCTTCCTTGTCGGCGCGCAGCCTGGCGATGCGGTCCATGAGGGCGGCGAACTTGTGGGGGGCGCGGGTAAAGAGGTCCGGGTCGGCGAGCGCGGCTTCGTCGGCCGCGATGGCGGTTTCGAGCCGCTCGATCTCTCCTGGCAGGCGGTCGAGGTCGCGCTGGTCCTTGTAGGAGAGCTTCCTGTTCCCGGGCGAAAGCCGGGGTCCAGCCGTCGCCGCCGGAGCGTTCCCCGAAGGCTGGACCCCGGCCTTGGGTCCCATCAAAGTAGTACTTTGATGGGGTCCCTGCGCCGGGGTACTCTGCACTTTCCGCCGCCTAGCCCAATCCTCATAGCCCCCGGCCACCACGTCGACCCTGCCCGAGCCGTCCAGCCCCAGCGTGACCGTGACCGTGCGGTCGAGAAAGTCGCGGTCGTGGCTGACGATCAGCACCGTGCCTTCATAGTCGGCGATCACCTCCTGCAGCAGGTCGAGCGTTTCAAGGTCGAGGTCGTTGGTCGGCTCGTCCAGTACCAGCAGGTTGGCGTCGCGCGCGAACTCGCGGGCGAGCAGCAGGCGCGAGCGCTCGCCGCCCGACAGCGAGCCCACCGGCGCGTCGGTCAGCTCGGGCGAGAACAGGAACTCCTTGAGATAGCCCTTGATGTGCTTCTTGGTGCCGCGCACCTCGATCCAGTCGCCGCCGTCCGCCAGCACGTCGCGCACCCGTTTGTCCGGAGCCATCAGCTTGCGCTGCTGATCGATGACGATGCCGGACAAGGTCTTGGCGAGCGTGACCTTGCCCGCGTCGGGCGGGAGCTCGCCGGTGAGCAGCTTCAGGAGCGTGGTCTTGCCCGCCCCGTTCGCGCCGACGATGCCGATCCGGTCGCCGCGCTGCACGCGCAGGGTGAAGTCGCGGATGACCGTGCGCTCGCCGAAGCCCTTGGTGACGTTCTCCGCGTCGATCACCGTCTTGCTCTTGGTGTCGTCCTTGGCCAGCCCGAGCTTGGCCACGCCCGGGCCGCCGATCATCGCCGCCCGCTGCGCCCGCATGTCGTGGAGCTTGGCCAGACGCCCCTGGTTGCGCCGCCGCCGCGCCGTCACCCCGCGCTGGAGCCAGTGCAGCTCCAGCTTGAGCTTGGCATCCAGCTTCTCGGCAGCGCGCGCTTCCTCCTCATAGACGCGCTCGGTCCAGGCATCGAAGCCGCCGAAGCCGATCTCCGCCCGCCGGAGGGTGCCGCGGTCGAGCCAGATGCAGCTCCTGGTCAGGCGGGTGAGAAAGGTCCGGTCGTGACTGATCACCACGAACGCACCTCCGAAGCGGCCGAGCCAGTCCTCCAGCCAGTCGATCGCGGCCAGGTCGAGATGGTTGGTCGGCTCGTCCAGCAGCAGCACGTCCGGCTGCTGCGCCAGCGCCCGGACGATCGCCGCCCGGCGCCGCTCGCCGCCGCTGGCGGTGGCGGTCTCGCGGGTGAGGTCGATACCGAGCTGGCCGGCGATCGCTGCCGCCTCATGGGTGGCAGGCGCGTCGGACCCGCCAAGCACCCAGTCCTCCAGCGTGCGATGCTCGTCCATCGCCGGGTCCTGCTCCAGCAGCACGACCCGCTTGCCCGGCACGATGGTCCGCCGGCCCTCGTCCGTCTCGATGAGGTCGCCCAAGCATTTCAGCAGCGTGGTCTTGCCCGCGCCGTTGCGGCCGATCAGCGCCAGCCGGTCGCGCGGGCCGATGTGGAGGTCGATGCCGCGGAACAGCCAGCCGCCGCCCTGCTGGAGGCCGAGGTCTTCAAAGGAAAGGATGGGAGCGGCCATGAGCGCCGTCATTGCGAGGAGCAAAGCGACGAAGCAATCCAGTTTTCTTCAGCGCTCCATCAGCACTGGATTGCTTCGCTCCGCTCGCAATGACGAGTTGCGGGTTTGCGCCCCCGCACGTCGACCCGTGGAACGTTCACCAAACATTCAATGGCTTATGCTAGTGATTGTTCAAGAGATTCGCCATGAGCCTGTTCCGTACCCTTCTTGCCGCCGCGCTTGCGGTTGGCCTCCTGGCCCCGCCCGCGCTGGCCGACCGCCGTCCGCGCGACCAGGACCGCGCGTTCCAGGCGTTCCGCGAGGGCCGCTCAATGCCCTTGCCGCTGATCGAGCGGCGGGTCATGCCGTTCATGGGCGGCGCCGATTATCTCGGACCTGAACTGCGCGGCGGCACCTATCGGCTGAAGTTCATGCGCGGCGGCCGGGTGATCTGGGTCGACGTGGATGCCGCCACCGGCCGCATCCTCGGCCGCTCGGGCGACTGACCTCCGCCCGCACGCGACTTCGTTCCGTCCAAGCAACCGTTCAGCTTCGCGCGGGTTGAAAGGTGCAAAAGGAACAGGGGACACCAACCATGCGCGTGCTGATCGTCGAGGATGAACCGAACCTGGGGCGGCAGCTGCGCTCGACGTTGGAGGGCGCCGGCTATGCGGTCGACCTGGCGACCGACGGCGAGGACGGACATTATCTCGGCTCCACGGAGAACTACGATGCGGTGGTGCTGGACCTCGGCCTGCCGGAGGTGGACGGGCTGACCGTGCTCGACCGCTGGCGCAAGGAGGGCAAGCGCATGCCGGTCTTGGTGCTCACCGCGCGCGACAGCTGGTCCGACAAGGTCGCCGGGCTCGACGCCGGCGCCGACGACTATCTCGCCAAGCCGTTCCAGACCGAGGAGCTCATCGCCCGCCTCCGCGCGCTCATCCGCCGCGCGTCGGGCAACGCCAGCTCCGAGCTGATCGCCGGCGACATCCGCCTCGACACCCGCTCGGGCAAGGTCACCAAGGCGGGCGAGCCGGTGAAGCTC
>NZ_CADCWA010000170.1:9587-9946 GCF_902806285.1 uncultured Sphingomonas sp. | reverse complement strand
CTTGGGCAGGGCGGGCGCGAACTGGATGCGCTCGGGAATGGCAAGCGCACCGATATGCCTGCGGACCTCGGCGTTGATCTCCTGCTTCAGCGCGTCGCTACCGTCGGTGCCCGCGGTCAGCGTGACAAAGGCGTGAATCGCCTGGCCCTTGATGTCGTGCGGGACGGCGACGACCGCGGCCTCTGCTACAGCCGCGTGCTCGACGATGGCGCTTTCCACCTCGGCGGTGCCGATGCGGTGGCCGGAGACGTTGATCACGTCGTCCACCCGGCCGGTGATCCAGTAGTAGCCGTCCTCGTCGCGCCGGCAGCCGTCTCCGGTGAAGTAGAAGCCGGGGTAGGCGGTGAAGTAGGTCTCGG
>NZ_CADCWA010000170.1:0-9577 GCF_902806285.1 uncultured Sphingomonas sp. | reverse complement strand
TGCCGGGCAGCGGCCTGGTCGCCGAACCGGGCTTGAGCTCGGTGGCGCCGGGCAGGGGCGAGATCAGGATGCCGCCCGTCTCGGTCTGCCACCAGGTGTCGACGATCGGGCAGCGGCCGTCACCCACCACCCGGTGGTACCACTCCCAGGCCTCCGGGTTGATCGGCTCGCCGACCGTGCCGAGCAGGCGGAGCGAAGCGCGGCTGTGACGCTTCGCGGGCGCGTCGCCCTCGCGCATCAGCGCGCGGATGGCGGTCGGGGCGGTGTAGAAGATGGTGACGCCGAGCCGGTCCACCGTTTCCCAGAAGCGCCCGAAGTCCGGGTAGTTGGGCACGCCGTCGAACATGACGCTGGTCGCGCCGTTCATCAGCGGGCCGTAGACGACATAGCTGTGGCCGGTGATCCACCCGACATCGGCGGTGCACCAGAAGATGTCGCCGTCCTCCGCCCCGAACACCCAGTCGAAGGTGGTCGCGGCCCATACCGCATAGCCGCCGGTGGTGTGCACCACCCCCTTGGGCTTGCCGGTGGAGCCGGAGGTATAAAGAATGAACAGCGGGTCCTCCGCGTCCATCACCTCGGGCTCGCAGGTCGTGGGCAGGCTGTAGCGCAGGGCGGAATAGGACAGGTCGCGACCCTCCACCATCGGCACGTCCGCGCCGGTCCGGGGGACGACGATCACGGTCTCGATACCCTGGCTCATCGCCAGCGCTGCATCGACGTTGGCCTTCAACGGGATGACCTTGCCGCCGCGGAGGCCCTGATCGGCGGTGATCACCGCGCGGGCGCCGCAGTCCTCGATCCGTCCGGCGAGGCTCTCGGGCGAGAAGCCGCCGAACACCACCGAGTGCACCGCCCCGATCCGCGCGCAGGCGAGCATCGCCGCCGCCGCCTCCGGGATCATCGGCATGTAGATCATCACCCGGTCGCCGCGGCCGATCCCCTGTCGGCCGAGCAGGTTGGCGAAGCGGCAGGTCTCCTCATGCAGCTCGCGGTAAGTGAGGGTGCGGCCTTCGCCGGGTTCATCGCCCTCGAAGATGATCGCGGTGCGGTCGCCGCGTGCCGCCAGGTGCCGGTCGAGGCAGTTCACCGACAGGTTGAGCTGCCCGTCGGCGTACCAGCGGATGCGGAAGTCCTGCTGGTCGAAGGACCAGTCGCCGGCTTGCGTCGGCTCGCGTGCCCAGCTGAGCCGCCCGGCCTGCTGGAGCCAGAAGGCGTCGTGGTCCGAAGCCGCGAACTCGTTCAATCGGGCAAGTTCATGCCTGCCGAGCCGCGCCTGGAAGTGCGGCGGGACGGGATGAACCGACCGGCTCACGCGGCAGCCTCCATGCTCCCCATGTCGATCACGAAGCGGTAGCGCACGTCGTTCTTGAGCAGGCGCTCGTAAGCTTCGTTGACCTGGTCCATGCGGATGGTCTCGACATCCGGATAGATGTTCTTGGCGGCGCAGAAATCCAGCATCTCCTGGGTTTCGGGGATGCCGCCGATCGCCGAGCCGCCGACGGCGCGGTTCCACAGGATGAGGTTCACGCCCACGAAGCCCGGCATGGGCGTCAGCGCGCCGACGATGATCATCCGCCCGGACCGGCCGAGCAGGTTGAGGTAGCCGTCGATCTCATGGCTGACGGGCACGGTGTTGAGAATGAAGTCGAAGCGGGTCGCGGCGGCCTTCATCTGCTCGGCGTCGGTCGAGATGATCACGTCGTGGGCGCCGAGTTTGCGCGCATCCTCGCCCTTGCCCGGCGTGGTGGTGATCACCGTGACATGCGCGCCCATCGCTGCGCCGAGCTTCACGCCCATGTGGCCGAGCCCGCCGAGGCCGACCACCGCCATCCTGGTGCCTTCGCCGACATCGTACTGGCGCAGCGGCGAGTAGGTGGTGATGCCGGCGCACAGCAGCGGCGCGACGCGGCTGACGTCCATGCCTTCCGGAACCTTCAGGACGAAGTGGTCGCGCACGACGATGTGGTCGGTGTAGCCGCCCTTGCTGACGGTGCCGTCGTGGTAATCCTTGCTGTTGTAGGTCTGGACGCAGCCCTTGCGGCAGAAGACTTCCCAGCCCTCGAGGCACTGGTCGCATTCCATGCAGCTGTCGACCATGCACCCGACCGCGACGGTGTCGCCCACCCGGTGGCGGGTGACCTCGTCGCCGACCGCAGTCACGGTGCCGACGATCTCGTGCCCGGGGACGACCGGATAGCGCGATCCGCCCCAGTCGTTGCGGCAGACGTGAAGGTCGCTGTGGCAGATGCCCGAGTAGGTGATCTTGATCGCCACGTCGTCCGGCCGGAGATCGCGCCGCTCGATGGTCATCGGCTTGAGCGGTTGGTCGGCGGCTTCGGTGCCCCAGCCCGTGGCGGTCGTCGGCATGTTTCGTGGTTCCTTATCCTGCGCGGGCGAGCACTCTTTCCGCCTGGGTGAGATGCGGGCGGTCGATCATCCTGCCGCCGATGCTCAACACTCCAGCGCCCGGTTCGGCGGCGAAGGCTGCAACGATCGCCTGGGCGTGGGCGATTTCTTCCGGCGAAGGCGTGAATGCCATGTTGATCGGCTCGACCTGCGCGGGGTGGATGGCGAGCTTGCCGGTGAAGCCCTCGCGCGCGGCGGCGCGGGCTTCGGCCAGAAGCCCGGGCTCGTCGCGGAAGTCGGCGAACACGCCATCCACGGGCTGCACATCCGCGGCGACCGCGCCGGCCAGGCAGAGGGAGCGGGCAAGCTTGTAGGTGAAGCTCAGCTCGCCGCCTTCGTCATACTTGCTGCTGGCGCCAAGGGCTGCGGACAGGTCCTCCGCGCCCCAGCTCATCGCCGCCAGCGGCGAGTTCGGGTCGCGGTAGCTGAGCAGGCCGAACAGGCTGGCGGCGGTTTCGGTCACGATGGCATGGACCGGGATACTCCCCGTGCGATGCGCCAGCTCGGCCACATCGGCGCCGCTCTCCGCCTTGGGCAGGACGATGCCGTGGATGTCGGCGATGCCGAGCAGTTCGAGGTCGAGCCGGTGCTCGTCGGTGCGCAGCGGGTTGATCCGGACCCACCATTGGGGCCCGCCATCGCGCCCCGCCAGCCCCTTGAGGACCTCGCGTGCCTGCGCCTTTGCGCCAGGAGCGACACTGTCCTCGAGGTCAAAGATCACCGCGTCTGCGGCGCTGTCGAGGGCCTTGGTTATCTTGCGTTCGCTGTCCGCGGGGACGAACAGCCAGGAGCGCGGTTGGGTCACGCCGGCCTCCGGTGAAGCAGGGCAGTACGCTTCATGGTGCAGACCGCCTCCCCGCGCTGGTTGATCGCGCGATGCTCCCAGGTGACCAGCCCGGCGGTCGGCCGCGACCTGCTCTCCCGCAGCGCGACCGCTTCGCTTTCGATCCGCAGCGTGTCGCCGACGAAGACCGGCTTGGGAAACTTCACCTCGTCAAACCCGAGGTTGGCGACCAGCACCCCCATGGTGGTGTCCGCGACCGACACGCCCACCGTCAGGCTGAAGGTGAAGCAGCTGTTCACCAGGATCTGCCCGAACTCGCTTGCCCCCGCCGCCTCAGCATCGAGGTGCAGCGGCTGCGGGTTGTGGGTCAGGGTCGAGATCAGGAGATTGTCGGTCTCCGTGACCGTGCGGGTCAGCGCATGGGCCACGCGATCGCCCACCTGCCACTCGTCGAAATAGCGTCCGGCCATGCCCCCGCTTAGGCGAGTAGGGCCCGGCTTGCCAACCGCTGCCAGGTAGCTCCGCCGCTAGTTGATTGAGCCCCTCCGCTGCAGCCGGGCGCGCAGCTCGGCGCCGGGAACCCGGTCGGCGGCCAGCTCGGGCGTTGCCGAGCGCAGCACCACCGCTAGCTGCCCCAGCGTCTCCCCGACATTGTCGAGCGTCGGAACGGCCGAGCCGTGCCGGGCCGCCATGATGCCGTCGCGGGCGATGCTGTTCGCCAGCGAGTTCAGCTGCCGCCAGGCGAAGTCCAGCTCCTCGGCCAGGCGGCGGCTCAGCGGATGGTCGGTCTGCGCCAGCGCGGGATCGGTCACCGGCACTTCGACCCGGCGGATCGGGCGGCGCGGTGCAACCTGCGCGACGGCCTCACGCCGGAACTGCTCCGGCGAGCGAAAACGTACGGCTTTGTTCATCTTATAGTCCCCCCAAAGGGCATCCCCCGATGCCCTGGTGAACTTGTAGAGGGAGATCAGGCGCTAAACGAAACTTGAATAGGTCCATTATGGAGGAGAAGCTCGGCAACCGCCTCCGTGATGGCGGAACCGTCGAGCCGGTAGGCGGCGTAGAGGTCGGGCAGGCTGCCGGTCTGGCCGAAGCGGTCCACGCCGAGCGGCGCGACGCGCTGGCCGAGCACTCCGCCGAGCCAGGACAGGGAAGCGGGTGCAGCGTCGCACAGGGTGACGAGGCCGGCCTGCGGCGACAGGCGCGACAGCAGCCGCTCGACATGGCTCGGCTCGCGGCGGCCCTGCCAACGGGCGGCCTGGGCTTGCGACCAGCCCCGGTGCAGCAGGTCGGGCGAGGTCACCGCTAGCAGGCCGAGGCCGGGGAGGTCGGCGGACAGCTCCTCGTGCGCCGCCAACGCTTCGGGCATCACCGCGCCCAGGGCGACGATCGCCGCCTCGGCGCCCGGCGCCGGCTCGCGCAGCCAGTAGCCGCCGGCCAGCGCATCGGCCGTCCAGCGGTCGTCCGCGCGCTCCACCTGCCGCACGTTGCGGGTGGACAGGCGCATATATGTGCTCTCGCCGGCGGGGTCGTCGATCAGCCGGAACGCTTCTTCCATCATCGCCGCGAGCTCGTCGGCGAAGGCGGGCTCGTAGTGGCGCAGGCCCGGCTGGCCGAGGGCGATCAGCGGCGGGTTGATCGACTGGTGCGCGCCGCCTTCGGGCCCGAGAGTGATGCCGCTGGGCGTCGCGACCAGCAGGAAGCGGGCGTCCTGGTAGCAGGCGTAGTTCAGCGCATCGAGCCCGCGGGCGATGAACGGGTCGTAGAGGGTGCCGACGGGGAACAGCCGCTCCCCGAATAGGTCTCCGGCCAGGCCCGCGGCGGCGAGCATCAGGAACAGGTTGTTCTCGGCGATGCCGAGTTCGATGTGCTGGCCTCCCGTCGTAGCGCCCCACTTCTGCGCGCTGGGGATCTTGGCCCGGGCGAACACGTCCGCCACCTCCTTGCGGCGGAACAGCCCGCGCTGGTTCACCCAGGCGCCGAGGTTGGTGGACACGGTCACGTCGGGCGAGGTGGTGACGATCCGGTCGGCGAGCGGCCCGCCGGCCTTGGCCAAGTCGAGGAGGATGCGGCCGAAGGCGGCTTGCGTGGACTGCTCCTCGCCAACCGGAGCGGCCAGCGCAGGGACGGCGACCTGGCCGAAGGCGCGCGGCCGCTTCTCCCGCGCCACCCGCGTGCCGTCGATCAGCGCCTGCACGCCGGCCCGGGCATTGTCGCCGATGCCGGCCAGCGGCTCCCATTCCGCACCTTCCGGCACGCCCATCCGCTCGCGCAGGGCGGCGAGCTGGGTCGGGTTCATCAGGCCGGCGTGATTGTCCTTGTGGCCGGCGAAGGGCAGTCCGGAGCCCTTCACGGTCCAGGCGATGAACAGGGTGGGCACGTCCTCCACGCCGCACTCGTCGAACGCTTCGACCAGCGTTTCCATGCAATGGCCGCCAAGGTCGGTCATCAAGCTGCCGAGCTGCTCGTCGTCGAACCCGTCCAGGAAGGACTTGGCGGTCGCGCCGAGGTCGTCGGCGATGCGCGCCCGCCACGCTGCGCCGCCCTGGTAGAGGAGGGCGCTATGGTCGGCGTTGGGCAGGTGCTCGAGCCAGTGCCGGATCGGCTCGCCGTGATGCGTGCCGAGCGCTTCCTCCAGCTGCCGGCCGTAACGCAGTTCCACCACCCGCCAGCCGCAGGAGCGGAAGATCTCGTCGAACCGCTCGAACATGCGGTCGGCGCTGGTCGCGTCCAGGCTCTGCCGGTTGTAGTCGACGATCCACCACAGGTTGCGGACGTCGTGCTTGTAGCCCTCGATCAGCGCCTCGTAGATGTTGCCTTCGTCGAGCTCGGCGTCGCCGATCAGCGCGACCATGCGCCCGCGCTCGTCGTCACGCATCAGGCCGTGCGCGGTGAGGTAATCCTGGATCAGGCTGGCGAAGCTGGTGACCGCCACGCCCAGGCCCACCGACCCGGTCGAGAAGTCCACGGGGATGCGGTCCTTGGTCCGGCTCGGGTAGCTCTGCATGCCCCCGAGGCCGCGGAAGTTTTCCAGCTGCTCGCGGGTCTGCGAGCCGAGCAGATAGTGGATGGCGTGCAGCACCGGCCCGGCGTGCGGCTTCACCGCCACCCGGTCGTTGGGCCCGAGCGCGTGGAAGTAGAGCGCGGCCATGATCGCCGTCATCGACGCGCAGCTCGCCTGGTGGCCGCCGACCTTGAGCCCGTCCGCGCTGTCGCGCAGGTGGTTGGCGTGGTGGATGGTCCAGGCGGACAGCCAGCGCAGCCGCTCGTCGAGCAGCTTCAACGCGGCGATGTCGGGGGCGGAGGCGGGCTTGAGCATGGATCAGCCCCTAGCCCTTGCCGCTGCAGGTGGAAACCGATGCGGTTGACTCGTCGGAGCCTCCTTCCTGTCAGCTTTGTCAGCTTTCCCGGCGACCATCCGGTCGAGCTGCCGGAGACGGCGCAGGGCATCGCAGGTGTCGTCGCGCTCCACGAAGCCGATCAGCCGGCCGCGGTAGAAGCGGGGCGCCAGCAGGCGCTGAACGGAGGCGACGGCCGCGGCCTCGCGCGTCGGCGGCGGCGTGGTCCGGTACGCGTCGGCGGCCAGCTCCGCAGCCTCGTCCCAGGCCCGCGCGAACCCCTCGCCGCCAGGGCGGGAACGCAGCGCATAAGCGGTCTGGCGGCTCATGCCGACCGCCTCCGCCGCCTCCCTGGCGCCCGCCCCCCTGGCGATGGCGGCCACGAAGCAGCGCTGCCGCTCGGCCGTCCAGCCGTCGCGGCGGCGGCATGGCGCGGGATCGAAGCTGGGGGCGAGGGGGCGGTCCATGGCCCGGGAAGAACTATGCCGAAAACAGGCCTGTAGGACAGCAGAATCTCATGGTACCGGTGGTTAGGGTACACACCCTAGCGCGCCAGTCCGGCCGTCCAGTCCTGCATGGCGAGGCGCTGCTCGGGGGTCAGCCTGGTCAGCTGCGCCCGGTTCGCCTCCGCGCGCAGCCGCTGGACCTGCGGTTCGCGCAGCGGCTGTTCGAAGGCCACTCCGCACAGGTCCGCGCGCTTCCACTGCACGGTTCCGAATGCCTCGGTGGAGTCGATCTTCAGCAGCAGGTCGCCGCCTGCGTCCGGCAAATCCGTCCCTCGCAGGCGGGCGCCGGTGGCCGACACATTCATCACCACCACCGGCTGCGAGCGGGCGACGGTGGTCACCAGCGCGGGCAGGTCGCCGGGCGAACGCTGCGCCCGGCGGCGCCCGCCGCCGCTGCGCCTTCCGAATGTCGTCATAGCCGGGCCCTTCACGCACCAGCCCCCACCCGCCGTTATGCGCCCGCATAATCAACGAAAGCTCACCGGAGAGGGTGAACGCGCCGCTAAGTCGGTTCGGAACCGATACCGGGTACACTGTGTTGCCCTTCCTGAAACCCGGGAGACCAGACCATGCGTTCCATCCTCTTTACCCTGGCGGCGGCCACTGCCCTGACCGCCTGCGGCACGACCACCGCCGACGACGCCGCCACCACCCAGACGGCCGGGGCAACGGCGCCGATCGCCGATCCGAGCAATCCGCTGGGCGCGCCCAGCTACATGACCATGGCCGCCAGCAGCGACCAGTTCGAGATTCAGTCGAGCCAGCTCGCGCTGCAGGCTTCGCAGAACCCCACCGTGCAGTCCTTTGCCCGGCTGCTGATCGCGCATCACCAGGCGACCTCCGCCAACCTCCTGCAGGCCGCGCAGTCGGCCGGCCTGACGCCGCCGCCGCCGGCGCTTCTGCCGCCGGAGCAGCAGCTGCTCGACCAGCTTCGCGCCGCGGGCACCGGTCCGGCGTTCGATCAGGCGTTCAAGACGACGCAGACCACTTCGCACCAGATGGCGCTGCAGCTGCACCAGAACTATGCCAACGGCGGGGATGTGCCCGCGCTGCGGCAGGTCGCGGCTACGGCCGTGCCGATCGTCCAGCAGCACCTGACCCAGGCGCAGACCCTCAATGTCGACATGATGCAGCAGCCGGGAGCCGCCGGTACGACGGGTACGACGCCGATGGACACGGCGCCGGTGCGGAGCGGCGAGCGCGGCTAAGTCAGGAGCGGAAGAGGGTTGGGCGATCGCTCAGCCCTCCCGCGCGTCGAAGCTCTCCTGCGCCGCGCGGATGCACCCGATGTGCTCGCTGGCCCATGCGCCCAGCGCGCGGACCGGCTCGCGCAACGACAGGCCGAGGTCGGTCAACTGATAATCCACGCGGGGCGGGATGGTCGGGGTGACATGACGGCTGATCAGGCCGTCGCGCTCGAGCCCGCGCAGCGACAAGGTCAGCATGCGCTGCGAAATACCGTCGATCTCCCGCTTCAGTTCGGAAAAGCGGCGCGGGCCCGAGCCCAAGGCCATGACGATCTGCATGCTCCACTTGTCGCCGACCCGGTTGAGCACCGGCGTGATCCGCGTGCAGCGGTGACTGGCGAACGCCGGCTCGGCGGGGGCGGTCACATCGGTGTCACTGGGGAACAAAGATTTCCGTTCTTGCGGCTGGTCCATGGGTGGTTACCTAAAGCGTCCAGGTAACAATTCAATACCAAGGACGAAGCCATGACCATCCTTCATCTCGACAGCTCGATCACCGGCGAGAACAGCGTCAGCCGAGTGCTGACCCGGCGCATCGTGGACCAGCTCACCGCCGCGCAGCCCGGCGCCGAAGTGATCCATCGCGATCTTGTCGCAGAGCCGCTCGACCATCTGACGCTCGGCGCCTTTGCCGATGGCAGCGTGCTCGACGAGTTCCTGGCCGCGGACACGGTGGTGATCGGCGCGCCGATGTACAATTTCACGGTGCCGAGCCAGCTCAAGGCGTGGCTCGACCGCATTCTGGTCGCGGGCAAGACCTTCCGCTACCGCGAGGACGGCACGCCCGAGGGGCTGGCGGGAGGCAGGCGGGTGATCGTGGCGCTGAGCCGCGGTGGCTTCTACCGCGGCGACTCGCCGGCGGCGGGGCTGGAGCACCTCGAGACCTACCTGACGGGCGTGTTCGGCTTCATCGGCATCGTGCCCGAGTTCGTCGCGGCGGACGGGATCGCGGTCGGGCCGGAGCAGCGCGAGCGGTCGGTCGCGAATGCGCTGGGCGAGGTGGAGCGGCTGGCGGCTTGAGTTCGCCACGGCCACGGCGAGGGGATCAAAGGATGACCGACCGACTGACGGATGCGACGCCGATCATGCTGGCGGTGCTGAGGATCATGAGCGGCCTGCTGTTCATGGCCCATGGAGCCCAGAAGTTCCTGGGGTTTCCCGCGGGCGAGCACGCCGGCGCCGGTCTGGCCTTCGACAATCCCGGTGCTTATGCTGGAGTGATCGAATTGGTGACGGGCCTGCTGATCGCGCTGGGACTGTTCACCCGGCCCGCCGCGTTCCTGGCGTCCGGAA
>NZ_CADCWA010000169.1 GCF_902806285.1 uncultured Sphingomonas sp. | reverse complement strand
CGAACGAGCGGCCGGCCGGCGAGGGGGCCCGGGGGCTTGCGGATGCCGGCCCGGAGGAGGCCGGGGCGGGCGCGCCCGGGGGTTTTTCCCGCCCCTAAAAAGAGTCGGCCCAAAAAGCAGGATTTACCGCTCCCGCCCCGCGCCCGCCGGAGGCCGGTCCAATCCCCTGCGCCGCCTGCCGCGGAGCGGGCGCGACCCGCTCCGCCTCGACCCGGACCGGCGCCCGCGCGCCGGAGGGCAACGGCTGCGCCGAGCGCTTCATCCGAACCCTGAAGGAGAACCTGCTGTGGGTGCGGGCCTTCGACACCGTCGAAGTCCTGCGCCGGGCACTGCTCATTGCACTGAGGCTGAGCGTCCGAGCCCACGCTCGCAGCAACTGACTCTGGGATTGCCCCGGCTCGGTGGACACCGATGATGCTGTCGCATGAGGTGCCCTGACGCCCGAGACCCATCTGGCCTACGCTCCATCCTGCTGGAACGAGGCCTGAGGCTACAGCAGCGCGGTCACCACTCACGCCTTGGGAGACCTACATCTACCGCCTCCGGCAAAGGATCGAGCCCGGCCTGTCGCGCACCGGCCTGCTACTGACCGCTGGCGGCGGCTGCCGCAGGGCTGGCGGCGCCCATGCCTTCGGCGGCGTCCAGCCGGCGTGAGGGCGCCTGCCTCCCGGATCTCTGGTTGGTGGACTTGGTGCACTTAGTGGACTTGTTTTCCTTACTCCGCGCGAAGTGTCGCAGAGGTGTTCCCTTCCCGTTTCGCTGTCGCCCGCGTGACATTTCACGAGTAGGGGCCGGACGCAGTCCACCAAGTCCACCGGCCACGATCACCACCCCGGCTCGGGAGCAACTTGCCATGTGTTCGATCCTTCACTGATCGTTCCGGGTTGGATGGACACGACCTTGCCCTTGTTCGCGCCGAGCCATTTGCCCAGACGCATGCCGTTGATGGCCCCCCTTGCCAGCGATCCGTAGCAGCGCCTCGCGGAAATCAGGGTGTCTGAACGCCAGCGCGCCGTTCGGGTCCGTCCACTGTGTGGTTGCTTTGTCGATCAGGACCCGCACGGTCACCTCGTTGTCCTGGCCGACAAGCGCCTTCCAGTGCCGCAAGACTTCCGTCAGCTCCTCCAGCTTCGGGTCGCTGGCGCGGGCCTCCGCCATGGTCTCGGCCGGATCGCTCTCGCCGGCCCAGATCAGGGCGTCGCGCACCCAGCGGCTCCAGTCTTCGAACGACCCGAGCGGCTTCGCCTGCAGTCCGAGGCGCAGAACGGAGCGGCCGGGGCACGATGGGTGCCCCGGCCGTTTCCATGTCGAGGGTTTCGGCCCGCCGCGGCTGGCCGTCGTCCGCGTGGCCGGTGTCAGGCGGCCGCGGCTTCCTGCCCCGCCCGGGCGTCCAGGCCGTAGCCGCCGTTCGCGGTCAGCAGCAGCCGCGTCCTGGTCGGGTCCGCTTCGATCTTCTGGCGGAGGCGGTAGATGTGGGTCTCCAGCGTGTGCGTGGTCACCGAGCTGCTGTAGCCCCAGACCTCGTTCAGCAGCACTTGGCGGGGCACCGGGCGGCCGGCCGCCCGGTAGAGGAACTTCAGGATGTTGGTTTCCTTGTCCGTCAGCCGGATCTTGCGGCCCCGGGCCGGCTCCAGCAGCAGCTTGGCCGAGGGGCGGAACACGTAGGGGCCGATGGTGAACACCGCGTCTTCGGAGTTGTCGAACACCCGGAGCTGGGCGCGGACGCGGGCGAGGAGCTCGTCGAGGCGGAAGGGCTTGGCGACGTAGTCGTTGGCGCCGGCGTCCAGCCCGCGCACCACGTCCCGCTCCGCGTCCGCCCCGGTCAGCATGATGACCGGCATCCGCTTGCCGTCGCGGCGCAGCTCGGCGCAGAACTCGCGGCCGTCGCCGTCCGGCAGCCCGACGTCGAGCAGGACGGCGTCGCAGCGCGCTTCGCCGGCGTTGAGCGCGGCTCCGGCCTCGGCCAGGGTCCCGGCCTCCAGGATGCTGAACTCGCCGCAGAGCGCGATCTGCTCCGCCAGCGTGGCGCGGAGCGCCGCGTCGTCTTCGACGATCAGGATGGGGCGGGCGTCGGTCATGGGCGGTTCTCCGGGCGGGGCGGCTGCCGCCAGTTCCGGCGGGGGCGATATTTAAGGTTCTTCAACCATAAGTTACCGATACGCGGTCGAAGCGTCCGCGGCAAGCTCATTCGTGATGGTGTTGGAACATACCGTCGGCCCTTCCGTGCAGCATTCTTCGGAGCCGTGGCGCCACTTGGCTGAATGGTTGGCCGCGATAGGCGTGGAGGAGAACGAGCGGAACCCGCGCAGGAAGAAGAGCCGGGGCACGCTCACCGTCGGGTTCCTGTTGCAGGGAACGGCAGCGTCAGGAGGCAAGGGGGCCGCCTGGATCGACGCGGCCTGACCCCAGCCACCCAGTCGTGCCACTCATGAGCGATTTGTCGCTAGGGTATATATTGTATTTGGCTTATCGCGTCGGATCAGTTAGTTGTGGAAGCGAGTTGATGTGAACCGATCAGAGAGTAACTCTCATGGCCTCCACCATCTTCCTGATTGCGACCACCGCCATCGTCGGCCTCGGCGTCCTTCTCCGGCGCCTGCTGCCCTCCGACGGCTTGGCCGCGCTGCCCTTGCAGACCCCGGCGGAGTAGGGCGGCCGCAGGGCAGGGGCCGCGGTCCTTCATGCGCGTTTCCACCCTCGCCGCCGCCGCGGGCCTGTTTTGCGGGCTGAGCCTCGGGGCCGCCCCGGGGCGTGCCGGACCACAGGACACGCGAAACGACGCGGGCGCCGGCCGTCCCCCGCCGGCGGCTCGTCCCCTCGGGTCGCCGCCGGGCGCCAGCGGTAGGCCCGCCCGCCCGCTGGCGGACGCGGAACTCTACCGCTTGCTGCTGGTGCTCTCGGCGGAGACCCGGCCGCCGTTGGACCTCCTGGTGGCCTGCTACCCGTTCGGCCGCCCCGGCTGGCGCGACTGCGTCGCCCGGCGCGGAAGCTAACAGGCGCTTTTCATAACCGCCGAGCCAAGCGCCGCGCGACGAGGAAGATGCACTGATCGGCCCCCATCGGGTGGTTCATCGCCGAGTTTGGTGGATCAGGCAGCGAGGAGGAAGCGGCGGCGAAGCAGGTCGAGCTTAGCGCGGCCGTACATGGCCCGCTTCAGCAACTTGAGACGGTTGACCTGCCCCTCGGCCTGGCCGCTGCTCCAGGGTAGGCGAAGGGCGGCGCGGACCGCAGCCCCGTCTTGATCGAGGCTGACCGCGAAGCTCTCGACGACCCGCTCACCGCAGCTGCGCGCTTCTGCCAGCCATGCGTCGAAGGTCGCGACGGCTGCGCTGCCCGGGCACTCGGACCCGCAGCGGCCGCGGACGATACGGCAGAACCGGCGGCCGAGGTCGACGACCTCGGCTGCCTCGTGATCCTACAGAATGCGCGCGACCTGTGCGGCGGCCTCGGCATCGAGGTCGTCCGGCCCGCGCGGCACTGAGCGTGTTCGCCGAAATGGTGCACGACCGCTTGGAGACGGCGGACTGGCCGCTGCGACGCGACATCGTCCGCACCCTCGTCAAGCGGATCGAGGTCACCAACGACGTGGTCAGGATCGTCTTTCGTGGCGAACCCGGCTCGCCAGAGCCGCTCACCGCACTGCCACATTGTCAAACTGATAGTCGTTCTGCATCGCATGCTGCGCGACGGCTCCGAGTTCCGCTGGTCGGCAAAGGAAGCGCATCTGGCATGAGCTCAAGACAGGACAACCAGGAGATCCGCCGGGCGGGCGGAACGGGGTCCCGTGTCGGGACGGGGTGTTGGCCATCGCGGGGGTTCTGTTGCGGCCCTGGTCCCAGGATCGGGATGACCGCGTCGCTGACATCACGAGGCCAGCGCTTCCGACACCATCATGCGGCGGCTGACGCCGACGCCGACCGCGGAGAGAACCATGATCCGACCGGGATCACCATTCGCCGCCTGCGAGGCTCAACAGAGGGCTTGATCCGGATCCCGCCATAAGAGAACAGAACCCTTAATCTGGCCCCCTGCGGGCCTGGAGCGTTCGGACCTCGGTGGTCCGCGCCAGAGTGCGCTGCATCGGGCATATGTCCGCGATCCGCATCAGTCGGGCCCGCTGGGCGGAGTCGAGCGGGCCCGGGAGATCGACCAAGCGCTCAATTTGGTCGAGCACGCCCGAGGGCCGCTCGCAGCTCGCACAGTCTCCCGCGTGCGAGCGCGCGTGCCGGAGGCGGACGCTCATACGACCGAGCGGCCAGCCTTTCCGCTCGGCGTAGAGGCGCACCGTCACGACCGTGCACGCGCCGATGGACATTAAAAGCAGCTCATAGGGGTTCGGCCCGCGCTCGTTATCGCTATTCGCCGCGAGTAGGTCGGTTCCCAGCAGAGGGCGGCGATTGAACAGCTCGTGCGCTAGGCGGCCACCGCAGGTCTCGGTGACCACGACCACTTCGTCGCTGGGCCGCACATTTCCAAGCGTGTTCAAGGCAACTTTCCTTGATGGGCCACCGTTGGTGCGTCGCACGACGTCCAACAGTGGCATCGCAGCCGGCAATCGCTTCGAGAATTCCCTGCAGCAGCGACAGTCAGGCTGGCACGGGTCGAAAGGCTTCGGCTCATAGGGTGACTGGCGCCAACGTGCAAGACTCGAAGCGCTACCTATAAACCGCTGACCGTCGCGTCGTGGACCTAGGGCGAATACCTGAAAAGCAAAAAGGCTGTCACGAGTGGCCGGCCAGCGGTCCCGCGACTTCACGCCAAGCGGCCCGGGCGAGGAGGAGGATCAGCGGCACGCCCACCACCGCGCCGACCGCGGCCTTCGCCGCCAGAAGCGCGAGCGGCGGCATCCCGGGCAGCACCCCGGCTGCCTCGGCGCCCAGCACGGCCCCGGTGGTCGCCGCGGCGGGCAACAGTGCCGTTGCGAAGGCACGGAGTTGCTGCGGCACGCGAAAGCCTAGACGCCGCGCGGCGAAAGCACTCGCCGCCGCCGACTCCGCGGCCAACATCGCGGCCCAGGCCGTAGCAGCCCCCAGGCCGCTGCCGCCCGGCACCAACAACGCGAGCACTAGGACCAATGCCAGGCCGCCGAGCGTGAGCGACAGGTTCACCTTCGGCGTGCCGGCCGCCAAGAAAGCCATGCCGAGGGGAAGCCCGAAGGCGGTGAAGGTCAGCGCGACCGAGAGCACCTGCACCGGCGCGACAATTCCGACCCAGGCGGGCCCCAGCAGCGTTATTTGAATCTCCGCCGCGCAGAGGGCGAGGCCAGCGAACACCGGCGCGAAGACCAAGCCAGAAAGCTTGCACAACGCCACAAGCCTGGAAAGGAAAGCGGCGCGGTCCGTTCGCAAGCGAGACAGCGCCGGCAATCCGTAGCGGTGGACGAAGGGCGACGGCAATTCGCGCGCCACCTCCACGATGCGGAAGGCGATCTGCAAGACGCCGGCGAGCGTGGGCAGGCCGCCCGCGACCAAGAGCAGGAATAGCCGGAATCCGACGCGCCCGGCGAGGCCTGAGAGGGCGGCGGTGGCCGCGAAAGGCAGCATCTCGCGTATGGCCCCGGGTCGCAGCGTCAACTCGGGCACGAGACGCGCGAACACGGCCGCGAGCGCGGCGGCCGTGCCGAAGAACGCGAGTTGCTGTCCGACCACGGCCCATGCCCCCCAACCCGCCAGTGCGAGCGAAAGGCCCGCCACTAGCCCCGCCAGGTGCGCGCCCATGCCGCGCAGCGCCAGAACCCGGAAGGTGTGGCGGCGGAGAAGCATCCCATTCGCGGTGCCCTCGACCGCGTTGAACGGCAGCATCAGTGCGAGCGCTGCCAGCACCGGGCCTACGCCGAGCCCCAGCAGGTCGGGCAGCAAGAGCCCGACCGTGGCGAGCGGCAGCAGCATGGCGAGAGCGATGGCCAGGCTGACCCAGAGCGCGCTCGCCACATCCGCGTCAGACAAGTGCGCACGCTGGACCAGCGCGTTGGTAAAGCAGAAGCCGACGAAGGGCTGCGCCAGCATCACTACGGCACCGGCCAGCGCGGCGCGACCGACCTCGGCCGGGCCGATGATGCGGGACACCAGGAAGGTGGTGAGGATGGTCCCGAACAGCCCGAACGCAGCCTCGGCCGTGACCCAGCCCGCCTGCGCCCTCACCACCGGCGCTCGTGCGGCATGGTTGCGTGGTTGCGCGGCTCCGGACGCAGCCGGACCGTCGAGTCGTCTCTTAGTCGGGCGGAAACACGGCCTGTCTTGCGGCAGTGATAGCCAGGCCTAGTGCGGGATAGGCGCGACGGCTCGACCTCAGGCGCCACAAGCGGAATGAGGACGATCATGGATGCGGCGGATGCCAAACAAGCGACCCCCTTGCCAAGGCGGTCGCTCTTCTCCGGCTGCGCGCTCCAGGGATCTATGCCTGCGTCAGAGCGGCCGGCTCTCCTTTCTTCGCCGCCGGATCCGCCGCGCTCGGGACGGTTGGAACACGGGCGCGGAAGCGCCGGCGCATCGCTCCGGCGACCGCACGCGCGTGCCGCAGGAGCCTGGCGGGGCTGCCGCAGTGGGCGTGCTTCAGGGCGGCCCCGACCTCCGCCCGCTCCAGCAGAAGCGCGAAGCAATCGATATCGATTTGCCGCTGCCGCCGGCGCAGGAGCGCGACAGCTTCCGGAGCCGGCAACTGCGCCGCAATCCGCAGCATCCGCCGGTTGGCGACACTGAGGTACAGCATGGCCTCGCGGCACGCGGAATGCGAGCCGCTGCGAAGACGCTGAACGTAATGGGCCGCGCGCGTCAGATGAAATCGGCCTCCCCGCGCGATGCACTCGAAGTAGAGCAGGAAATCCTCCCCCACCAGAACATCCTCAGCGTAGCTAATGCCGTGCGCGAGCAGGAAGTCGCGTCGAATGAGGGGTTGGAAGAACCCGAACATTTCGGTTAGAACGCCGGGCCCGGGCATGTCACGTCGCAGCGCCTCGATCAGGGACACTGGATCGTCGGCACTCATCACCGCATCGCGGAAGCGGTTTCCCAACTGCGCTCCGGTGACGAAATCAACTTGCAGCAGGTTGTCCGCAAGAAGATCCGCGTCCAGCGCCTCAGCCGCGGCGACCAGGTGCTCCAGCCGGAGCGGCGAGTAGAGGTCGTCGGCGTCGAGCAACGCGAGCCACTTTCCCTGCGCCCGCAGGATGCCGGCGTTGCGGGCCGAAGAGGGCCCCGCCCAGCATGGCTGCCGTAGCGGCACCACGCGCGGGTCGTGATCGGCGCAGGCGACGATCTTGTCCCAGGTTCCGTCGGAGGAACCGTCATCCACGACGATCACCTCGATGTCTTTTCGGGTCTGCGCGAGGGCCGAGTTGATGGCGGAACGCACGAACCCCGCCGCTTGATACGCCGGAATGATCACCGACACCGCGATAGGCGCCACCTGACGGCGCTTGGTGGGATCGCCGTTGCTCATTGCTCGAACAAGAACACTTCGAAGGGGCGATCCACGGCGGAAAGCAGGGACGCTGGCAAGTGGAAGCCCTCCGGGTCATCGGCGATGAGGCCAGAATGCTGGGATTCGTGCGCTGCGATCGCGCGGCGCTTGGCCGCCAAGTGCCGGGCGATGTCCAGCCTCACCCCGGTGACGGAACCAACCGGCAGCAGCGTCCGCCGTGGCAAGGCCCAGCCCCAAACGGGATAAGAAACGACCCGCGCCCCTACAAGCCGGGCCGCCGCGCGCGCAATCGTCTGCGCCGATACGTGGTCGGCGTGGGGATCGTGCTCCCAAGTCGTGACGATTGTGCCGGCTTTGTAGGCTCGCGCTAGGTCCGCAACGCGGTGAGCGGCGGCCTTCACGCCAAGTTCGTCGTGCGGTGCGCGACCATCTGGAAGGTTCAGGAAGTGCAGCCGCTCGCATCTTAGGCCGAGGGCGGCGACCGCTGCACGTGCTTCCGCCCGACGCAGCACACGCAGGCGAGATGGCGGATGGCTCAAGGACGAAGGGTGCGACATCGCGCCGTCCGTGAGCACCACGACGGCGGGTGGAAGGCCAATGGCGCATGCTTCGGCGATCAACCCGCCACAACCCAAACTCTCGTCGTCCGGGTGGGGAGCCAAGACCAACGGTGTGGCATCTCCGATTATTTCCGTCAGATCCGCAAAGGGCAGCATCGCCATCCGATCGAGGATCGCGCCCGCACGGCGGGCGCGAAAAGACATCGGCATTAATTGCTCTAACAAAGGCGCAGCACGCGGCCGGATGGCGGCGGCGAGACGTGAGATGCCCCTCAGCGAAGAGAAAGGCCAAGAGCCCGCATTCATCGCCCGCCGCTCGTTCCGTCCATTTGTATTCCAACATCAATTCAACGGCACCTCATCCAAACATATCGCCGTTCGGAAGATGGATCCAGGCAGTCAAACGCCCGAAGCGGAAATGTGATGCCACTCACGCGACGATTTGATGCTGCTAGAGCGAAGTCCTGCTGGGTGGAATCGGATCGTGATTGGGAGCGGCTCGGCACGGCGTGATTCGTAGGTCTCCGGCATGGAGTTGGAGGCGGCGATGGCGTGGCGGCGGGGGCAGGCGCTCGGGCAAGACCTGCGCGACCGGGTGCTGGCGGACGCGGGGAGCCCGGCGCGGGCGGTGGCGGCGGTTCGGAGCATGCTCCGAACCGGGGTGAGCGTGTCCTACGTGGTCAAGGCGCGGGCGCGGCTGCGCGACGCGGGCGAAGCGCGCCCCAGGCCGCAGCGCAACCGCGTGGCGCCCCGGCTCGCGCCGCACCAAGAAGCGATCCGCGCCGAAGTGGCGCGGCGGCCGAGCGCGACGGTGGCCGAGTTGCGCGCTTGGTTGGCCGCGGTCCACGGCGCGGCGGTCGGCCACGCCGCGATGTGGCGCGCCCTCGACCGGCTCGGCCTCACGCGCAAAAAAAACAGGTCCGGGCGGCGGAGCAGGACCGCGCGGACGTAGCGGAGGCGCGGCGGGCCTGGGCGGCCGGGCAGCCCGCACTCGACCCGGCGCGGCTGGTGTTTCTGGACGAGACCTGGGCGACGACCGCCATGGCCCGCCGCTACGGCCGCGCGCCCCGCGGCGAGCGGGCGCTGGACGCCGTGCCGCACGGGCGCTGGCGGACAACGACCGTGGTCGCCGCGCTGCGGGCCGAAGGCGTCGTCGCGCCGCTGGTGCTGGACGGCGCCATCGACGGCGAGAGCTTCCTGGCCTACGTCCGGCAGTTCCTCGCCCCCGCGCTGCGACCCGGCGACGTGCTGGTCCTCGACAACCTCGGCAGCCACAAGGTCGCGGGCGTGCGCGAAGCGGTCGAAGCCGCTGGCGCGACGCTGCGCTACCTGCCGCCCTACTCGCCGGACCTGAACCCGATCGAGCAGGTGTTCGCCAAGCTCAAGGCCCTGCTGCGGTCCGAGGCGGCCCGCACCGTCGAGGCGCTGTGGGCCGCCGTCGGTCGCCTCCTCGCGCGCTTCCCGCCAGCCGAATGCGCCCGCTATCTCGCCCACTGCGGCTACGGACGGTCAGGGTGATTCGGCTCTAGCCGCCCAGCCGCTCCGCCCCCTCTACGCCGGGAATGGCCAAAGCCCAGGTTAGTCTCCTCAATGCTAGAGCGTTTTGCGGGCTAACCGGGACGGCTGTAGCCGCAGTGGCGGAAGAACCCTGCGGCGTGCTGCGGGGTGATGGCGCCCAGGGCCGGGCCGAGTGCTTCGTGCAGCGCGTCCACGGTCCGGGCGGCGACGCGGCGCAACTCGGCCTTCACCTTGGCCCAGGCGGGCTCGATGGGGTTCAGATCGGGCGAGTAGGCGGGCAGGTAGCGGTAGCCGAAGCCCGAGGCGTCGAGCAGCGCCCTGACCTTTGGGGCCTTGTGGGCGGGCAGGTTGTCCATCACCAGCACGGCGTCCGGCCTGCTCCGGCGCAGCTCGGGCAGCAGCACCTCGTCCAGGTAGGCGTGGAACACGGCGCCGCTGGTCGCGGCCTCCACGCCCATCGCGCCCACGACGCCCTCGTGTCCGAGCGCGCCAAGCACGGTGTC
>NZ_CADCWA010000168.1 GCF_902806285.1 uncultured Sphingomonas sp. | reverse complement strand
CCGCGAAGTCGATGACCCGCAGCAATCCGTGGAGATTGGCCTGGAGGTACTCGTCGGGAGACCGCAGGCTATCGAAACCGCTGATCAGCGCGGCCAGGTGAACGATGCCGTCGCACGGCCCGATGGCTTGAGAGTCGAGACCGCTCCGCACGTCGGCCCGCACCAGCCGCGCCGCCCCCGCCGGCCCGTCGAGGTTGGCGCGCTTGCCCGACGAGAAGTCGTCCAGGACGACCAGCTCATGTCCCTGCTCGGCCAGCCGGTCGCACAGGTGGGAGCCGATAAACCCGGCGCCTCCGGTTACCAGATAACGAGACAAGGCCCTGCTTCCCCTCCGCCGCGCGGGGTCCAGCATAAAGCGGTGATCAGTTCAAGGCGCCGGGGCCGCGCAGAAGCGGGAGCACCGCTGCGACGAATGCTTCCGGCCCGAAACGCTCGCGAACGGACCGGGCGGCCGCCGCCCCCATCCGCTCGGCCAGGTGCGGCCTTTCAAGCAATCGGGCCATCGCCGCGGCGATCTCCGCGATGTCGCCGACGCCGACGAGGTGACCGGTCGTGCCATCCTCGATGATCTCCTCGGGCCCGCCGGACCGATAAGAGATCACGGGCACTCCAAGCTGCTGCGCTTCCAGGCAGGTCAGCGAAAATGATTCGGAGCGGGACAGGTTAAGCGCCATTCGTGCGCCCGCCAGGGCCGACGGGAGATCCGTCGCGAAGTCACCGAACAGCACGCGCTCGCCGAGCCCAAGCTCGCGCACCCGGCGTTGCAGGCCGGTACGGTAGCCGCGGTTCTTGGCCAGACCCATGTCGCCGCCATGGAACAGCAGCCGAGCCTGCGGAAAGCGCGCCGCGACCTCCTGGAAGGCTTCGATCGCGTCGTCCTGGCCTTTGCCCGGAATGTAGTTGCCCACGAACAGGATGTCCTCGCGGCGCTGATCCGGCTTGGGCACCGCCGCAAGCTCCGGGTCGATGCAGTCGTACAGCAGCTTGGCGTTCGTGCCCGCCGGCAGCCGCTCCGCGATGAACCGCGACACAGCGACCACCTCGTCCGAGGCCTGGCGCGCGGCGGCCACCCAGAGGCTGGCGATCGGGCGGGGAAAGCGCCACGGATCGAACCGCACCCATGTCACCATCCGCCCGCGCCAGCCAAGACTGCGCGCGACCCAGCCCTGGAGCTGGAAGAAGTCGTTGACGACCAGCACCTGCGCCCGGTGCTTCCGCAATAGCCTCAGCAACCCGACGCCGCTGGCCAGCAAGGCCGGGCCGTAGCTAGCCACTGCGCCGAACGATTTTCGCAGCTGCACGAGCCGCAGCCGCTCCACCGCGGCAAAGGGCTGCAGCTCGCGGGCGTCTATCCGCGCCGCGGAGGGCAGCACCAGCACGAAGCGCAGCCATGGCGCGAGCAGCTTGGCCATGCGCTGGGCCGCGCGGAGGCCTCCGGTGACCGCCACCGAGGAATCCAGGATGACGGCCGTCGGCCGCGGGTCGCTGCTCACGCGGCGACTTCGCGCGCCAGCTGCCGCACCACGGACCGGACCGACACTCGCCAGTCCGGCAGAACCACGCCGATCTCGGCGGCGAAGCTGCCGCTGTCGAGCGCGGAGTAGCGCGGCCGCTCGGCCCGGGTCGGCCAGTCTTCGGTGGCAATCGGTCTGACCTCCGCAGCGGGCAAGCCGAGCGTGCGGCATTCAACCATGACCGCGTCGGCCAGCCCGCACCAGCTGGTCACCCCCGAGCCCGCGACATGGTAGGTGGCCCCGCCCGCCGGCCGTCCGCCGCTGGACCAGCGCCCGGCCAGCACCAGCACCGCATCCGCCAGGTCCAGCGCCGAGGTCGGGCTGCCCCGCTGATCGTCGACCACCGTCAGCACGGGCCGGGAGCGCGCTGCCGTCATCATCGACTGCACGAAGTTCCGGCCGAACGGGCTGTACAGCCACGCGGTGCGCAGGATCGCGTGCCGCGGGTTGGCGGCGCGGACCTGCTCTTCCCCAGTCAGCTTGGTGCGCCCGTAAACGCCGAGCGGCTGCACCCGATCGTCCTCGCGATAAGGCCTGTCGCGGTTGCCGTCGAATACATAGTCGGTGGAGATCTGGATGATGGCCGCCCCGACCTCCGCCGCCGCCGCCGCCGCCTCCCCCGCCGCATCGGCGTTGATGCGCTGCGCAAGGCGGGGCTCGTTCTCGGCCTCGTCCACCGCGGTATAGGCCGCGGCATTGACCACCACGTCCGGTCGTTCGCTGCCGATCGCCGCGGCCAGACTGCCCGGCTTGGCAAGGTCCACCTCGGGCCGTGCCGCGAAACGGAGCTCCACGTCCGCGTGATCGACGGCACGCTGGGCCAGGCTGCGGGCAAGCTGGCCCGCCCGGCCGGTCACCAGGAGCTTCATGCCGCCGTGCCCAGCCGCTCGCCCCGGTACTTGCCTTCGCGGATCGGCCGCCACCACCACTCGTTCGTCAGATACCAGTCGATCGTCCGGGCAAGTCCGCTCTCGAACGTCTGCTCGGCTCGCCAGCCCAGCTCGCGCTCGATCTTGGCGGGATCGATGGCATAGCGGCGGTCGTGGCCGGGCCGGTCGTCCACGAACTGAGTCAGCGCGCGCCGCGACTCGCCGGCGCTCAAGGGCACGCGCTCGTCCAGCAGGTCGCAGATGGCCTCCACCACCTGCAGGTTGGTGCGCTCGGCCCGGCCGCCGACATTGTAGCTCTCGCCGGGCACTCCGTGGGTCAGAACTAGCTCCAGCGCCGCGGCATGGTCGTCGATGTGCAGCCAGTCGCGGACGTTCTCTCCGCGGCCATAGACCGGCAATGGCCGGCCCTCCAGCGCGTTGAGGATGACCAGCGGCACCAGCTTCTCGGGAAAATGGTAGGGCCCGTAATTGTTCGAGCAGTTGGAAAGCACCACCGGCAGGCCGTAGGTGTGGTGCCAGGCGCGGACCAGATGGTCGGACGCGGCCTTGCTCGCGGAGTAGGGCGAAGACGGGACATAGGGCGTATCCTCGGTGAACACGCCTCCGTCGAACGGCAGGTCGCCGAACACCTCATCGGTCGAAACATGGTGAAAACGGAACCGCCGCTGCGCTTCCGCATCGAGCGAGCGCCAATAACCCAGCGCGGCGTTCAGCAGCCGAAAGGTCCCGACCACATTGGTCTCGACGAACAGCTCGGGTCCGTCGATCGATCGGTCGACGTGGGTCTCGGCGGCGAGGTGCATGATGCCCTCGATCCGCTCCTCGGCGAGCAGCGCTTCGACCAGCTCCCGATCGCCGATGTCGCCGTGCACGAAGCGGTGGTTGGCCGCGCCCTCGACGTCCCGCAGCGAATGGAGGTTGCCGGAGTAGGTGAGCTTGTCCAGGTTCACCACCCGCACGCCCTTGCCGACCAGGCGGCGCACTACCGCGCTGCCGATGAAGCCCGCGCCGCCCGTCACCAGCACCCGGTCCATCAGGCGAACAGCTCCGCCTCGGCGAGGAGCGGTGCGGCGCGGTCCTTGGGCGACAGCGTCAGCTCGGCCCCGCTCGCGGGCCATTCGATCGCTAACGCCGGATCGTTCCAGCGGATGGCGCGGTCGTGGGGGGCGCTGTAGGGCGCCGTGACCTTGTACTGGACTTCCGTTTCCTCTTCCAAGGTCATGAAACCATGGGCAAAGCCGGCCGGAATCAGCAGCTGGTTCCACTCGGCGGCCGACAGGGTGGCCGAGACCCACTGCCCAAAGGTCGGAGAGCTCCGGCGGATGTCGAGGGCGACGTCGAACACCGCGCCGCGGGTCACCCGGACCAGCTTCTGCTGGGCGAAAGGCGGCACCTGGTAGTGGAGGCCGCGAAGCACGCCCGTGCCGCGCGACAGCGAGTGGTTGTCCTGGACGAACGCGAGGTCCAGCCCCTGCTCCGCCCACCTCGCGGCATTCCAGACTTCGGAGAAGAACCCCCGCTCGTCCGAATAGCGCGCCGGCCGCACCTCGCGTACGCCCAGCCCGATCTCCACCACCTCAAGCATGGAGGTGGTCCCGGGCGCGGCGGCGGAGATAGTCGGCATAGTCGGTCCGGCCCAGCCGGTCGGCCCGCGCCAGCAGCGCCGCCGGCTCGAGGTAGCCAAGCTCCATCCCGATCTCTTCCAGGCACATGATCTTGAGCCCCTGCCGGTGCTCGATCGTGCGCACGAACGAGGATGCATCGTGGAGACTGTCGTGCGTGCCCGTATCGAGCCAGGCGTAGCCCCGGCCGAGGCGGCATACCTGCAGGGAGCCGCGGTCGAGGTAGGTCCGGTTGACGTCCGTGATCTCCAGTTCGCCGCGGGCCGAGGGCGTCAGGCCCGCCGCGATCTCAAGCACGGAGTTGTCGTAGAAATAGAGGCCGGTCACCGCCCAATTCGACTTGGGCGCGGCAGGCTTCTCCTCGATCGACAAGGCGGTGCCCGACCCCGGATCGAACTCGACCACGCCGTACCGCTGGGGCTCCTCGACCGAATAAGCGAACACGGTCGCGCCCTGCCCTCGCTCCGCCGCGTTGCGCACGGTCGCGGCAAGCCCCGCACCGTAGAAGACGTTGTCGCCAAGGATCAGCGCGACCGGCTCGCCGCCGACGAACTCGCGGCCGATGATAAAGGCTTCAGCGAGGCCGTTGGGCGCGGCCTGCTCCGCATAGGACAGGCGCACGCCGAACGCCGATCCGTCCCCCAGAAGCGCCTCGAACCGCGGCAGGTCGGCCGGGGTGGAGATCACCAGCATCTCGCGGATGCCCGCCAGCATCAAGGTGCCGAGCGGGTAGTAGATCATCGGCTTGTCGAAGATCGGCAGCAGCTGCTTCGACACTGCAAGCGTGGCCGGGTACAGGCGGCTGCCGCTCCCGCCGGCGAGGATGATCCCTCTCACCTTCCGCTCACTCCCGCTGCCCAGCCGCGGGCTCTAGACCGACGGCGGCAG
The DNA here is from genome assembly GCF_902806285.1 of uncultured Sphingomonas sp. GTDB lineage: Bacteria > Pseudomonadota > Alphaproteobacteria > Sphingomonadales > Sphingomonadaceae > Sphingomicrobium. Next base: position 37,253 of record NZ_CADCWA010000168.1, on the reverse strand, counting down.
CCGCCGCAACTCGCTTCCCGCGCTCACATGGGGAACAGGCGATAGGGCACCCAATACGCCGCGTGCGCCGCGAAGTTCAGCCACACGAATTGCACCAGAAAGGCGTAGGCGATCACCAGGAGGCGCCCGAGGCCCTCGCTGGCGAGCGCCAAGGGCAGGCGCGCCAGTACCGCGAGCTGAAGCGGGAAGATGTACAGCGCCAGCCGGTCCACCACCGTGCTCGACGGAAGCACCAGCAGGAGCAGGAGAAAACCGATCGCGGCGTAGGAGAACATGCGCCACAGCCGCTCCTCCTCGAGCGGAAAGCCGAAGCGCTTGGGTGCGGCCAGGAACAGCAGGGCCGGCAGCAGGCTCATGCCCACGCGGATCGCCGCGCCTTGGGAGTGGTACTCGGCCACGATGTAGTTCTTGACCAGCGTGTCGACCGATTCCGCCAGCAGCGCGTCGTACAGCAGCAGGAACAGCGCGCCCCCGGCCAGGAAGTTGAGCAGCCGGTTGCGCTCGCCCGCGAAGATCACCAGCGGCAGGACGACGATGGCGGTGCGGTGAAACAGTGCGGCGAAGCCGACGTAGAGCGCGAACTTGACCACCGAAGCGCCGCGCCCGAGCGCCGCCAGCCCGGCCAGCAGTATCCCGATGGCGACCGCCTGGCGCGAATAGCCCATGGCCACCACCACGATCAGATAGGGCACCGCCACCAGCACGGCCAGCCAGGGCTCCGGCTGCAGGCGGGCGAAGCGCCACAAGCCCCAGCTGAAGATGAGCCCGCAGAGCAGGTTGACGCCCCACATCTCTCCGCCGAGGTGCTGCACGCTCCAGTTCAGGAACTGGTAGGCGGGATCGCTGAGCTGCAGCACCCGGCCAAGCGACGCGTAGCTCGCCCAACGGAAGTAGAATTCGTACGTCTCCCAGTCCGCGCCGACGCGGTAGCGCAGGCCGACCAGAAGGGCGATCAGCAGCGCGCCCAACAGCAGCATGGCCGAGCGATGGGGCTGCGGACGAACGGGGGCAGCGGCAGCGGCGCTCAAGGGCGCGGGCTGCGGCGGCGCGCTCCGGAACAGGGTGGCGCCAAGCGCGAAGAAGGCGAACAGAAACCAGTAAGGAAACACGTGTCTCGCCCCGGCCGCGAACCTGCGTGGCTATAGGAAGCGGCCGTTCAAGCGTCCAGCACCGGGGCGGGAAAGGTCGCGACGCAGCGATGCGGGTCCTCCCGCTCCTCCCCGATCACCGGCCGGCCGCGCAGCGTCACCCAGACGTGGGCCGACAGGCGGTCGGCATCGCTCCTGATGCCGTAGTGCAGCCGGGCCGGCGCGCCCCGCCGGCGAAGCATCCATTGCGCCGCCAGCCCCTCCTGGAAGCAGACCGTCCGCCACGGCACCCGGCGCGAGGCCCGGCGCACGGCCACGGCGATGGCGGCAGGGTCGCGCGGGCCGCCGCCCCGGCCGCGGAAGCCCGCGCTCCCGACGATCCAGCGGAACGGCCAGGAGCGCACGGCCAGGCTGGCCAGCGTGAGCGCCACCCATGCTTCGGCAAACAGCGCCAGTTCGCCAACACCCGGACCCGATCTCGCGGACATGCCTTCCCCTACCACCGTCGCGAGCGACCACGACATCCCTTGGCGCATCGCCGCCCCGGCGCTATCCGCAGCTTCGGGGCCTGTAGCTCAATGGTAGAGCCAGCCGCTCATAACGGCCAGGTTGGGGGTTCGAATCCCTCCGGGCCCACCACCTATCCGGACGCTGTCGGCAAGTGGAGGCTGAGCCCGCCCGCCGTGATCTCCAGCCGCCCGCCCGCCACGACCGCCAGTCCCCGCACCAGCCGCAGGGCGAAGCCGGTGCCGAGCCCGCTCTCTCCCGGCGCGCTGAACGAAGGGTCCAGGAGTTCCTGTTCGGCCCTTCCTCCTAAGGCCGCGGGCCGGTTCAAGGTCGCCGCGACCAGGTGCCCCTGACTCCCGGTGCGCAGGCCCAGTTCCTCGCCCGCTCCCGTGGCCCCCAGCACCGCCTCCACGAAGCGCTGCAGCAGGCGGGTGGCCAGGTCCCGCTGGAGCGACGTCCGGTAGGCCGCGCCCGGTTGTACAAGCGTCAGCCTGACACCCTTGCGGGCAAGCTCGGGCTCAAGCCGGTCCGCCACCTCGGCGAGCAGTTCGGGCAATGGGCTCCCTTCTCCATTCCGCAGGCGGCCCGACTGCAGCTTGGCGGCAAGGTCCAGGTCGTCCACCGCCGCCAGCAGCCGCCGCGCCTGCCGCACGATCTCGGCCGCGCGGTCGCGGTAAGCGCGGTGGGCGGGACCCAGGATCTGACCCTCGATGATCTCGCCGAAGCCGATGATCGCGTTCAAGGGCGTCCGCAACTCGTGGATCAGCTCGCGCAGGCGATCGCCCTGGAGCGCGGTTCCTCCGGCGAACGGGGTCTCGACCGCCGCGAGGGCGCCTTCGCCCCGCCGCGCCGAGCCATGGTAGCCGGCGAAGCGCCCGGTGTCCGGGAAGAAAGCCGGCGTTCCGCTCCACCGCCATTCCCCCGCCATCTCTCCTTCCCCCGCGACGACCAGCGGCTCGTCGTTGAAGGGCAGCCGCGCGGCGAAGCGCTGGCCGAAGTCTTCGGCCAGCGAGCGTCCGATCAATGCGGCACGCGCGGCCCCTTCGATCCAGTCGATTTCCCCGGTCGGCCCGCATTCCCAGCGGAACAGCCCCGGCGGGTCGGCGGGGGCTGGCGCGGCGCGCGCGCGCTCCGCGACGTCGTTGGCCGGCAAACGCCCGGGCGGAGGGAGCTCCGGCGCCCGCCCTTCCAGCGCCGCCGGCCGCTGCGAGTCCATCAGCGCCTGCACGGACGGCGAGGCTTTCGCTCGCAGCTCGGCCCAGCCCGCGTCGTCGAGCTGGACGGCAGCCAGCAACGGCGCGGCAGTCTCTGACCGGTCGAGGAAGCTGGCGAGCAAGGCGCGCGGGACAAACGGCCCGGCGACCGCCCTGGCGGCGGCCACCCGCACCGCGTCGGGCACCTCGCTGGACAGAATGGCGATACGCTCCAGGGCACGGGTCAGCAGCGCCGGATCGGACGTGCCGGCTCCGCGAGCGACGAGCTCGACCAGTTGCCGCCACTGCACCGCGCGATCGCGCGGGCCGTCGGCGGACAGGCCAAGGACGGTGGACAGACGATCGTCGAACCGCAAATGCTGCTGCCTCGTGCGCGTGGAACCCTTGCTCGGCGCCAGCTTGTACGAGCCCTGTTATGAAAGAATAAATGTCCGGCAGGTTAACTATCCCGTAATGACACAAGGAGAAAAGGGCTTTCCAGCGGCGTCCCGCGGCAGCCCGCTTTGACGCGGGCGGAGCGGCGCTGCTAGCGGGCGCTGCCGTGATCATCCTCCTCTCGCCCGCCAAGACGCTGGACTTGACCAGCCCTTACGCCGAGCGCCCGACCGAGGCCCGCTTCGCCGCCGAAGCCAACAGGATCGCGCGCGCGGCCGCCAAGCTCGGGCCCGGGCGGCTGGCCGAGCTGATGCACCTCTCGCCCAAGCTCGCGGCACTGAACGCCGCGCGGTTCAAGACCTTTGCCCGGGCCGAGGAACGCCCGGCCATCCGTGCCTTCGCCGGCGACGTGTACCGCGGCTTCGACGCCGCCAGCGCTGACGAGGACACCATCGCCTTCGCGCAGGAGCATCTGCGCATCCTGTCGGGCCTTTACGGCGTGCTCCGTCCCCTCGACGCGATCCGGCCGTACCGGCTGGAGATGGGCACGCGCTGGGCGCCCACCCGCGACAAGCTGACCGATCATTGGGGCAGCAAGGTCGCCCGCGCCGTGCTGTCCGACCTCAAGGCGGACGGCTCGGGCACCATCCTCAACCTCGCCAGCAACGAATATTACGCCGCCGTCGGCCCGCACCTCCCCAAGCGGGGCGTGCGGGTGATCGCGCCCGACTTCCGGGTGCGGACCGCGGAGGGGCTGCAGTTCCACAGCTTCACCGCCAAGGTCGCGCGCGGCACGATGGCGCGCTGGGTATGCGACGAGCGGGTTGCCGACCTTGCCGCCCTTCCCTCCTTCGAGCGCGACGGCTGGCGCTACGATGCGGAGGGCTCCACCCCCGACAAGCCGCTCTACGTCCGCGGGTGACGGCCTTTCCTCTCGCGCGCGTACGCGCGGGCTGCTAGGCCGCTCCGGACGGGTTCCCCGTCCTTCAGACTGATAGAACAGGATAGCTTCTTGGCCACCTCACCGCCGGCGGATACCCCCATTAGCGACGCGATCGCCCCCATCTCCATCGTGGAGGAGATGAAGACCAGCTACCTCGACTATGCCATGTCGGTGATCGTCAGCCGCGCGCTGCCCGACGTGCGCGACGGGCTGAAGCCGGTCCACCGCCGCATCCTCCACGCCTGCCAGGAAGCGGGCTACGTCGCCGGACGGCCCTACCGCAAGTCGAGCCGCATCGTCGGCGACGTCATGGGTAAGTACCACCCGCACGGCGACAGCGCGATCTATGACGCCCTCGCCCGGATGACCCAGGACTGGTCGATGCGGGTGCCGCTGATCGACGGCCAGGGCAATTTCGGCTCGATGGATCCCGACCCGCCCGCGGCCATGCGCTACACCGAGGCGCGGCTGGCGCGTGTCGCCAACTTCCTCCTTGGCGACATCGACAAGGACACTGTCACCTTTCAGCCCAACTACGATGCCAGCGAGCGCGAGCCGCAGGTGCTCCCTGCCCGCTTCCCCAACCTGCTGGTCAACGGCGCCGGCGGCATCGCGGTCGGCATGGCGACCAACATCCCGCCGCACAACCTGGGCGAGGTCATCGCCGCCTGCCGCGCCTACATCGACGATCCGACGGTCACCTCCGAAGGCTTGATGGAGTACGTCAAGGGACCGGATTTCCCGACCGGCGCCATCATCCTCGGCACCGCCGGCATTCGCAGCGCCTACACCAGCGGACGCGGGTCGATCGTGCTGCGCAGCCGCTACAAGATCGAGGAAGGCCGCGGCGACCGCCGCTCGATCGTGCTGACCGCCATCCCCTACCAGCAGGGCAAGAACGCGCTGGTCGAGAAGATCGCCGAGGCCGCGAAGGAGAAGCGGGTCGAGGGCGTGTCCGACATCCGCGACGAGTCCAACCGCGAGGGCGTGCGGGTGGTCATCGACCTCAAGCGCGACGCCACGCCCGAGGTGGTGCTCAACCAGCTGTGGCGGCACACGCCGGCGCAGGGCTCTTTCCCCGCCAACATGCTGGCGATCCGCGGCGGGCGGCCGGAAACGCTGACGCTCCGCGACATCATCGAGAGCTTCGTCAAGTTCCGCGAAGAGGTCATCACCCGCCGCTCCAAGTTCGAGCTCGCCAAGGCGCGCGACCGCGCCCACATCCTGCTCGGGCTGGTGATCGCGGTCACCAATCTCGACGAGGTGGTCCGGCTGATCCGCGGCTCGGCCTCGCCCGCGGAAGCGCGCGAGAAGCTGCTCCAGCGCGAATGGCCGGGCGACCAGATCCGCGCCTACATCCAGCTGGTCGAGGCCGTCGAGCCGCAGGCGCTGGGCGAGACCTACCGCCTGTCCGAAGCGCAGGTGAAGGCGATCCTGGAGCTGCGCCTCCACCGCCTGACCGCTCTCGGCCGTGACGAGATCGGCGGCGAGCTCGAAGGGTTGGCCCGCACGATCGGTGAGCTGCTCGAGATCCTCGGCAACCGCATCCGCCTGTACCAGGTGATGCGCGAGGAGCTGGACGAGGTCGACCGCGAGTTCGCCACGCCGCGAATGACGGAGATCGCCGCCGCCGCCGACGGGATCGACGACGAGGACCTGATCGAGCGCGAGGAGATGGTCGTCAACGTCACCATGACGGGCTACATCAAGCGCACCCCCCTCGCCCTGTTCCGCGAGCAGCGCCGCGGCGGCAAGGGCCGCTCGGGCATGAGCACCAAGGACGAGGACGCGGTCACCAACCTGTTCGTGACCTCGACCCACAATCCGGTGCTGTTCTTCTCCAACCTGGGCCGCGTCTACCGCATGAAGGTGTGGCGACTGCCCGAAGGCGGACCGACCGCCCGGGGACGGCCGATGGTCAACCTGCTGCCGCTGGCGGCTGGCGAGGTGATCACCACCGTGCTGCCCTTGCCCGAGGATGAGGAAAGCTGGGGCGACCTCCACCTGATGTTCGCCACCGCCCACGGCACCGTCCGGCGCAACAGCATGGACGCCTTCCGCAACGTACCCACCGCCGGCAAGATCGCCATGCGCTTCGGCGTCGCCGAGGAGGGCGAAGGCGAGGACGTGACCGACCGGCTGATCGGCGTGTCGCTGCTCAGCGAAGAGGACGACGTGCTGCTCGCCACCCGCAACGGCAAGGCGATCCGCTTCATGTCCACCGACGTGCGCGAGTTTCAGAGCCGCACCTCGACCGGCGTGCGCGGCGTGCGACTGCTCGGCGACGACGAGGTCATCTCCATGTCGATCCTGCACCGGGTCGGCACCACCCAGGAGGAACGCGAGGGCTACCTCCGCTGCCCGCCCTGGCGCGAGCGCGAGGGCGCCGACTGCACCCTCTCGCCCGACCGCGTCGCCGAGATGGCCGAGGGCGAGCAGTTCATCCTTACGGTGACCGAGAACGGCTACGGCAAGCGCACCAGCGCCTACGAATACCGCCGCACCAACCGCGGCGGCCAGGGCATCACCAACATCGACACCTCCGCCCGCAACGGCCGCGTGGTCGCCAGTTTCCCGGTCAAGCCGGGCGAGCAGATCATGCTGGCGACCGACCAGGGCAAGATGATCCGCACCACCGTCGGCTCCATCCGCATCGCCGGGCGCAACACGCAGGGCGTGACCATCTTCCGCGTGGCCGACGCCGAGCATGTGGTGAGCGTCGCCAAGATCGACGAAAGCGATGAGGTAGAGGTCGAGACCCTCACGGACGAGCTGGCGCCCGACGACGGCGCGGCCACGGGCGAGCAGGAGCTCGACAAGCCGGTCGATCCAGGTCTGGACGAGGCGGACAGCGCCGAACCGAGCGCCGAGTAGCGGAACGGGGCACACGGGCCTCTCGTTCTTGCCTTCACCAAGAAGGAGACCGGAATGCCCATTCCCAACAACGCGCTCGTGCTCGTCATCGATGGCCGGAAGATGCTGTTCTTCCGCAACGAAGGTGACGAGAACCAGATCGACTTGCGCACCGAGGCGCACGACGAGCGCGACGACGCCGACTATAATCGGGAGATCCGAAGGGACGCGCAGGGGACTGCCGCCACCAGCTCAGGCATGGGCCGTCCATCGATGGAGGAAACCGACTTCAAGCAGCAGGACGAGGACAATTGGGTCAAGGTAGCCGCCGAGAACCTGCGGATGCGGGCGCTCAAGAACGATTTCCAGCACCTGTGCATCATCGCGCCGCCCAAAGCGCTCGGCGTGCTCCGCAAGGAACTCCACAAGGAGGTGGAGAAGCGGATCGTCTGCTCCATCAACAAGGAGATGAGCGGCCGCCCGATCCCCGACATCGAAGCGCTGATCGTCAGCGAAACCGCGGCAGAGGCGCCGGCGGACGTTTAGCACGCTGTGTCCCCGCGAAGGGCACCCATCGAAGTAATACTTCGATGGGACTCAAGGCGGGGACCCAGTACTGAGCTCCCGCCTTCGCGGGAGCACAACGCTTACGCGAACAAGTGGGTGACCTCCGCCTCCGGAGCGGTCCACTTCAGCAGCAGGTTGCGGTGGCAGCCCGCCGGCTCGCGTTCGTAGCACAGCAGCGCGCTCGGCTTCTCCCCCGCCAGCTCCAGCATCTGCGCGCCCGCGGCGATGGCTTCGGGCAGCTCCAGCTGGCCCGAGTAGATCCGCTCCAGCTCCGCCTGCCGACCTTTGCGCGCGGCCTCGCGCCCGGCTGCCGGTGTGCCCAGTGCCCGCAGGTGGACATAGTCCATCCCGGCCTCGGCCAACGCGCCCCTCAGCGGAGTCTTGGAGAAGCCCGGCCGCCGCGAAAGCGGAAGTGCGCGAACGTCGATCACCCGTTCAACACCTGCGGTTTTCAACGCTGCAAGAAAGTCCGCCACCGTGACCGCCTCATAGCCGATGGTGAAGACGCGCAAGCGGCCGCGGCTCAGACCGGCCCGACCAACGCGAACTTCGGGATGGCGATATCGAACGCCTCGCCGTCCTCGTCGACCATCCGGTAGCTGCCATGCATGGAGCCGGTCGGGGTCGCGAGCGGGCAGCCGGAGACATAGTCGAAACTCGCGCCGGGCGCGATCAGCGGCATCTCGCCCACTACCCCCTCGCCCCGCACCTCGTGCACCGCGCCGCGGCCGTCGGCGATCAGCCAGTGGCGGGACAACAGCTGGACGGACTTGGGCCCCTCGTTCTCGATCCGGATATGGTAGGACCAGAACCAGCGTCCGCTCGCCGGCGCCGACTGCTCCGCGAGATAGCTGACCGCCACCCGCACGATGATCCCGCGGGTCTCGGCCTCATGCGGGAAGAGCACCGCCAGCGTGTCGGGAATGGCCATGGCTTGAACGCTAGGCCAGCCCGGCCGCCCGACGCAAGCGGTCAAGCAGTCGGGCGCGAGCATCCAGGAGCGGCTCCGTCCGGTCCGTCAGCACGTCGCGCGCCAGGAAGTGCCCGGACAGCGCCAGTCCGTCCAGCGTATCGGCCCAGCTCGCCGGCGCTCCGGTGAGTACAAACGCGGGCAGCGGCAGCAGCCGGCCCGCATAGGGCTCCGCCTCCGCAGCGCTGACCGCCCGGCCCGACCGCGGGCTGACAGCGACCAGCTGGTCTGTGCGCCCGCTCGCGGCGCATTCGCTCAGGTCCAGGCCGAAGCCCAGCTCAGCCAACAGCAGCAGCTCGAACCGCACCAGCGCCGCCGCCCAGCCTGCCGCGGCCGGGGCGGCCTCGATCGCGTCGAGCAGTCCTGCCAGGCCGGAGTAGATGTGGCGGTAGGGCTGCTGTTCGGGCAGCGCGGCGGCCGTCAGCGCGGCGATCCACTCGATCGCCGCAGCCGGCAACGGCTCCCCCAACAAGGACCCGCGGCTGTGGGTCAGCTCCACGGTCGCCTGCGGTAATTGGGTGTCCGTGCGGGAGGCGAGCTGTGCCTCGACCAGGTTGCCCGCGATCAGCACCGGCCGCATCCGCCGCCCCCGCGCGCCGCGGACATAGGCGGCAACAAGCCCGTGCTCGGGCGTCAGCAGCCGCACCACCGCGCCATGTTCGCCGTGCGCCCGGAGCCCGAGGACGATGGCGGGACTGGTCAGCCTCATCAGAACCTCCCTGCCGGCAAAGCCGGTGGGGAGGGGGACCATGCGAAGCATGGTGGAGGGGCCAACGCCGACCGCAGCAGGCCCCTCCACCACCAAGCCGCGCTTGGCGGTCCCCCTCCCCACCGCTGCGCGGCAGGGAGGTCCTCGCAGCCCTCACCCATTAGGATGGAAATAGTCGTAAAGCTGCCGCGCCGTTCCCTTGCTGATCCCCGGCGCCCGCTCGAGGTCTTCCAACGCCGCGCCCTTGACCGCCCGCGCGGTCCCGAAGTGCATCAGCAGCGCCCGCTTGCGATTGGGACCGATCCCCGGAACCTCGTCCAGCGTCGAGGTCGTCAGGCTCTTGGCCCGCTTCGCCCGGTGGGTGCCGATGGCGAAGCGATGGGCCTCGTCACGCAGCCGCTGCAGGTAGAACAGCAGCGCGTTGTTCGGCGGAAACGTCACCTCGCGCCCGTTCGGCAAGTGGAACACCTCGCGCCCGGCATTGCGGTCGGGCCCCTTGGCCACGCCGACCACCGGCACGTCGTGGACCCCGGCGTCTTCCATTATCTCCATCACCGCATTGAGCTGACCGCGGCCGCCGTCGATCAGCAGCAGGTCCGGCCACTCGCCGCTCTGCCGGTCCGGGTCCTCCTTCTCCAGCCGGGCGAAGCGCCGTTCCAGCACCTCCTTCATCATCCCGAAGTCGTCGCCCGGAGTGATCCCGCTCTTGATGTTGAACTTGCGGTAGCTGTTCTTGCGGAAGCCCTCCGGGCCGGCGACGATCATCGCGCCGGTCGCATTGGTGCCCATGATGTGGCTGTTGTCGTAGACCTCGATCCGCTTGGGCACGTCCGGCAGCTCGAAGGTGTCGGCGAGCTCGCGCAGCAGCTTGCCCTGGGTGGTGCTCTCCGCCATGCGCCGCTCGAGCGCTTCCTCCGCGTTGCGGGTCGCCTGCTCCATCAGCTTGCGCCGGTCGCCGCGCTGCGGCCGCTCGATCAGCACCTTGCGCTCGGCCCGCTCCGAAAGCGCTTCCGCGATCAGCTCCGGCTCGGGCAGATCGCGATCGACCAGGATGCGCTTGGGCGGCGGCATGTCCTCGTAGAACTGGACCAGAAAGCTTGCGAGAACATCGGCTTCCGGCACGTCGCTGGTATGCGCCGGAAAGAAGGCGCGGTGCCCCCAGTTCTGCCCGCCGCGGATGAAGAACGCCTGGATGCACATCTGCCCTGCCTTGCAGGCCAGCGCGAAGATGTCGGCGTCGCCCAGCCCCTCGGCATGCACCGTCTGGCTGCCCTGGATATAGGTCAGCGCCCGCAGCCGGTCGCGGTAGACGGCGGCCAGCTCATAATCATGCTTCTCAGCCGCCTCCGCCATCAGCTTGCTGAGGCGCGCCTGCACGTTGGTCGACTTGCCGGTCAGGAAGTTCTTCGCGTCCTCGACCAACTCACCGTACGCAGCCGGTTCGATGCGCTGGACGCAGGGCGCCGAACAACGGCGGATCTGGTAGAGCAGGCACGGACGCGACCGGTTCTGGAAAAAGCTGTCGGAACAGCTCCTGAGCAGGAACAGCTTCTGCAGCGCGTTAAGCGTCCGAGTGACCGACCCCGCGCTGGCGAACGGCCCATAATATTGGCCCTTGATCCGCCGCGCACCGCGATGCTTCTGCACCCGCGGGAACTGGTGGTCCTCGCGCAGCAGGATGAACGGGAAGCTCTTATCGTCCCGCAACAGCACGTTGTACGGTGGCCGGAAGCGCTTGATCAGCTGCGCCTCCAGCAGCAGCGCCTCGGCTTCGGTGCGGGTCGTGACCACCGTCATGGAGCGGGTCTGCGCAACCATCCGCTGCAGCCGCTTCGACAGGCGCGCGACCTGGGTGTAGTTGGTAACCCGCTGCTTGAGCGCACGCGCCTTGCCGACGTAGAGCACGTCGCCCTTGGCGTCCTGCATCCGGTATACGCCGGGTCGCGCCGGCAGGGTCTTCAGCACGTTGCGGATCGCCGCCACGCCCGCCTCCAGGTCCGGGGCGTCGCTGCCGCGAACGGTGTAAGTCGCCTGATCCTCGTTGAAGCGCTCAGTCGCCCGGGGGTGCTCCGGGCGGTCGGCGGGGGTGCGGTTCATGCTTCGTACTTAGGCCGCGCGAGGCGGCGCGCAAGCTGGTCGAAGCTAAGCCGCTGCCCGCGCCTGTTCCTCATCCGCCAGCATCCATTCCACCGCGGCGCGGGCGTGGATCGCCGTGGTATCGTAAACCGGCAGCACGTTGGCGCGCACGTCCACGGCGAGCACCAGCTCGGTGCAGCCGAGCACCACGGCCTGCACCTTTTGCTTCTGCAGCTCGGTGATCAGCGTCTTCAGCTTGCGCTGGCTGTCGCGGACCACCCGGCCGCCGGCCAGCTCCTCGTAGATGATCCGGTCGACCTCGGCCCGCCACTCCGGCAGAAGTTCGCAGATGGCGATACCCCGCTTCTCGTAGCGCTCGCGGGCCCAGGGCTCCGTCATGGTGAAGCGGGTGCCCAAGAGGGCGATGCGGGTGCGGCCGTCGGCATGGAGCCGGTCGGCGGTCGCCTCCCGGATGTCGACCAGCGGCAGCCTCGAAGCCCGCTGCGCCGCTTCGGCGTTCTTGTGCATCGTGTTGGAGGCCAGCAGCAGGCCCTCCGCCTCGGCCGACTTCAGCCGCTCGGCCGCGCCCGCGATCACCCGGTCGGCACCGGCCCAGTCGCCGCTGCGGTGATAGGCGGCATAGTCGGTCTCGAAGTCGAGGCTTTCGACGACGAGCCGGGCGCTGTGCAATCCGCCCAGCCGTGCCGCCACCGCCCGATTGATCTGCTCGTAATACAAGGCGGTGGACGACCAGCTCGCCCCGCCGATGATGCCCAGCTTGCGCATATGATGTTCCCCTCACCCGACGCACCCCGCACCGAGTGACCGGCTGGGGGCTTGAACCCAGAAGCAATTGTTGCCGAATGGCTTTGCCAGACCCTCGACAGCGACTTCATCCACCATCGAACGAGTCTCGGCAAGCGCTTGCCGCCGTCATAGCGCCAGAATCGTTAACAACCCGCCGGAGTGTTGCCGGGGAACGACGGGGCGGGCGCGGGGCGGCTCAGCCGAGCGCCTTGACGATCTCCTCCACCATCTTCTTGGCGTCGGCCAGCAGCATCATGGTGTTGTCGCGGTAGAACAGCTCGTTGTCGACGCCCGCATAGCCCGCGCCGCCCATGCTCCGCTTGATGAACAGCACGGTGCGCGCCTTTTCCACGTCCAGCACCGGCATGCCGTAGATGGGCGAGCTCTTGTCGGTCTTGGCCGCGGGGTTCGTGACGTCGTTGGCGCCGATCACGAAGGCGACATCGGTCTGCGCGAAGTCGCTGTTGATGTCCTCCAGCTCGAACACCTCGTCGTAGGGCACGTTGGCTTCGGCCAGCAGCACGTTCATGTGCCCGGGCATCCGGCCCGCGACCGGGTGAATGGCGTATTTGACCCGCACCCCCTCGGCCTTGAGCTGGTCCGCCATCTCCCGCAGCGCATGCTGCGCCTGCGCCACCGCCATGCCGTAGCCGGGAACGATCACCACCTGGTCCGCCTGCTTCATCAGGAAGGCCGCGTCCTCGGCCGAGCCGCGCTTGTACGGGCGGTCGAGGACCTCCCCGCTCCCGCTGCTCGAGACCGCCCCGAACCCCCCGGCGATCACGCTCAGGAAGCTGCGGTTCATCGCCCGGCACATGATGTAGGACAGGATCGCGCCCGAGCTGCCGACCAGCGCCCCCGTGATGATCATGGCGCTGTTGTGCAGGGTGAAGCCCATCGCCGCCGCCGCCCAGCCCGAATAGCTGTTCAGCATGGACACGACCACCGGCATGTCCGCGCCGCCGATTGGCACGATCAGCAGAAAGCCGATCGCGAAGCTCAGTGCGGTAACCGTCCAGAACACCCACGGGCTCTGGTCCACCGTGAAGTAGGCGATGAGGCCCAGGATGGCGGCAAGCGTGCCGAGGTTGATGAGGTGCCGACCGGGCAGCAGGATGGGCGCGCCGCTCATGTTGCCGTTGAGCTTGAGGAAGGCGATCACCGAGCCCGAGAAGGTGATCGCTCCGATGGCGACGCCGAGGCTCATCTCGATCCGGCTGACGGGGTCGATGCTGAGAAAGGAGGGTGAAGCAATCGGCGTGACGCGAGTGGCGATGCCGAACGCTTCCGGGTTGAGAAAGGCCGCCGCCCCGACCAGCACCGCGGCCAGTCCGACCAGCGAGTGAAAGGCCGCGACCAGCTGCGGCATGGCGGTCATCTGGATGCGGCGGGCGGTCGTGAGCCCGATAACCGCGCCGATGGCGATCGCCGCAAGTATCTGAAAGATCGTCCCTGTTTCAATCGCCAAGGGATCAAACGATCCGTCGCCGGGGCTGTAGCCGCTGGTGGGCACATGGGTGATGAGGGTGGTCACCACCGCGATCGTCATGCCGACCATCCCGAGCCGGTTGCCGCGCTGGCTCGTTTCCGGGTGCGACAGCCCGCGCAGCGCCAGGATGAAGCACACGCCCGCAGCCAGGTAGGCGAGCAGCACCCAGGCAGGCTGTTCGTGCACCGCCTCAGGCATCCTTGCGCTCCTTCTTCTTGTACATGCCCAGCATCCGGCTGGTCACCGCGAAGCCGCCGAAGATGTTGATGCTGGCAAGCACCACGGCGAGCAGGCCCAACCACTTGGCCACGCTGCTACCAGCCGCCGCTGCCGCGATCAGCGCTCCAACGATGATCACGGAAGAGATCGCGTTGGTCACCGCCATCAGCGGCGTGTGCAGCGCCGGAGTGACCGACCAGACCACGAAATAGCCGACAAAGCAGGCCAGCACGAAGATCGAGATGATCGAGATCAGGTCCAAGGCTTACCTCCGCCCGCGGTGAGGCGAGCACCTTGGCCCGCCCCCACCCGCCTGTCGAGTGCGCGCCGAACCGCAAACAAGGTGATTCACCGGGAAACGGTTTCCACTTTGATAACCTTTTTCCTCGATAGCCAACCCGAGATGCGCCAAACAAAGCTACGCACAAGTGACGCCCCGAACCACCGACCGCTTCGGCTGTTGGTGTGGACGGCGGTTGCTTCGCTGCTCTTCGGGTTCTTTCAGCTCGGCGAGATAGCTGAAGATATGGCACGAGCCTTTCGAAACAGGCTGCACCCGACGCAAGCAAGCGGCGACATCATCCTGGTCGGGATTGATGATACTAGCCTGCGCAAAGTCGGGGAGTGGCCTTGGCCGCGCGCACACCACGCGCAACTGGTTGATATTGTGACTGCCCTGGGTGCACGCAGCATCTTCTTGGAGACCTCGCATGAGGGTCCCACCGACGCCTACAATGATCGGGCTCTCGCGGCAGCGCTAATGCAATCGGGACGGGTCACAATGGTGGCCCGCACAAGAAGTGGTAATCAAACCGGCAATTCGATCGAGGCGCTGCCTTTGCCGCTGTTCACCAGGCATGCCGCGATTGCGAGCGTATCATTCTTTTACAATTACCAGGATGCCGTGTGGCGCCTGCCTTACTCGGCACAGGCCAGCAGACGGGCGATTCCGAGCCTTTCCGTCGCTATCGCTGGGCTGCCGGGCAGGTCGCCCGGCGGGTATCGATTGGACTATTCGATACTACCCGCAACGGTGCCGTACGTTAGTGCGAGTGAGGTTCTCACCGGGCGGGTCGACTCTCGCGCTTTCAAAAACAAGCAAGTCGTGATCGGGGCGGCGGCAGACCAGAAGAACTCCGGTTATTGGATCCCGGGTCAAGGTCGGATGCCAAGCGCGATGGTGCACATCATCGGTGCCGAAACGCTGAAGAAGGGCTCGCCGAGGGACCTCGGGTTCATACCGGCCTGGCTGCTGGCGATGGTGGTTGTCGCTCTGACTATCTTTCGAACCAAGGGGCTTCGTACCGCCGCGCTTCTCGCCGGCACGGCCTCGCTGCTGCTGTTTGGCCCCGTCGTCTTCGAAGCGTATCTCATGTTCGTAGACGTGATGGCAGCTTTCTTCGCGCTCGCCTTCGTAGCCGCAAGGCTGGGCTGGTTACGTTGGCAGAGTGGCGGATACATCAACAGCCTTTCCGGTCTCCCGAATCTTGCCGCTCTGCGCGCCGAGCAGGGCGGAAGCAGCCAGGCGATGGTGGCCGCTCGCATCCACAACTACGCCGAGATTGCCTCGACGCTGGACCCGAACGAGGAGGCGACGCTTATTGGTCAGATGGTTCAACGGTTGCTGGTTGCCGGTGGAAGCGATGCCCGCATCTTTCACGGTGACGAGGGCGTATTCGCCTGGTTCGTTAGCCTCGAAGCACCTCTCGCCAATCACTTGGAAGCTCTACATGCCTTGTTCCGCTCACCATTGAGCGTGAACGGTCAGACCATCGATGCCGCGGTGACCTTTGGCGCGGAACTGGGGAGCGCGCGACCGCTACAAAACCGGCTCGGCAGTGCTCTCGTCGCGGCCAACGAAGCCTGGGACGAAGGCCTGAAATGGAAGTATCACGATCCGTCTAAGCAGGAAGATGTGGGCTGGCGTATATCGCTGCTTGGACAGTTAGATGCCGCCATCGACAATGGCGAGGTCTGGGTGGCGTACCAGCCCCAGCTTGACCTCAGCCGGCAGCAAATAGTGGGCGCGGAGGCTTTGGCTCGCTGGACCCATCCCGTGAAAGGCCCGATTTCGCCTACAGAATTCGTGGCTGCGGCCGAACAGCAAGGCCGCATCGGCAAGCTCACGGACTTCATCCTGGATCGCGCCATTGCAACGGCTGCCGCTGTCAACCGGCGCGGCGTTCACTTCAGTGTTGCCGTTAATATCTCGGCCCGTCTCCTTGCGGACAAGGGGCTTGTAACCCGTGTACAGCAGCTGCTGCGCACGCACGGCCTCGCGGCCGATCGACTGACGCTAGAACTCACGGAAACGGAAGCGCTGCACAGCTCGGCCACCGGCCCCGCCGTCCTCGAGGCACTCAGAGATTACGGCGTTCGAATTGCCATCGATGATTATGGAACGGGCCTATCCACACTTGAGTACCTCAAGAAGGTGCCCGCGAACGAGATCAAGATCGACCAGACGTTCGTCAAAGCCATGCGACACAGCCGTTCAGATTTCATCATGGTCGAGTCTACGATTGCTCTCGCCCATTCGCTCGGTCGAACGGTGGTTGCTGAAGGCGTGGAGGACCGGACTTTGCTGGATCAACTCGCTCAGCTGGGGTGCGACGTGGCGCAGGGCTACGCCATCGGACGCCCGATGGGCGTTCGCGAGTTGATCCAGCATCTGCAGCTGCGAACCAGCAGGAGAGTTGCTTAAAGAACATCCATAATCATTTGCTAACCGTATCGATTAAGGTTAATGCTCCCTTGTTGCAGCGCGAATCGTGCTGCGCGCAACAGGGAGACGGAACATGAGCTTCTGGAACTGGGTATGGGGCTGCGGCTGGAGCCGTTAAGCTAAAACCGGCGTTAGCCGGGCTTAATCAGAGTGCCGAACATGATGCGCGCTGGCCCTACGGCTGGCGCGCTAGTGTTTTGGGGCTAAGTTACTGCAATGAAACAAGCTTGGAGCCTGCTTGAGGTCGTGGCGCCCGCGGCCGGGCTGCTCGACATCACAGACCGGGTCGTCAGGTGGACGAGCGAGCAACGCCTATCATCCGGCCTCCTGACGCTGTTCTGCCGCCACACCTCTGCTTCCTTGCTGATCCAAGAGAACGCCGCGCCGGCGGCTCGCCGGGACCTCCAGCGCTACTTCGACCGCCTTGCTCCGGAGTCCGTGGCCTACGAGCATCATGAGGAAGGTCCGGACGACATGCCCGCGCACCTGCGCTCGGCGCTGACCCAGACGCACCTCGGCATCCCGCTTGCGGACGGCCGGCTGTGGCTCGGGACGTGGCAGGGCATCTACCTGTTCGAGCATCGCCGCCGGCCCCCGCGCCGGGAAATCGCCCTGCATCTGATCGGCGAGTAAGCCTCGCCAAGCGCTCCGCTCAGCCTGCCGGTCGTGCCGCCAGCAGCCGCTCGTTGACGACTGCGCCGTCCTTGGTCACCCGGATCCCGCGTACGATCTCGTCATCGTCGGGCAGCACCGGCCCGCCCGCGTCCCCGTCCCAGAACGCCGCCAGGAAGTTGTAGACGTTGCGCGCGAACAGGGCGGAGGCATCGGCCGGCAGGCTGCGCGCCAGGTTGGCAGGGCCCAGGATGGTGACGCCATGCCGCTCCACCCGCTCGCCCACCCTCGTCCCTTCCACATTGCCGCCGGCGTCCGCCGCCAGGTCCACGATCACGCTGCCCGGACGCATGGACGCGATCTGCGCATCCGCGATCAGCCGGGGTGCGGGCCTCCCCGGGATCAGCGCGGTGGTGATCACGATGTCCTGCTTGGCGAGGTGCCCGGAGACGAGCTCGGCCTGGGCGCGGCGATACTCTTCGGAGGTCTCGGTGGCATAGCCGCCGGTCCCCTCGCCCTCGATCCCCGCGACATTCTCCACGAAGATCGGCTTGGCGCCGAGCGACTGGATCTGCTCCCGAGTGGCCGAACGGACGTCGGTCGCGGTGACCTGGGCGCCGAGCCGCCGCGCCGTCGCGATCGCCTGCAGCCCGGCGACCCCGACCCCCATGACGAACACGCGGGCCGGACTGATCGTCCCCGCGGCGGTCATCATCATGGGAAACGCCCGGCCGTACGCGGCGGCCCCGTCGATCACCGCCTTGTAACCGGCGAGGTTGGACTGGGAGGACAGCACGTCCATCGACTGGGCGCGGGTGATCCGCGGCATCCATTCCATCGCCAACGCCTGCAGCCCGGCCGCGGCATAGGCCTCGATCGCGGCGCCCCGCCGGACCGGATCGAGCGCTCCGATCAGCAGCGCGCCCCGCTCCGCGCCGCCGAGCGCGTCGGGCTCCGGCCCGCTCACGCCGAGGATGATGCCGGCTCCGGCCAGCACCGCGCTCCTGGAGCCCAGGCTCGCGCCGGCCGCCGCGAACTCCCCGTCGCCGATCGCAGCCGCCGCTCCCGCCCCCTCCTCGACCGCCACCTGGGCCCCGAGCGCGACGTATTTCTTCACCGTCTCCGCGATCGCCGCGACCCTGGTCTCGCCGGGCGCCGTCTCCGCCAGAACCGCAATCTTCAACGCCATGGTGCTCAGCTGGAGATGATGATCAGCACGAGGAACGCGATCGCAAGCGAGATGATCGCGCCATATTTCAGGAGCTTGATCATGAGGCTGTAGTCGCGGGCGTGATGCTTGAAATCGACCTCGCCGCCCCCGTTGCTGTTGATTTGGTCCGCCATCTACACTCCCCGGATCCCGACCGTACCGGTCCGCCCATAACAAGCCGGCCCGCCGGCCCCAAGCCCTTAAGTCCATCTTTACCGCTTGCCGCTACCCCAGCAGCATGCGCGCCGATACCATTCGTTTCCTGCTGCTGGTCGATGCCGACGCCGCCGAGCGTCGTCTCGTCGCCGCAACCGCCAGCCGGGCAGGCTGGAACACGCTCGGCGCTCCCGGCGCGAGCGAAGCGACGGAGCTGCTGAGCGGCCCGCACGGGCATGAAATCCGGGCGGTGCTGATCGGCGGCTGGAACTCGGCGCACGGTCCCGCCCTGGTCCGCGCGCTCCGCGTCGACCGCCCGGGGCTGCCGATCATCGTGCTGGCGGAAAGCGGCTCGATCGCCCAGGCGGTGGAAGCCATGCGCGCTGGGGCCTCCGACTTCCTGTCGCGCCCGGTCGCGCCCGAGCGGCTGCTTGAGGCGCTGTCGGTCAACGCAGACCGGCGCCGCGCCGCCGGCGAACTCGCGCCGCTGTCCGAGAAACTGGCGCCGGCGCTGGCGCTGGAGGAACTGGTCGGCGCCGCGCCCGAGTTCCGCGCGGCACTGGCGGTGGCGGCCAAGGCGACCCGCCACCGGCTGCCGCTGCTGATCGTCGGCGAGCCGGGCACGGGCAAGGAGACGATCGCCCGCGGCGTCCACGCCGCGTCCCAGCGCGCGCGCGGCCCGTTTCACCAGATCGACTGCAAGGCGGTCCCGGCCAACATCATCGACTCCGAGCTGTTCGGCCATGTCGCGGGCGCCTTCCCCGGAGCCTTCGCCGAACGCGTCGGCAAGCTGGTCGAGGCGGACGGCGGGACCCTGCTGCTGCAGGAGGTCGGCAGCCTGCCGCCCGAGACCCAGGCCGCGCTCGACCGGGTCCTGGCCACTGGCGAGGTGCGCCCGGTGGGGTGCAACGGCAGCCATTCCGTCGACGTCCGGGTGATCGCCACGGCCGGTGCTCCGCTGGGCGAGCAGTTCCACTCGGGTCTCGCCCAAAGGCTGGCGGGTACCGTCGTAACCGTGCCGCCGCTCCGTGCACGCAGCGGCGACATCCCGGCGCTGGCACGGCACCTGCTCGCGCGAATCGCAGGGCAGCCGGGCATCCCGCCGCTGTCGATCGCCAACGACGCGCTGGCCGTGCTGATGCGCTACGGCTGGCCGGGCAACGTTCGCCAGCTGTCCAACGTGCTGTTCCGCGCCGCGCTGCAGTGCCAGGGCGCGGCGCTGACCGGACAGGACTTCCCCCATATCGCCATCCAGTCGCGCTTCTCCGGCCGTGCCCAGGACTTCGCTCCCGAACTCAGCAAGGTCTCGCAGGAGGCGGCGATGGCCGGTGCTCCCGCGATCACCCTGTTCCGCGACGACGGCCACCTGCGCCCGCTGGAGGAGATCGAGGCGGACGTGATCCGGCTGGCGATCGGCCATTACCGCGGCAAGATGACGGAGGTCGCGCGCCGCCTCGGCATCGGCCGCTCGACCCTGTACCGCAAGCTCGGCGAACTCGGCATCGACAACCTCGGTTGAAGCCGCCACTTCTCACGGCGATGAAGACGATCCTCGCCCTGCTCCTGCTGCTTGCCGCCTGCCGCAAGGCCGACAGCGCCCAGGCGACCGCCGCCGCCCCCGACCCGGACGGCGCCTGCCGCCAACTGCTGTTCGAAGGCGACCGCTTCATCGTCTGCCGGGACCCGGAGGCGCGGATCGAGCTTCGTTCCGCCGGGGCCGACGGCCGCCCGCTCCGCAGCTTCGCCGCCCTGGAGCATGTGCTTGGCCGGTCCGCCGGCCAGGTGCGCTTCGCGATGAACGCCGGCATGTTCGACGCCGAGGGCCGGGCGATCGGCCTGCTGATCGAGCGTGGACGGCAGCTGCACCCCATCAACCGCCGCGCCGGCGGGGGCAACTTCCACCTCCTGCCCAACGGCGTGTTCCTGGTCCGGGACGACGGCCGCGCCGCCGTGGTGCCGACCGCCGAGTTCAAGCCCGACCGGCGGATCGCCTTCGCCAGCCAGTCGGGCCCCATGCTCGTGATCGGCGGCAAGCTCCACCCCGCGTTCGAAGCCGACGGCCGCTCCCGCTACATCCGCAACGGCGTGGGCATCGCGCCGGACGGCACCGCCACCTTTGCCATCAGCCAAGCCCCGGTGAGCTTCGGCAAGTTCGCCCGGCTGTTCCGCGACGGGCTCGGGTGCCGCAACGCGCTCTACTTCGACGGGTCCGTCAGCTCGCTGTGGGACCAGGCCGGCAACCGGATGGACAGCTTTGCCGCGCTCGGGCCGATGGTGGTCGGCAGCCGGCCGGTCGACCCGGCATGATGGTTCATCGCAGGTCCAGCGCTGTGCCGCGAAAGCGCAGTGCGATCGTTCACCACAGAACCGGGATCAGCTAAGCCATATGCTCAAGTCCTTGCTGATCGGCGCCGCGGCGCTAGCGGTTGCCGCCCCCGCAGCGGCGCAGCACCACGACCATGGCGCCGCCAAGCCCGCGCCTGAACAAGCGCCACCCGCGGCGCAGCACCACGACCATGGCGCCGCCAAGCCCGCGCCTGAACAAGCGCCACCTGCGGCGCAGCACCACGACCATGGCGCACCCGCCGTGACGCCCACGCCCGAGCAACCGCAGCCCGCTCCGGAAACTCACGCCCATCACGCCCCGGCCCCGCAGACCGGCGATCATGCGCACCACGCCGCCGCCGCGGCCGCCACCGCTGCGCTCGGGCCCTACCCGATGGCGCGCGAGGCTTCCGGCACCGCCTGGCAGCCGGACAGCTCCGAGCATATGGGCCTCCATGGCGTCAGCGGTGACTGGACGCTGATGGGGCATGGCCTGCTCAACCTGGTCTACGACCGTCAGGGCGGCCGCCGCGGCGACGAACAGGCGTTCGCTTCCGGCATGCTGATGGGCATGGCGCACCGCCCGCTCGGCAACGGCACCCTGCAACTCCGGGCCATGCTCAGCCCCGACCCGCTGATGGGCAAGCGCGGTTACCCGCTGCTGCTCGCCAGCGGCGAGACCGCCAACGGCACCGACCGGCTGATCGACCGCCAGCACCCGCACGACTTCTTCATGGAGCTGGCCGCGTCCGCCTCGCAAAACCTCGGTCCGGACAGCAGCGTCTTCCTCTACGCGGGCCTGCCCGGCGAGCCGGCGTTCGGGCCGCCGGCCTTTATGCACCGGGAAGCCATCATGGACTCGCCCGAGGCGCCGATCAGCCACCATTGGCTCGATTCCACCCACATCAGCTTCGGCGTGGTCACCGCCGGCATCGTCCACGACCGGCTGAAGCTGGAAGTCAGCCGCTTCAACGGGCGCGAGCCGGACCAGCACCGCTGGAACATCGAGACTGGTCCCCTGGACTCGACCGCGGCGCGGCTGTCCTGGAACCCCACCGAAACGCTGGCGCTGCAGGGCAGCTGGGGCCGCTTCACCGATCCCGAGCAGCTGGAGCCCGGGGTCGACCAGAAGCGCTGGTCGGCCAGCGCGCTCTACGCTCGGGAGCTGGCGGCGGGGTGGAAGCTGGCGGGCACGCTGGCCTGGGGCCGCAAGACCGCCGAGCACCACCGCGACGACGCCTTCGTCGCCGAGCTCGGGCTGAAGCAGTCGGCCTGGACCCTGTTCGGCCGCGGCGAGCTGACGGAGAACCGCGAGTTGCTCGACACGGACGAACATGGCGAAGCGTACCGCGTCGGCAAACTCTCGCTCGGCGCCCTCCGCGACTTCCCCCTCACCCCCGCCCTGACGCTCGGCGCCGGCGGCCTGTTCGCGCTGAACTTCGTGCCTGGCGAGCTTGCTCCGTTGTACGGCGGCCGGCGCCCCACCGGAGCAATGGCGTTCGTGCGGCTGAAGCTTGGAGGTCGGTAGGAGCGTCGGCCAGCTTAGGTCGGCGTAGCTGGATGGTGGAGGGGCCAGCGCGGGCTGCGCCAAGACGATGGATGCTGTCGGCCACGGCGGCCGGACCGGCGAGAACCTTCGCATGAGCAAGCGCGGGTACGCATTGGGTTTTCCAAGCCAAAGTAAAACAACCTGTTGCAATCGGGCGCGCAGACGCCCATCTACGCACTAACCGCAAGGACCCGGTGCAAATCCGGGTGGCTATTCTGGCCGCCGATCCGCCAGACAACCAGTCGCATGATCACAGAGAAGCATGGCACTCGATGCCGCTTTTCATGCGCCCGTTGCGGATTTGATCCCCATGAGCTTCGGTGTTCTTGCCCCTTGTAGAATCGACTCACGTCGGGAGCATTCCCGCTGCCAGGATCTGGCAACTTGCCGTGGACCGGCGGCCCGTGACGTTCGGAACCCGACGACCAAAGGGGTTTCGGAATCATGAAGACACCTTCCCCCCGAGTTGCCCGTCAGCTTGCCGGCTATTTCTGCACGGCTGGAACGGCGGCGCTCGTGGACGTCGCCGGGTTCGTCCTGCTGCTCAGCCAGGGGATGACCGTCCTGGCCGCGGCCACTTGCAGCTTCGCGATCGCGGTCATCGTCAACTACCTGCTGAGCAGTCGTTTCGTGTTCAAGTCGGAGGCGAGCGGACGCCAGTTCCTGCTGTTCGCCGCCGCCGCGATGCTTGGCTTGGCGGTGAATGTGGGCATCACTTATCTGAAGATAACCCACTTCGATCTGGCGCCGGCCCTGGCCAAGATGGCGGGCATCGGGACAGCCTTCTTCGTCAATTTCACGGTCAACAAGGCTTTGGTTTTCCGTCGGTGAGCCTGCCTGCAGCGGGACCCGGCGACACTTCGACGGCTTAGTGGCGACCTTCCGCAGACAGCATAAAATCCTGTCCTACAGCCCCCTCGCTGTGCTTGGGATGGCGCATGCCTCACCCACCCCGCACCCGCCGCGACGGCTGGACGCCTGAGCGGCAGGCGATCTTCCTCGCCACGCTGCGCATCACCCGTTCCGTCAGCCGCGCCGCCGCCGCCGCCGGGATCAGCCGCAAGAGCGCTTACGCCTTTCGCAACCGGTCGGGCGGACGGCTGTTCGCCGCGGGCTGGGACCGGGCGCTTGAGCTCAGCCTCAGTGGCTTCAGCCAGCCGCTGCGCGAAGGTGACAAAGGTAACGGGCGGGCCGCCGCTGCTCCGGCGCCTCGCGAACCAAAGGTGACAGCCCTGCCTCCTGCTAAGGTGACAAGGGGGAGGCCGCCGGCGCAAACGGCGCGGCAAGTCAACCCGAGTCAAGCTGGACCGCCCGGCGGTGCCGCTCGCGACGCCTCCTTCGCTTGCCTTGCCGCCGCCCGGCGCACTGCCTAGGTCCGCCCACCGATGTGCGCCCGCCGCTTTCTCCTGGTCGTGTTCTTCCTGACCCTGCTGGTGGTCGCCAGCGCTTTCGCCCTGTTCCAGTTCGGCCAGGGGGTGCTGATCAGCCGGGCGACGCCGCAGGGCAGGTTCGAGCAGCAGCCGCCGACCAGCGGCCCGGACTACGCCCAAGAGGCCAACTGGATCGCCCGCCCCGGGCTGGCCGGCGACCCGTCGAGCTGGGTGCCGCAGGGCGCCGGAACGGCGTCGGCCGGCGGCAACGCTGCGGTCTTCTACATCCACCCGACCACCTATCTGCGCACCGACCGCTGGAACGCCCCGCTCGACGACCGCGAGAGCCGCGACCGCGCCGCCTTGTTCGTCCGCAGCCAGGCGAGCGCGCTGGCCGGCGCCGGCCAGGTCTGGGCGCCGCGCTACCGCCAGGCGGCGTTCGGCGCTTTCCTCCTCGAGAGCGAGGACGCGACCCAGGCACTCGATCTTGCCTATGCCGACGTAGCCCGCGCTTTCGACCGCTTCCTCCTCGAAGCCGGGGAGCGGCCGCTGATCCTCGCCGGCCACAGCCAGGGCGCGCTGCACCTCACCCGGCTGCTGCGGGAAAAGGTCGCGGGCAAGCCGGTCGCCCGCCGGGTGGCCGCCGCCTATGTCGTCGGCTGGCCGGTCTCCGCTGCCGCCGACATCCCCGCCTTCGGCCTCCCCGCCTGCGAGCGGGCGGACCAGGCGCGGTGCGTGCTCGGCTGGCAGACCTTCGGCGAGCCCGCCAACACCGACCTCATCACCGACGTCTACGACGGCTCGGTTGGCCCCACCGGCCAGCAGCGCCGGCGCGAGGATCTGCTGTGCGTCAATCCGCTGACCGGCACCCGGAACGGCGCCGCGCCGCCTGCCGCCAACCTCGGCACGCTGGTGCCCAACGGCGACCTCAGCGATGCGACCCTCGCCCCAGGCCAGGTCGGTGCGCGCTGCGAGGGCGGCTTTCTCCTGATCGGCGGCGAGGTCCCGGCGATCGGACCTTATGTTCTGCCGGGCAACAACTACCACGTTTATGACTATGCGCTGTTCTGGGCGAACGTCCGGCAGGACGCGCAGCAGCGGCTGGCGGCATGGCGGCAGCGCTGATCACCGCCAGCCCGGGGGAGTTCGCGGCGGCGGTTCCGGGAGGCAAGCTCGCGGGCCTGGACGTCGGCACCCGGACCATCGGCCTCGCTCTATGCGACGCAGGCTGGAGCTTCGCGGGGCCGGCCGAAACCATCCGCCGCACCAGGTTCACCCAGGACTTGGACGCACTTCGCGGCTTCGCCACCGCGCAGCAGGTCGCGGGCTTGGTGATCGGCCTGCCGCTCAACATGGACGGTACCGATTCGCCGCGCACCCAGTCGGTCCGCGCCTTCGCCCGCAACTGCCTTCCGCTCGGCCTGCCCACCCTGCTGTGGGACGAACGCTGGTCGACCCAGGCGGTCGAGCGGGCGATGGTTGCCGCGGACGTCAGCCGGGCCAGGCGTGCCGAAGCCGTCGACAAGATGGCGGCCGCGCACATCCTGCAAGGTGCGATCGATGCGCTGGCCAACTTGCCGCAAGCCGGTTAGCGAAGCGGCTCGTGGACCTTCTCTCCATCGACTCCCTGAGCGACGAGCAGATTGCGGCCCTGCTGGACGCCGCCGACCAGTTTGCCGCCGGCGCGAGTGCTTCGGACAGGCATGAGGGCCGGATCGTCTTCAACCTGTTCTACGAGAACAGCACCCGCACCCTGATGAGCTTCGCCGCCGCCGCCGCCCGGCTCGGCGCAACGCCGCTCACCCTGCCGGTCGAGCAATCCAGCGTGAAGAAGGGTGAGACGCTGGCCGACACGGCCCTGACGCTCAACGCCATGCGGCCCGACGCGCTCGTGTTGCGGCACGGAGCGAACGGCTCCGTGGCGGCAGTCGCCGAGCTGATGGACTGCCCGGTGTTGAACGCCGGCGACGGCACCAACGAACATCCGACGCAGGCCCTGCTCGATGCCCTGACCCTCCGCCAGCACTTCGGGCGAGTGGAAGGGCTGACCGTCGCCATCTGCGGTGACATCCGGCACAGCAGGGTAGCACGCTCCAACCGCAAGCTGCTCGAACGGCTCGGCGCGACGGTGCGGCTGGCGGGCCCACCTTCGCTCCTGCCCGACGAGCTGCCTGGCCGGGGCGAGATCGGCGCGGCGATCGGTGGCGCGGATGCCGTGATGATGCTCCGGGTCCAGCGCGAGCGGCTCCACGGGGAACTGGGCGACGGGCCGGGCGAGTATCTGGCGCGCTACGGCCTGACCGCCGAACGGCTGGCGAGGGCGGCTCCGCATGCCGTGGTGCTCCATCCCGGCCCGCTGAACCGGGGAGTCGAGATTGCCGACGAAGTGGCCGATCACCCGCGCTCGCTCATCCTCCGCCAGGTGGCGAACGGAGTGGCGATGCGGATGGCGGTGCTGGACCTGCTGCTCGGCGCTTAGCGCGCTGCGAAGCGGACCGGAGTGTCGCCTGCGACGTTGCGGACGAAGCAGGCCGACCCCGACCGCTTCAGTTGCTGGCACAGGCTCCGGGCTTCCCCATCGCTGGCGAAGCCTTTGAGCGACAGCCGGTAAACCGTTCCCCCCGCGCTCTGGAAACGCGCGCTCGCCGGAGTGTAGCGGCTCAGCGAACCGTGGCGGCGAACGACCATGCTCCAGGCAGCCTGCACCCGCCCCCGCGAGCCGTAGGCGCCGAGCTGCACCACCACGCCGCTCCGGGCGAAGCGGGCGGCGGCGCTGCGGCGAAGTTGCGCGACCTTCGGCAAGGCGCCGCTGGGCCGCACAGGCTCGCGGCGGATCGAATCAAGTTCCCCGCCGACGTTCGCCAGCTGCATCGGCGCTTCGGCCGGAGCAGGCGCCGGCACGGGCGCCGGAAGCGGGATGGTCACCGACGCCGCAGCCACCGCGACCGGCTCCACCGGCACGGGCGCCGCTGCGAAGCCGGGGTCGTTCATCACGGTGGTCTCGGTGGCGGCAAGCGCCGGCTGCTCGGCCGGCAGTTCGATCGGCGGTACGGGGGCGGACGGCACGGGCGCGACCGACGCGAGCCGCACCTGCGTTTCCGCCAGGGCGAGCCGTACCGGCTGGCCAGGGTCGGTCGCGGCTGGGGTCACGCCAAGCAGCGAGGCCACCTGCACCGCCGGGCTCTGCGGCTTGGCGAGCGCCATCCAGCCCTGGAGCCGGGCGTCGATCTGGTCGGCAGGAAGATCCTGGCCGGCTACCGCCCGCGCCATTTCCCAGTCGCCCGCGAGGGCATGGGCAAGCGCCAGATTCTGCCGCGTCCGCCCGTCGGCGCCCGGCTGCCGGGCGGCTTCGTCGAGCAGGGCGACCGCGTTGCCCGGCTGACCCGCCAGCGCCAGCGCCAGCCCGACGTCCGCGGGATCGACCGCGCCCCGTAGCTGGTCGAGCAGCTGTATCGCGGACCCGTCCTTGCCTTGCGCGATTTCTGCAAGCACCAGCTTCAGGGCCACCGCGGATTGGCCGGGTGCCAGGGTCAGCGCATCCTGGTAGGTTGCGGCTGCAGAAGCGAACCGGCCGGCCCCGAGGTAAGCGTTGCCGAGCAGCCCCCGCAGGGTCGCGTCCTTGGGGTTGTTCCCAACTGCTTGCTCCGCCCAGGTCACCGCGGAACCGTAGTCACCGGAAGCCAGCGCCACGTGGGCCCGGGTTGCCGCACCCACGGTTGCGCCCCTGGCGCCGGCGGCAAGACCCTGCCGCTCCGAACCTCGGCCCAGCGGACCGGCGCAGCCGGCAATCAGGCCGGCGATCGCCAGCGAGGACACGGCTGTGGAGGCGCGCAGCAGGCTGGTCATGCTTGTCCCTTTCGGCTGCCCCGTTCGGGCGCCTGGCTGGCCATAGCTTCCACTTCAGGCATCGAAGACAGCAGTGCGTCGAGCGCCCTGGTCACCAGCTGCTGCGCCGACTTGGCATTGACCGCACAGGCCAGGCGCAGCTTGAGGTGGCGGCTGGGGTCGAGACGGAGCGTGAACGCCGCCTTGTCCTTGGCGACCTGATCGGAACGCGGCTGGCGAGAGCGCTTCGGCGCGGGCTTCGCGGTGGGCGTCAACGCTTGCTCCACCACGGGCGCGGTGGGCACGGCTTCCCTCCCCGGCTGTTCCGGCCAAGCGGCAGGCAATGGGTCGGAGAGCTCGAGCGGCTGCTGATCGTCCTCGCGGAAATCCTGACCGTACTCGCTTGTCTCGTCTTCGTCTTGCGCGGGCTGGGCCTGCGTGGAGCCGGCCTGCTCTTCCGCTTCGTCCGGCTGGCCAAAGCGCTCCTCGATCTCCGCTTGCTGGTCGTGGACCGGCGAGACCGGCGTCAACCCTGCCAGCGGAGTACGGGACAGGGGCGCAGGCTGGTTTGCGCCCAACGGGAACTCGTCCGCTGCAAGCACGGGCGTCAGCAGCGGGCGCTGTGGCTCGTGACCCATGTCGTTCCAGCCCAGATCGTCCAGGCTTGCCCCCGCCTGGCCGAAGCCCTGCGGCCGCATCGCCGGACGCGCCGCCCCCTTGCGCGCGAGCAGCCCGGAGGAAAGGGACGCGAAAGCCTTGGGTTCGCTCGTCACTGAAGCAGCCTTCCGTTTACTGGCCGACGACCCGGCGGCCGAAGCCGCCAACCGGACGTGGAGCGGCGACCCCGACGACACCGGGGGCTGCGGCGGGCGCCGAGAACACGGTGCGGCGGAAGTTCTTCTCCAGCCGCTCGCTGATGTAGTCCCACAATTCCACCACCTCGCGGGCGGAGCGGCCCTTGGGATCGACCTCCATCACGGTGCGGCCGTCGATCATGGAGGCGGCGAAATCGGTGCGGTGATGGACGGTGACGGGGGCGACGGTGCCATGCTGCGACAAGGCCACTGCGGCCTCGCTGGTGATCTTGGCCTTGGGCGTTGCGGCATTCACCACGAAGATCAGCGGCTTGCCCGCGCGGTCGCACAGGTCGACGGTGGCGCCGACCGCGCGCAGGTCGTGCGGGCTCGGCCGGGTCGGGATGACGATCAGCTCGGCCACCGCGATGACGCTCTGAATGGCCATGGTGATGGCCGGCGGGGTGTCGATTACCGCCATCCGAAAACCCTGCTGCCGCAGCACCTCAAGGTCGGAAGCCAGCCGGGCCACGGTGGTCTGGGCGAACGCCGGCATGTCGGCCTCGCGCTCGTTCCACCAGTCGGCAAGGCTGCCCTGCGGGTCGATGTCGATCAGGCAGACCGGGCCGTGTCCCGCCAGTTGCGCCTGCACCGCCAAGTGACCGGAAAGCGTGGTCTTGCCCGAGCCTCCCTTCTGCGATGCCATAGCCAGAACGCGCATTCCGATCCCCTCGCCTGATTGGCCGTGTTACCGGTGAGATGCTCCCGGTGGAGCTAAAATCCGGTTAACGTTGCCTCTGGCTTGTTCTAGGCTGTCGGCGAACGAGTCCGGGGGCGCATGTGTTTGGAATGATGCTGCCACTTCTCGTGGCTCTGGCGGCCCAGCCTCGCGGGTCCGCCACCAGTGCCGTTGGGCTCACCAGCCAAGCCGAACGGCTGGAGCGGCGCCAGCCGGTGCGCGCCCGCGCGCTCTACGAACGGGCGGCGCGCCAGGGTTACGCCCCCGCTCAGGCGGCTCTCGGCATTCTCCTGTTCCGGGAAGGCGACCGGACGGGCGCCATGCCTTGGCTGAAGAGCGCTGCGCAGGCCGGGGAGCCGCGGGCGCTGCTGATCTATGGAACCGCGATGTTCAATGGCGATGGCGTCGCGCCCGATCGGGTCGCAGGCTACGCAATGGTGCGCCGCGCCGCCGCACAAGGCCTGCGCCAAGCACGAGCCACGCAGTCGGAAATGGAACTGGTCATGGCGGAGGCCGAGCGGGGTGCCGCCGAGTCCGCTGGGTCGGTTCAGCCCAGAATGATGGCTAGCGGAGGTACCGGCAAGCGTCGCTCAGCCGCGTTGCCGCCGTCGCGGTCAGCCGGTTCCTGGCGCATCCAGCTCGGGGCTTTCCGCCAGCCCGGCGCGGGTCAGGCCCTGTTTGCGCGACTTGCCCCCAGGCTACCGGGCAAGCTCCCGGCCTATGTTCCGGCCGGATCGCTGCTGCGGCTGCAGGTCGGTCCGTACCCGACCCTTGCCGCGGCAACCGCCGCCTGCCGCTCGCTGGGCCGGCAGGCGTGCGTACCCGTTCGGGTGCGCTAGGCGTCGGCCCACTCGCGGCGCGGGATGCCCTGCGCCCACAGCAGCGCGGTCAGGTCGTTATGGTCGATCACCGCGTCCGCCACTTGCCTCAGCTTCGGCTTGCCCCGGTAAGCGACCCCCAACCCGGCCTCCTCGATCGTGGGCGCATCGTTCGCTCCGTCCCCGACGGCCAGCACCGCTTCGCGCGGCAGGTGCAACTCGCTGCGCAGGTCGACCAGCGCTTGGCGCTTGGCGTCGGCATCGACGATCTCGCCTGTCACCCGCCCGGTCAGGTGGCCATGCATGCTCTCCAGCCAGTTGGCCCGGACCTCGTTGAAGCCAAGCTCGGCCGCCATCGGGTCGGCGAAGTCGTGGAAGCCGCCCGTGACCAGCAGCGTGCCGGCGCCGCGCGCCCGCATCGTCTGAACCAGCGTCCGTGCGCCCGGATTGGCGCGGATGCGGTCGGTCCGGCAACGTTCGATGCAGCCCACGCCAAGCCCGTTGAGGGTCGCCACCCGCTGGTGCAAAGCTTCGGTGAACTCGATCTCGCCGCGCATCGCCGCGTCCGTTACGGCCGCGATTTCCTCCTTCATGCCGGCATAATCGGCGAGCTCGTCGATGCATTCCTGCCCGATCATGGTCGAGTCCATGTCCGCCACCAGCAGCTTCTTCTCGCGCGTGTCCGCCGGCTGCACGACCACGTCGGTGTCCGGCAGCGCACCTTCGAGCAGCCGGCGGATGGCGCTCACTTCCCCGCCATCGATCTCGATGTCGGCGGCGTCGCCCTCGTCCAGCCAGCTCCACCCGCCGGGGCGCAGGCGGGCGTCCTCCAGCAGGGTGGCAGCCTGGTGAATACGGTCCCGGTCGAGCTTTCCGGCTGCTATCAGCGTCGCAATGATCAAGTCGCGTCCTCCTGTTGCCGTCATCGCCGGTCCGACGGCCGGCGGCAAGTCGGCACTTGCACTGAAGTTGGCGGAACGCACGGGCGGCGTGATCATCAACGCCGACAGCGCCCAAGTGTATGCAGACCTGCGCGTCCTCAGCGCACGGCCGGGCGCCGACGAGACCGCACGGGCCGAACACCGGCTGTTCGGCTTCCGCGACGCTGCCCTGCCCTTCTCCGCAGCCGATTGGGCCGAAGCGGCGCGAGGTGAGGTCCGGCAGGCTCAAGCCGGAGCCAGGCTGCCGATCCTGGTCGGCGGCACCGGCCTGTACCTCCGCACCCTGCTC
Source organism: uncultured Sphingomonas sp. (assembly GCF_902806285.1). GTDB lineage: Bacteria > Pseudomonadota > Alphaproteobacteria > Sphingomonadales > Sphingomonadaceae > Sphingomicrobium. Next base: position 6,083 of record NZ_CADCWA010000168.1, on the reverse strand, counting down.
GACGGAATCGCACCCGTGCCGCCGATCGACCCCGCGATCCGGACCGCGGTGCGGGCGCGCGGCGTCGAGGAGAATTTGGCGGAGCTTCAGCGGCGGGATGAGGTGGGTGCTGAGCGTCTCAGGCCAACGGACGCCGCTCGGATCGCGCGGGCGCTGGAGGTCGTCCTGTCCACGGGCCGCCCGCTGGCGGAATGGCAAGCGAAACGCTCGGGTGGGATCGGCGCGGACATGGAGTTGCGAGCCCTTGTCCTGCTGCCGCCGCGCCCCTGGCTTTACCGCCGCTGCGACGAGCGGTTCACGGCCATGATCGAGGAGGGAGCAGTCGACGAAGTGCGGCTGCTGCTCGCACGAGGCCTCGACCCGTCACTTCCCGCCATGCGAGCGATCGGCGTGCGGGAGATCGCGGCGTTGCTGGCCGGCGAACTGAGCCGCGAAGAGGCGCTCGCCGCCGGCTGCCAAGCGACGCGCAACTATGCGAAGCGGCAATACACCTGGTTCGCGCACCAGCCGCCGCCCGAGTGGCCCCGCTTCCCCGAGCCGCTCGACGGCCGGGACGTAGCGGAGCGCGCACTGGCGCTGCTCGGCGCCGCAGGGTAGCGCTGGCCCTATGATCCGCGATCCCGACATCGACCTCGCGCCCTTGCAGGGGCGGACGGTTGCGATCATCGGGTTCGGCAACCAGGGCCGCGCCCAGGCGCTCAACCTGCGGGAGAGCGGGGTTGCCGTTCGGGTCGGCCTGCGGGAAGGCAGCCCCGGGATCGCGGACGCGCAATCGGCGGGCCTTGCCGTCATGGCGCCGGCCGAAGCCGCAGCGGAGGCCGACCTGGTCATGCTCCTGGCGCCCGACGAGCATCTCGCCGAGGTTTATGATCGGATCGAACCCGCGCTGGTCGGAGGCGCGGCACTCGGCTTCAGCCACGGCCTCGCCATCCACTTCGGGCTGATCAAGCCTCGGCCCGACCTCGACGTCATCATGATCGCACCCAAGGGTCCAGGGAGCGCGCTCCGCTCCCTGTACCAGGCGGGCCGCGGGATGGTCGCCTTGGCTGCGGTCGCGCAAAATCCGAGCGGAGGCGCCTGGCCGCTCGCCCTGGCCTACGCCTCCGCGATCGGCTGCGGCCGCGCCGGCATCATCGCTTCGACCTTCGAGGAGGAATGCGTCGCCGACCTGTTCAATGAGCAGGCGGTGGTCTGGGGCGGCGTGCCCGCCCTGCTCCAGGCCGGCTTCGAGACGCTGGTCGCGGCGGGGTACAAGCCGGAGGTGGCATATCTCGAATGCGTGTCCGAATTGAAGCTCCTAGCCGAGCTGATCGAGGCGCGGGGCATCGCCGGCATGGCCGAGGCGATCAGCAACACCGCGGAACTGGGGGCGCTGCTAGGTGGCGGGCGGATGGTGGATGAGGCCGCTCAGCGGCGCATGCAAACCATCCTTCATGAGATCAAAGCTGGCGATTTCGCGCGAGCGCTGGGGGAGGAAGCGGCCGCCGACTATCCGCGGCTGCGGCATGCAAGGGCCAGAGCGCGGACCAGCGCGCTGGAAGCCGCGCGTCAGCAATTGCTTGGCGGGCGCTAGCCCACGATCTCCCGCTCGGGCCAGCGATCCCCGATACTTGCCCGCTCAACATAAGCGCGCTGCAGCTTGCGGTGCGCTTCGGCCGCGTCGGGGTCGGCTGCCTGCTCCGCGCGCAACTGCTCCTCTGCGGCTCGGCGCGCGAAATAGACCCGATTCTCTTCAGCCATGGCCGCTCTCCCCAGAGCCGAGCCAGGCGGCAATAGCAGATGGGTGCTGTGGGAGAAAGGCGGCGGTCAGGCAGCCTTGCTGTGCAGCTGGGCGAAGCCGCGGAGCTGGGCCTGCAGCGAGGGCTCGTCGATCATGGAGGTGAGCTGATACACCAGCTCGGCCAGATCGCCCCGCCCCGCCTCATACCCCATGGCCCAGTCGGGAAAGCTCGCCTTGGTGATCGGCTTGCGGCTGAGTTCGACCAAGGCGAAGTGGCGCGGGTCGCGCTTGATCCGGGCGTAAGCGGCCGACAGCTGCGCTTCCGGTCCTTCCAGCGCCTGAAGAAAGCGGCGTCCGCCGACGATCAGCAGCCCGGTAAGCCCGTCACGCGCGTTGTTGCGGCGCGATGCACTGAGGATGCTTTCGACCTCGGTGAGGCTGGGAACTTCGCTGCGGGACGTGCTGATGTAGACAAGCTGTTTCATTGCGGCTCTCCGGACCCGGACGCCGTTGGTTGTTAATGGGCAAACGATAACGATCTCCTAACGCCGCCGCTCACTCGAGCTGAGCGCTCCACCTGAAAGGCAAGTCATGCAGGAACTCCCGCGCTGTGGCGCCATCCTGATCACCGGTGCTGGCTCCGGCATCGGACTGGCGACTGCTTGCCATCTGGCGGAGGTCGGAGCGACTCGGCTGATCCTGGCGGATCGCCACTCGGCCGCGCTCGACGAGCTTGACGTTCCTTGCGCCACCTCCGCCCTGGCCGGAGATGTCGGCGATCCCGCGTTCTGGGCAGATGTGGAGCTGCCCGAGCTGGACGGTGCAGTGGTCAACGCGGGAGTGGCCGGGACCGGCCGGATCACCGACCTGTCGTTCGAGGATTGGCGAAAGGTCATGGCGACCAACCTCGACGGCGCGTTCCTCAGCCTGCAGGCGGCGCTTCGGGCGATGGGCGACGGCGGCTCGATCGTGTGCGTCGCGTCCGCCGCAAGCTTCAAGGCGGAACAGGGCATCGGCGCCTACGCCGCGTCCAAGGCAGGGCTGCTCCAGCTCGCCCGGGTGGCCGCCAAGGAGAGCGCACTGCGCGGCATCCGGGTCAACGTCATCGCGCCGGGCGGGGTGGAAACGCCGATGTGGGAAAGTCCGGAGTTCGACAGGCGGGCCGCCGAAGTCGGGCGCGACGCCGCGTTTCGCGAGATCGCCGCGCAGGGCACGCCGCTCGGCCGCTTCAACAAGCCCGAGGAAATCGCCCGGCAGATCGCCTTTCTGCTGTCGAACGAAAGCTGCGGCAACGTGACCGGCTCCGTGTTCGTCAGCGACGGCGGTTATCTTCTCTAGGAGAGCCGCGGGGTCAGCGCCTGGTCGCGCAGGCCCCGCCAGACCTTGAGCGCCTGCACCGTCTCGAACACGTCGTGCACCCGGATGAGCTGCGCGCCCTGTTCCGCCGCCTTGATCGCCAGGGCGATGCTGCCGCCAAGCCGTCGGTCGGCAGGCGCCTCGTTGTGCAACGCGCCGACCGTCCGCTTGCGGCTGGCGCCGAGCACGATCGCGCAGCCAAGCCCATGGAACAGCGCCAAGCCGTTCATCAGCTCCAGATTGTGCGCCACCGTCTTGCCGAAACCGATGCCGGGATCGACCAGGATGTTCTCGCGCCGGATGCCCGCCGCCTCTGCCGCAGCGATGCGCTCCTCCAGCCAGAGATAGACCTCGACCAGCACACCCCGCGGATAGCTGGGGTTCTGCTGCATCGTCTCGGGCGAACCCTGATGGTGCATCAGCACCACTGGCAGGCCCGAGCGCGCGACGAACTCGATTGCGCGATGGTCCCAGGTCAGCGCCGACACGTCGTTCACCAGCCTCGCTCCGACGGCCGCAGCCCGTTCCATCACGGCCGCCTTGCGGCTGTCGATCGACACCGCCACGCCCCCGCCGGCAAGCGCGCGGACGACGGGCTCGACCCGCTCGATCTCGTCCCCTTCCCACACGGGCCGGGCGCCGGGACGCGTGCTCTCGCCGCCGACATCGACGATCGCCGCGCCCGCCTGAGCAGCGTCGAAGCCTGCCTGGACGGCCGCCTCGGCTGAGGCGAACTGCCCACCGTCGGAGAAGCTGTCGGGCGTGACGTTGAGGATCGCCATGACCTGCGGCTGATCCAGGCGGATCGTGCGCTCTCCCATGACGAGCGGCGCGCGCGGGCGGGTCAGGGCCGCCCATTGCGCCCCCACCGCGTCATCGAACCGGCTCTCGATGCCGGCGACCGGCAGGAGCTCCGTCTCGACCCGATCGCCGACGTGGATCAGCTCGACCAGACCGAACCAGCCGAGCCCGCCCGCGAGCCGGGCGACCTTGCCGTCATGGCCGAAGGGCGAATCGACGAAGCCGGTCGGGCGAAGGAGTGTTCGCCTCATTCCACGCCGGCCAGATGCTCCTGGCGCAGCACGTCGAGCGGGACCAGGCGCTTGTTCCGCTCGACGTGCCAGAAGGTCCAGCCGTTGCAACTGGGCGCGTTCTGCAGGCCGGCGCCGACCTTGTGGATGGAGCCCTGGTGCGGGCCGCAGCTGAGCGATCCGTCCGCGCGCACCGCCGCCCGCCAGCGCCGCTTGCCGTCGAACAAGGTGGTCCCCGGCGACACCAGCCCGCTCTCCACCAGCAGCCCGAAGGCGACTCGGGGCTGCCGCCGCTTGTCGGGCACCACCTGCATCGCGCTCTCGTCGAGCGGCAGGGTGGCGGCGATCCGCTGCTGGGCGACGGACACATATTCCGCCTCACGCTCGATCCCGATCCACTTCCGCCCCAGTCGCCGCGCAACCGCGCCGGTGGTGCCAGTCCCGAAGAAGGGATCCAGCACAACGTCGCCCGGCTTCGTACAAGCCAGGAGGACGCGGTAGAGCAGCGCTTCCGGCTTCTGCGTAGGGTGCGCCTTGTGCCCAGTGACGTCCTTGAGCCGTTCGGCGCCCGAGCAGATCGGCAGCATCCAGTCCGAGCGCATCTGCAGGTCGTCATTGAGCGCCTTCATCGCCTGGTAGTTGAAGCTGTACTTCGCCCGCTCGTCCTTGGCGCACCAGATCAGCGTTTCATGGGCATTGGTGAAGCGGGTGCCGCGGAAATTGGGCATCGGATTGGCCTTGCGCCAGACGATGTCGTTGAGGATCCAGAACTCCGCGTCCTGCAGCAGCGCGCCGACCCGGTAGATGTTGTGGTAGCTGCCGATCACCCAGATGGTGCCGTCGTCCTTGAGCACCCGCCGCGCTTGGTGGAGCCAGGCGCGGGTGAAGGCGTCGTAAGCGGCCAGGCTGTCGAACTTGTCCCAATCATTGTCGACCGCATCGACCCGCCCCCCTTCCGGCCGGAACAGGTCGCCACCCAGCTGCAAATTGTAGGGTGGATCGGCGAAGATCATGTCGACGGACTTGGCCGGCAGCTTGGCCATCTCGGCGATGCAGTCGCCCTGGATGATTCGGCCGTCGCCGCTCCTGAGTAGCCGAGGCGCAATCTTCCCTGCGGGCGCGCGAACTCGCGCCTCCCGAACCGGCGTCATGAGGTTCATGAATCTTGTCCCCTGTTGCCGCTCATGCTGAGTCCGGCCGCTCTTTGGGTCAACAGGATAAGGGTTAACGGCACAGCTTCGTTGAAGGAACGAAACGAGTCCGGCGAGCGGGTGAGCACAAGATGTTGAGTCCACTTCGATAGCCGGGACTCAATCCGTGGTGGTGTGGCCCGAAGGACTCGGCTGCTCGCTTTCGCTACTCCGCCGCAAACAGCATCGGCTGGGCGGCCGCGGCGAGCACCTCGCGGACCAGCCCGAAGCTGCGCCGATGGAGCGGCGTCGGCCCGAGTTCGCGCAATGCCCGCCGATGGTCAGGCGTGGGATAGCCGCGATTGCTTTCCCAGCCATAGCCTGGGTGCGTCTCGGCATATTCCGCCATCATCCGGTCACGGGTGACCTTGGCGACGATGGAGGCGGCGGCGATCGAGCGGCATTTGGCATCGCCCGCAACCACCGCGACGCTGACCCGCTCCCACTTGGGGCAGCGGTTGCCGTCGACCATCACCATCGCCGGCTCGAAGCCGAGCGCATCCACCGCACGGATCATGGCCAGCATCCGCGCCCAGTAGATATTGAGCGAGTCGATTTCCTCGACCGTGCAGATGCCGACGCCGAAGCGGGCCTGCTGCTGCAGCTTGGCATAGATTGCCTCGCGCGTTTGGAGGTCCAGCTTCTTGCTGTCGTCGATGCCCCGCGGGAATCGATCGCGGTCCAGCACCACCGCTGCGGCGACCACCGGCCCTGCCAGCGGCGCGCAGCCGGCCTCGTCGACCCCGGCCAGCGGCAGCGGATGATCTCGCTCGAGTTTGAAGCAAA
>NZ_CADCWA010000167.1 GCF_902806285.1 uncultured Sphingomonas sp. | reverse complement strand
CACGGGTGGCGGTGCTCCAGATCGCGGCGAGCCCGGCTGGAAGCCCAGGACTACGGACCACTACCATCCCCCATTCCGCACCGGCTGCGACCCCGAGGACGCGCTCAGGCAGCCGAGCCGGGACTTCCACTAGCGGTGAAAAGGTGGTGGACGCACTAGGGCTCGAACCTAGGACCCGCTGATTAAGAGTCAGCTGCTCTACCAACTGAGCTATGCGTCCATGCCTCGGGGGCAAGATGCGCCGGCTGCCATGAGCCAGGTGCGCGGGCGGGCATGTAGCGGGAGGCCGCGGCCTTTGCAACCGGCTAGACCAGCCGGTTGCGGGTCCGCTGCTGGCGTTCGAAGCTCATCAGCAGCCCGAGGCAGATCATCACCGTCATCACCGCCGAACCGCCGTAGCTGATCAGCGGCAGGGGGATGCCGACCACCGGTGCCAAGCCCATCACCATCAGCAGGTTTATGGCGAAATAGGAGAACAGCACCGCCGACAGCCCCGCGCAGGACAGCTGGCCGAAGCGCGTCGGGGCGTTGGCCGCCACCTTCATGCCCCAGCGCAGGACCATCAGATAAGCCAGGATCACCAGCGTGCCGCCCAGCATGCCCCATTCTTCCGCCAGGGTGGCGAAGGCGAAGTCGGTGTGGCCTTCGGGGAGGTACTGGAGATGGCTCTGGCTGCCCTTGAGGTAGCCCTTGCCCGAGAAACCGCCGGAGCCGATGGCGATCTTGCTCTGGGTGATGTGGTAGCCCGACCCGAGCGGGTCGTTCTCCGGATCAAGGAAAGTGTCGACCCGCTTCTTCTGGTAGCCGTGCAGGAACTGGTAGATGATCGGAATGGCGGCGGCGAGCGCGCCCGCCGGAATCAGGAACCAGCGCAGCGGCACGCCGGCCAGGAACATCACGGTCACGCCGGCAAAGGTCACCATCAAGCCCGTGCCGAGGTCGGGCTGAAGGATCACCAGCACGGCGGGCACCCCGATCAGCATGGCCGCCGGCCAGATCGCGCGCCAGCGCTTGATGTCGCCCGCGGGGAGCAGTTCGTAGAAGCGGGCCAGCACCAGGGCGATCGCGGGCTTCATGAACTCGGACGGCTGCAGCCGGATGATTCCGAGGTCGAGCCAGCGCTGCGCGCCCTTGCCGACGAAGCCCAGCATGTCCACCGCGATCAGCATCAGGACGATGGCGACGTAGACGGGAAAGATGACGCTCTTGATCGTCGTTTCGCGCACCTTGGACAGCACGATCGCGAGGCCCAGGAACATCAGGAACGCTGCGCCCTGCCGCATCGCCCAGGGCTGGATCGAGCCGCCGGCCGCGGAGTAGAGGTTCATCAGCCCGAACAGGCCGATCCCCGAGACGAGGAAGATCAGGCGCCAGGGCAGGCGCGCCAGCGGTTGCGGGATGATGGCGCTGGAAATCATGCCGCCGGCCTCGGTGCCGCAGCCGCCGATGCCGCCGCGGCATCGATCGCGGCGGCGCGCCGGGCGGTACGCTCGGCCAGCGTGCCGCCCCAGCCAGCCTCGAGCTCTGCCAGCCGCTTCTCGGCCGCCGGCCGGTCGAACAGGTACATGAGCGCGTCCTTGGCGACCGGCGCCGCCGCGCGGGCGCCGCCCATGCCGTGCTCGATCACCACCGCGCCGGCGTAGCGCGGCTTGTCGAACGGCGCGAAGAACACGAACAAGCCGTGGTCGCGGTAGCGCCAGTCGCCGCCTTGGCCGCGCTGCCCGCCGGCGATGCGGCGGACCTGCGCGGTGCCGGTCTTGCCCGCCATCTCGATGCCGGGGAGGGTAATCCGGCTCGCCCCCGCGGTCCCGTCGCCGTTGACGACTTCCCACATGCCGCCGCGCACCGCGTCCAGATGCTCCTGCGGGATGCCCAGCATCGGCGCGGGGTCCTTGTGCACGCCCAGCAAGGTCGGCTGCGCGTTGCGCCCCGACGCGATCCGGGCCGACATCACCGCCAGCTGCAGCGGATTGAGGATCAGATAGCCCTGACCGATCGACGCGTTCAGCGTGTCGGACGCGGTCCAGTCGGGGCGCATGAACAGCTTCTGGTTGTCGGCGTAGCGGCGGCGCTTCCACTCGCTGTCGGGCACCGTTCCGTAGCTCTGGCTGACCAGCGGCAGGTCGAACTTCTGCCCCAGCCCGAGCATCCGGGCCACCGGCGCGATCCGGTCGTAGCCGACACGGTTGCCCATCGCATAAAAATAGGTGTTGCAGCTCTTGGCGATGGCGCGGTGCATGTCGATCGCGCCATGCCGGCCGAGGCAGCGGAAGAAGCGGTTGCCGAGGCGGTAGCCGCCCGGGCAGTGCACCCGCTCCCTCGGGTCGACGCCGTGCGCCTGCAGCGCCAGCGCGACCATTGGCTTGATCGTAGAGCCGGGCGGGTAGAGCGCGTTCACCGTCTTGTTGAGCAGCGGCTTGCGCGGGTCGTCGGACAGCGTCTTCCACTCGGTCCGGCCGATCCCGTCGGAGAAGCTGTTGGGGTCGTAGGCCGGCATGGACGCCATGCACACGATGTCGCCCGTTTGGCAGTCGAGGATGACGCAGCTGCCGCTTTCCTCGCCCAAGCGCCGCGCGGCATATTCCTGCAGGCCGGCGTCGATCGACAGCTGCACCGGCGCGCCGCTGCGATCGGGCTTGGGGGTGAGTTCGCGGATCAGCTTGCCCCGCGCGCTGACCTCCACCCGCTGCCCGCCAGGGATGCCGCGCAGGTTCGTTTCCAGGGTCTTTTCAAGGCCTTCCTTGCCGATCTTGAAACCCGGCGTGATCAGCAGCGGGTTCTTCTCCTTTTCATATTCCTTGGCGCTGGCCGCCCCGACATAGCCGACCAGGTGACCCACCGCCGAGCCCGCCGGGTAGAAGCGGGTGAAGCCCCGGGCCGGCTGGACGCCGGGCAGCTCGGGCAGCCGGACGGTGACCGCGGCATAGCGTTCGTAAGGTACATTCTCCGCCACCTGGACCGGCTGAAAGCCTTTCGCCGCCTTCAACTCCCGCTGGATGCGGTCGATTTCGTCCGGGGTAAGCGCCAGCAATTGCGCCAGGGTGGCGACCGTGCGCTCCGGATTGACCATCTGATCCGGGATCAGGTCGACCCGGAAGTCCGAGCGGTTGATCGCGATCGGCTTGCCGAAGCGGTCCACGATCCATCCCCGCCGCGGCGGCACGATGATCAGCTGGACCCGGTTGTCTTCGGACAGGAGGTTGTACTTCTCGTTCTCGGCAACGGCGAGCCAGCCGAGCCGCCCCACCAGGGCCGCGGCGACGGCCGCCGCCGCCCCGCCGACGATCGCCATCCGCCGCGAAAAGCTCAACGACTGGTGGACGTTGGTCATCCGGCTCTGAAAGTTCATCGGCCGAGCCTCCACCGGTCGAGCGCCGACGCCGCCCAGGCCGCTACCGGAAAGGTCAGGATCGCGATCAAGATCGGGGGCCACACGACCGAGAAGGGCAGGGGCGCACCCATCAGCGCGTCGATCCGCCAGCGCGCCGCCTCGTCCGCCAGCACCAGCAGCGCCGCCAGCGCCCACTCGACCCAATAGTCGCGCCACATGGTCCGGCGGTCGAGCAGGTCGAGAGCAAGCATGGCGGCGGTCCAGATGGCCATGCTCAAGCCTATGGGCGAACCCGTTACCAGGTCGTTAACCAAACCTAGCGGAGTGGCCCACCAGGCGGGAATGGCATCGCTCCGCAGCAGCCGCCAGGCGATCAGCAGCAGGAAGCCGGCGTCGGGCACCCAGCCGACGCTCGCGACGATCGGCAGCAGCGACAGGGCGGAGGCGGCAACGACCGAGATCGGGGGCACGAAGCGGGCCAGTCGCTTGGGTCCGCGGTCGATCCGGCCGATCCCCAGGGCAGCACGGACCATCAGCGCTCCCCCGGGGCCGGCGGTGGAGCATTGGCCAGGGCGGCAGGCTGGTAGGGCTGTTCCACCATCGCGAAGCTTACGTGGGCCGGGTCGGCCAGCGGCACGGCGATCGCGCCGTCGTCGTCCAACCGCACCACCCGCGCCACCGGCACGTTGGGCGGGTACAGACCGCCTGTTCCGGAGGTGACCACGATGTCGCCACGCCGGAACGGATTGCGCCCGACTTCCAGCGGCCGCAGATCAACGGTGCCGTCGCCGCGCCCGGTGGAAATCACTGCCTGCCCGCCACGCAGCAACCGGGTGGGGAGGATGGTCGCCCGGTCGGAGATCAGCAGCACCCGGCTGGCGGTCGCGCCTGCCTCCACCACGCGCCCGATCAGCCCCTCGCTGGCGCGCACCGGCATTCCGATCCTGACGCCGTCGCCGCCTCCCGCGGAGACCACCGCGAAGCGCCGTTGGCTTTCGAACGAGGAGCCGACGATCCGCCCACTCGCCACCGCCTGCGGGCTCCGTTCGCGCAATTGGAGCGCGGCCTTCAGCTGCCGGTTCTCGTTGAGGATCGCCCGCGCCTGCACGATCTGCTGTTCCAGTTGGGTGCGCTGCTGCTTCAGCGCGGCGTTCTGGCGGGCGGCGTCCCAATAGTTGCCCGCTCCGCTGACCAGTCCGGACACGGTCGTCGTGGCGCCGTTCAGCGCGCGGGTCACCGGCGAGGTCGCGTCCAGCGCCGCGCCGCGCACCCCCGCATAGGCCTTGGGCGCGACCAGGGAAAGGCCGAGCAGGAACAGCCCGATCAGCAGCCCGGCGATCGCCGCCAAGAAGGAGAAGAACAGGCTGTATTGCGCCCGCCGCGACCAGCCCGGGCGGGCACCGGTCGGCGGCGCCACCGCTTATTACCCTTCGCTCAAGCGGTCTGGAGGACGCCGCGGTACTGCTCTTCCTCGAGCGCCCGGCCGGTGCCGAGCGCAACGCAGGTGAGCGGATCCTCGGCCACCGTGACCGGCAGCCCGGTCTCGTCCCGCAGCACCTCGTCCAGCCCCTGCAGCAGCGCGCCCCCGCCGGTCAGCACAATGCCCTGGTCGCAGATGTCGGCAGCGAGCTCGGGCGCGGTGTTCTCCAGCGCGATGCGGACGCCCTCGACGATCGTCCCGACGGGCTCGGACAGCGCTTCGGCGATCTGCCCCTGGTTGATGGAGATTTCCTTGGGCACGCCGTTGACCAGGTCGCGCCCCTTGATGTGCACGGTCTTGCCGATGCCGTCGGTGGGCGGCTTGGCGATGCCGACCTCTTGCTTGATCCTCTCGGCCGTGGCTTCGCCGATCAGCAGATTGTGGTTGCGGCGGACGTAGGAGGAGATCGCCTCGTCCATCTTGTCTCCCCCGACCCGCACGGAAGTGGTGTAGGCGAGGCCGCGGAGCGACAGCACCGCAACCTCGGTGGTGCCGCCGCCGATATCGACCACCATGGAGCCGATCGGCTCGGTCACCGGCATGTCGGCGCCGATCGCGGCCGCCATCGGCTCCTCGATCAGGTACACCTGGCTCGCACCGGCGTTGCTAGCAGCGTCGCGGATCGCGCGGCGCTCGACGCTGGTCGAGCCCGACGGCACGCAGATCACGATCTCCGGGAAGCGCCAGGCGCGCATCTTGCCGCCGTGCACCTTGTGGATGAAGTGCTTGATCATCTGCTCGGCGACATCGATGTCGGCGATCACGCCGTCACGTAAGGGGCGGATGGCCTCGATCTGGTCGGGAGTCTTGCCCATCATCAGCTTGGCGTCGTCGCCGACTGCCTTGACCTTCTTGACGCCATTGATGGTCTCGATCGCCACCACCGACGGCTCGTTGAGCACGATGCCGCGGCCGCGGACGTAGACCAGCGTATTGGCCGTCCCCAGGTCGATCGCCATGTCGTGCGACATCCACTTGAACCAGCGCGTCCAGAACATCCCCGCCCGCTTCCTCAAATCCGAGTCATGCCAGGAGCGTAAATCGCTGTTGAATCTGCATCGGAAACAGCGCCTCGCCCCGGCACTTCGATTGGGCTAGGACCCTTAACATGTCAATAAGGAGGCTGCCCTCGCACCTGGTCGATCGCATCGCCGCCGGCGAGGTGGTGGAGCGGCCCGCCAGCGCGCTGAAGGAACTGGTGGAGAACGCGCTGGATGCCGGCGCGACGGCAGTGTCCGTGCGGCTGGCGGCGGGCGGGCTCGACCTCGTCGAGGTGACCGACAACGGCGGCGGCATGACGCCAGCCGAGATGGCGCTGGCGCTGGAGCGGCATGCCACCTCCAAGCTGCCCGACGAGCGGATCGAGGAGGTCACCAGCTTCGGTTTCCGCGGCGAGGCGCTGCCGTCGATCGCCAGCGTCGCCCGCTTCATCCTGGAAAGCCGGCCTGCTGGTGCCGACGGGTGGCGGATCGAGGTCGATCATGGCGTGAAGGTCGGGGAGGGTCCGGCCGCCCTGCCGCCGGGCACGCGGGTGCGAGTGGAAGGGCTGTTCGACAAGGTGCCCGCGCGGCGCAAGTTCCTGCGCTCGCCGCGCGCGGAATATGCCGCCTGCCTTGACGCGGTGCGGCGGCTGGCGATGGCGCGGCCGGACGTGCACTTCACGCTGGAGCATGACGGCCGTCGCTCACTCGGCGTCCAGTCCGGTGCGCTGCAGGCCCGGGTCGCCGCGCTGCTCGATCCCGCGCTGGCGCAGCATGGGCTCGGCATCGACCTGGAGCGGCATGGCTTGGCACTCGGCGGGGTGGTCAGCCTGCCGACCTTCAACCGCGGGGCGGCCGACCAGCAGTTCCTGTTCGTCAACGCCCGTCCGGTGAAGGACCGGCTGCTGGTCGGGGCGCTGCGGGCCGCCTACCAGGACCTCCTCGCCCGCGACCGCCACCCCATCGCGGCCTTGTTCTTGCAGCTGCCGCCGAGCGAGGTCGACATCAACGTCCACCCGGCCAAGACCGAGGTCCGCTTCCGCGATCCGCAAGCAGTGCGCGGGCTGATCGTCGGCGGTCTCCGCGCGGCGCTGGACGAAGCCGGCCACAGGAGCGCCGCCCGGGTGCAGGCCGCGGCGCCGGTGCGGTGGACGACGTCCGAGGACACCCGTCATCCCGGCGCAAGCCGGGATCCCCTTGTATATGGCGCGCCCTTTTCTCCTGAGGTGCCGGCCTCCGCCGGGACGACGGTGCAGGAAGCCCGCGCCCTCTTCACTCACGCCCCAGCCGCCCGCGCCGAACCCGCCACCGCGCCCGTTCCCACGCACCCGCTGGGCGTCGCCCGCGGCCAGGTCGCGGCCACCTACATCGTCGCCGAAGCCGAGGACGGCCTGGTCCTGGTCGACCAGCACGCCGCCCACGAGCGCCTCGTCCTCGAACGCCTGCGCCGCGCCGCGGGCAATGGCGGCGTCCCTCGACAGGCGCTGCTGATGCCCGAGGTGGTCGAGCTGGACGAACCCGACTGCGACCGGCTGGAGGAAGCCGCCGCCGAGCTCGCCCGCTATGGCCTGGAACTCGAGCGCTTCGGCCCTTCGGCCACCCTGGTCCGCGCCACCCCCGCGCTGCTCGGCAAGCTCGACCTCCGCGGCCTGCTCGCCGACCTTGCCGCGGAGATCGCGGAGCTCGGCGGCCCGATGAAGCTCAAGGAGCGCCTCGATCTCGTCGCCGCAACCTTCGCCTGCCACCACAGCGTCCGCGCCGGCCGCACCCTCTCCGTCGCCGAGATGAATGCCCTCCTGCGCGAGATGGAAGTCACCCCCAACAGCGGCCAGTGCAACCACGGCCGGCCGACCTGGGTGAAGCTGTCGATGGGCGATGTGGAGCGGCTGTTCGGGCGCAAGTGACTGGCGGCGGGGCGCGGCCCCGATCGTCAGCTTGTAGTCCCGAGGCGACGCAGGGAAGAGGACCTGTTTGCTGAGCCCGAACTAAGTCCAGTAAAGGATGCGCGCGTAGGGCAGCATCCGCGCGATCTCCTCCTCGAAGAAGCCGCGCAGCTCGGCCATGGTTGCCTTGTCGTAGACGTGCTTGACGGAACCGAACTTGGTCCGCTTCTCCGACCGGTTGGCCTCGGTCATGTCGAGGTCGGAGCCGGGGTACCAGCTCTGCAGCACCGCCTTGGAGCCCGGGGTGAAGCGGTGGGTAATGAGCTCGATCGTGAGATCGGGGTCGGGAAGGGCGGACAGGGCGGCAGCGGCCTGGGCGATGAGCTCGCCGTAAGCTTCGCGCCAGCCTTCGGCGGCGATGATGGGGGCGATCGTGAGGCCGATCGGGTAGCCCGCCGCGCCCATGCGGGCGAGGGCGGCGAGGCGGGCGGCTACGGGGCTGGTGCCGCCCTCGAAGCGGGCGAACACCGCCGGGTTGACCGACGCGCGCATGCGGGTGCGACCGTTGTGCTGGAGGCCGAGGAACGGGTCCACTGCCTCGAACTTGCTGGTGAAGCGGAGCTGCGCGGCGGCGTCCCATTCGCCGAACCAGGCGATCAGGGCGGACAAGGAGCCGGTCAGGTGCTCGAGCGCCAACGGGTCGGTGTAGCAGCTCGCCTCGAAGGTGGTGCCTTCGTGGGCGCGGGTCTTGGAGCGCGATGTGATGGTCCCCTGCCCGAGTCTGGGCGGGAGCTGGGCGAGGATCTCCGGCAGGTTGGCGTAGGCGCGGGTGATCGGCGGGCCGTTCAGGGAGCCGGCGAGATAGCAATAGTTGCAGTGGGCGGGGCAGCCTTCGGCCAGGTCGACGCGCCAGTCGGCGGAAGGCGCGATCGGCTGGAGGCGCAGCTTGAACGGTGGCGCGACGGTGACCGCCAGAGTCTGCTTGGCCAGCGCATAGGCCTTGCGCGGATCGTCGGGCAGGCCGAGCGAGAGGCGGTCGGCGGGGAGGCGCTCGACGGGGATGCCGAGAGATTCGCAGCGCTCGGCGATCGCGCGGCCGTGCTCCCACCCCAGCGAGGAGCGGGTGACCAGCACGCGCTTGGGCCGCCACAGGCGCGGCGCGGAGGAGCGGGAAGGGGCGGGAGCGGGAGCGTTCATGCAGGGACCGACCGGATATGGGGATGGACCTTGCCGCCCGGAACCCCTCTCGCTAGGGCGCGGGCCATGTCCGTCGATACCGCCACCGTGCGGCACATCGCCCGGCTCGCGCGGCTCAAGATGAGCGATGCGGAGGTCGAGGCGATGGTGCCGGAGCTGAACAACATCCTCGGCTGGGTCGAGCAGCTGGGCGAGGTGAACACCGACGGGGTGGAGCCGCTGACGGCGGTGATCGATCAGCCGCTGCGGCTGCGCGAGGACCGGGTGACGGACGGCGGCATCCGGGACGAGGTGCTGGCGAATGCGCCCGACGCTCAGCATGGGTTCTTTGCGGTACCGAAGGTGATCGAGTGATTACGTTTTCACACGAAGGGACGAAGATCACGAAGGCACGAAGGAGAGCGCTCTTCTTCGTGGCCTTCGTGCCTTCGTGTGAACCATATAGGATTGCCGCTGACGCGGCGGTGGCAAGTCGATGAGCGAGCTTACGACCAAGACCATTGCCGAGCTGCGGGACGGTTTCCGCTCGGGCGACTTCTCCGCGCGGGAAGTTGCGGAGGCGTTCAACGCGGCGGTGGTGGGTGCGCGGGCGCTGAACGCTTATACGGTGGAGACGCCGGAGGATGCGCTGGCGGCGGCGGATACCGCGGATGCGGCGCGGGTCCGGGGCGAGATCCTGCCGCTGTCGGGCATCCCGCTGGGCATCAAGGACCTGTTCGCGACGGCCGGCGTGGATACGACCTCGGGCAGCAACATCCTCAAGGGCTTCAAGCCGCCCTACGAGAGCACCGTGTCGGGCAACCTGCGGCGGGCGGGGGCGGGGATGCTGGGCAAGCTCAACATGGACGAGTTCGCCATGGGCTCGTCCAACGAGACCAGCGCCTACGGGCCGGTGCTGTCCCCGTGGAAGCGCAACGACGGCGGCAACGCGGCGCTGACGCCGGGCGGGAGCTCGGGCGGGTCGGCGGCGGCCGTTGCGGCGGGGATCGCGCCGGGGGTGACAGGGACAGATACGGGCGGGTCGATCCGGCAGCCGGCGGCGTTCACCGGCATTTCGGGGATCAAGCCGACCTACGGGCGCTGCTCGCGCTGGGGCATCGTGGCGTTCGCGAGCTCGCTTGACCAGGCGGGGCCGATGGCGCGGGACGTGCGCGACTGCGCGATCCTGCTGGAGGCGATGGCCGGGTTCGATCCCAAGGACTCAACGTCGCTGGACCTGCCGGTGCCGAACTGGGAAGCGGGATTGTCGAGCGATCTCAAGGGCAAGCGGGTCGGTATTCCCACCGAGTATCGGATCGAGGGGGTGCCGGAGGAGATCAACACGCTATGGGATCGCGGCATCGAGTGGCTGCGAGACGCGGGCGCGGAGCCGGTCGAGATCTCACTGCCGCATACTAAGTACGCGCTGCCGACCTATTACATCATCGCGCCGGCGGAAGCCTCGTCCAACCTCGCGCGCTATGACGGGGTGCGGTACGGGCTGCGCGAGGCTGGCGAGGCCGGGCTCGAAGGGATGTACTCGGCCACGCGGGCGGC
>NZ_CADCWA010000166.1 GCF_902806285.1 uncultured Sphingomonas sp. | reverse complement strand
TCCACCTCGCTGCGCTGATCAGCGGTTTCGACAGCCTGCGGTCTCCCGACGAGTATCTGCAGGCCAACCTTCATGGATTGCTGCGGGTCATCGACTTCGCGGTGGAAACAGGGGTTCCAAGGATCCTGTTCGCCTCCAGCTCCACCGTCTACGGCGCCGCGGCGGCGCCCGGCCTGACCGAGCGGACGCTGCCCCAGCCGATGAGCGTCTATGCGGCCACCAAGCTGATGGGCGAGCAGCTGCTGGCCATGTACGGCGCCCTGCACGGCTTCACCCACTGCTCGCTGCGCTTGTTCAACGTCTACGGTCCGCGGCAGGCGACCGACCACCCCTACGCCAACGTCACCTGCAAATTCTCGCATGCCGCGGCCAATGGCTTGCCGATCGACCTTTACGGCGACGGCGAGCAGAGCCGGGACTTCGTCTATGTGGACGATGTGGTGAGCGCCTTTCTCAGCGTTCTCGAGGGCAGCCCTTCGCCGGTGTACAATATCGGTACCGGGCGAGAGACCAGCATCCGGGAGCTGATCGCGGCGCTGGAGCGCATCGCCGGGCGGCCGTTTGAGGTCAGGCGGCAGCCCGAATGGCCGAACGACATCCGCAGCATCTCGGCCGATTGCAGCCGCGCCGCCGCGGAGCTCGGCTTCGCGCCGCGGGTGGGCGTCGAGCAGGGGCTGGCGGAGACCGTCGACTTCTTCCGCCGGCTGGGCTGACGTGGGCGGGGGCGCGCTCGGCCGCACGGTGATCGCCGTTTCCGCCTTCCGTTCCGATGCCTCGGTCCTTGCGTTGCTGGAGCGCATCTTCGCGGAGGGTGGAGCCGAGGCGGCGGCCGTGATCGTGGTGGACTCGCTGAACGACGGGCCGCTGGCGCACGCGATTGCCGACCGGGGATGGCCGGTGCGCTACGAGAATGCGGTCGTGAACCTCGGATCCGCCGGCAACCTCGCCCGCCGCCTTCAGCTTGCCGGCGAGGTGCCGGGCGCGCGGTGGTGCTTCGCGCTGAACCATGACGGTATGTTCAGCCGCGAGTTCGTCGAGAAGCTCGCGGACTACGGCGAGCGGGCGGAGCGGGTCGGCGCCGTCTTTCCCCGCCGGATCATGACCGACCGCGGGAACAGCGTGCTTCGCCCGCACCGCCATGTGTTCGCCACGCCGCGCTTCGGCGCTAGCGACGATCCGCCGCGGGAGGTCGCCTGGGACAGCTCCAACGGCGCGCTCTACGCGCTGGCTCCGATCCGGCAGGGGCTGCTGCCCTGGGCCGAGCTGTGGATGGGCTGGGAGGATCTGGCGTTCGGCTGGCAGCTGGAAAAGCACGGGTGGAGACAGCTCTACTGCGCCGACGCGGAGTATCTGGACGATTATGAATACGCGCGGGTGAGCCTGTGGGGGCGGCAATTGTTCATCACCCGCAAGCCGGCCTGGTACGCTTACTACGTGGTTCGCAACCTGCTGCTGATCATCCGCCGGACGGGCGGGGGCCCTGCCGCCTGGCGGTTCTTCGCCGAGCGGTTCGGACGCGAGCTGCTGTTCACCCTGCTGTTCCGGTCCGAGAAGCGCCGGCGTCTGCGCTTGCTGTGGCGGGGCCTGGCCGACGGGCTGCGCGGAGCGGCCGGGCAGGGCCGAAACCTCTAGTGGCGGTCCGCGTGCTCATGCTGGTGACCGAGCTCGCCATGGGCGGCGCGGCCAAGGTCGTGCGCGAGCTGTCGGCGGTGCTCGGCGAGCGGTTCGAGGTGCATGAAGCGGTGTTCAACCGCGCGGACGGCGTGGACTTCGACGGGATCGCCCCGCCGCACAGCCTGGACGTGACCGGCGGCGGGGGGATCCTGTCCAAGCTGGCGAACCTGCACCGGCGCATCCGCCGGACCCGCCGGCTCAAGGGCAAGCTCGGCATCGACGTCAGCATCAGCCATCTGGAAGGGGCGCACTGGGTCGACGTGCTCAGCCGCGGGCCCGAGAAGGTCGTGCTGTGCGTCCACGGCTCCACGCTGAACAATGGCGAGATCAGCGGCCCCTCCGGCTGGCTGCGCGCCCGGGTTGTCCTGCCGCTGATCTACAATCGCGCCGACCGGGTCGTGACGGTCAGCCGCGGCATCAGGTCGGAGCTGATCTCCCTCGGCGTCCGGCCGGACCGGCTCGAAACCATCAACAACAGCTTCGATGTCCGTGGTATCGCCGCGCGCAGCCTGGAGCCGCTCAGCCGGGAGGAAGAGCAGCTGTTCGCGAGCGGGCCGGCGCTCGTCAATGTCGGCCGGCTCGCGCCGCCGAAGAACCAGGCCGCCTTGCTGGACATCTTCGCGGCGGTGCTGGCCAGGCGGCCCGCGAAACTCCTCATCCTTGGCGACGGCGAGCTTCGGCCGGCGCTGCTCGAGCGCGCGGAGGCGCTCGGGCTCAGGACCTATTCGCGGTGGGGCGGCGAGGCGCTCGCCCCGGATCGCGACGTCTACTTTCTCGGGGTGCGTGGCAACCCGTTCAACCTGATCGCCCGGTCGGACCTGTTCCTCCTCACCTCGAGCTGGGAAGGCTTTCCGCTGGCCCTGTGCGAGGCGATGATCTGCGGCACGCCGGTCGTCGCCGCCGACTGCTTGACCGGCCCGCGCGAGATATTGAGCCCCGGGACGAGCATGCCGGAGCGGCCGCTCGCCGCGGCGGAGTGGACGGACAATGGCGTTCTGATGCCGGTGTTGCGCGAGCCGGAGAGTTTCGCTGCGGCAACGCGGATGTGGGCCGACACCGTGGTGCGGCTGCTCGACGATCCGGCAGCGTGCGCCCGCATGAGCGAAGGCGCGCGCACGCGGATGCAGGACTTCACCCAGGACAGAATTGCCGCTCAATGGGTCGAGCTGATCGAGCGGCTTGGCGGAGAGCGCGGGCGGTAGAGCGCCTCGTAGGCTTCGGTGCACTCGGGCATGGCAAAACGCTTGAACGCGGCACGGGCGGCGGTCGACATTGCCGCACGTTCCACCGGATGGTCCATGAGGAACCGCATCGCCGAGGCGAGCTCCGCGACGGACACGGTCTCGCCGTCGAACGGGAGCAATCGGCCCGCAAGGCTGCCGTCCGGAGACTGCAGCATGGCCCCGATCTCCCCGACGTTCGTGGCGACGACCGGTTTTCCGCAGGCCAGATATTCAATGATCGCGGTCGGCAGGCTTTCGTGCGGGAACAGGGTGGGGAGGAGACACACGTCGAAGCGGGCGATGAGTTCGGTCGGGCGGGCCGCGAAGCCGGCGAAGATGACTCCGGGCGGTTCCTGTCTGCGCAGGCGCTCGATTGCGGGACCTTCCCCTACCAGCACCAGCACTACGTCCGAGCGCCCGAGCAAGCCGAACGCTTCGGCCGCCAGCGCCCAGCCTTTCTGTTCCACGCCCCGCGAGACCATGCCGAACAGGAACTTGCCTGCGGGCAGTTGCACGGGAGCTGGGGCGGGCGTGGGCGCCGGGTAGCCGTTGTAGATGAGGTGGAGCTTGCCTCCGACTTCCGGGTGCGCGGTGCTCAGATGCTCGAGGTGCTCCCGCGCGACGCCGACGATCGCGTCCGCCGAGTTCAGCACGCGCTCGATCCACCGTTCCGCGTGGAGCATCTGCGGATCGGCCTGGCCGCGCAGGTAGGGCCGGTAGTCGCCATGCAGGGTGATGATATGCCGCGGCATTCGTCGTGCGGCGGACTTCGCCTCCGCAGCGAGCCGGTCGGCCTTGAGCAGGTGGGAATGCACGACGTCGGGCTGCTCACGCGCGAGCAGGCGACGGAGCCAGCGCCGCTGCAGCAAGCGGATGACCGCAACGTCGATCCGCGATCGCCGCAGCACCCGGTCGGCCCGCCACAGCCAGCGCTCGGCGGGCAGGCGCAGGCGGTCGAGCCGCACCCGCTCGTCGAGCTGCGCGGCGAGCTGCGGCTGTATCCGGTGGCCGTGCAGCACCGCCACGATCACCTGGTGGCGCTCGGCCAGCGCGTTGGCCAGGCGGATAACAAAGGTTTCGGCGCCGCCCGCCTCCAGCGTCTCGCCCAGCAGCAGGATCTTCACGGACGCACGCGCCCGACGCCGGGCACGAACGCGAGAAGCGCCGCCAGCGGCTCGGGCAAGGCGTGGTGCAGGCGGACGGCGGCGAACCACGCCAGCCCGAGCGCGGCGGCAAACCCGACAACTGCGCCCGCAACCGGATGGACGAGGGTCATCGCCGCTGTCCCAAGCAGGGCCAGGCCGACCACGAGCATGGCTTGCACCGCAGCAGGTGAGGGCGCGTAGCCGATCAATCGCCGGGCGAGGAGAAAGGTCACGGCCAGATAGACCAGGTAAGTCGTCACATACGCTACTCCCGGCGCGATCAGGCCGGTGCGCGGCAGCATGGAGGCGGTCACCGCCACCAGCACGGCGGCACCGAGCGCTTCGGTCAGCATGAAGGCGTGGCCGCGCCCCGCGGCGAGCAGGATAAAGCCGAGCGGCCAGCCGGCGATCTTGAGGAGGTCGCCGGCGATCTGCCAGCGGAGCAGCGCGGCGGCGGGCATGAACTCGGGCGAGTACAGGAGTTGCACGATCCAGGGTGCGAAGGCGACGGTGCCGACCAGCACCGGCCCGGCGAGCAGCAGCGCGACCTCGGCCTGGTGGTTGACGGTGCGCGCCGCCTCCGCCCGGTCGCGCATCGCCGCGGTGAGGCGCGGGTAATAGTCGGCCGCCATCGCCATCAGGATAAAGCCGATATAGTTCATGGAGATGGTCCAGGCCGCCTGGAACTGGCCAAGCGACTCGGCGCCGAGCTGTCGCCCGACCAGGCTGCGGACGGTCAATTGTCCGGCCGTGCCGACCAGCGAGCCGACGGTGAACGCGAGGCCGAGGCGCGCCAGCGTTCGCCATTGCGGCACCAGCTCCCGCAGGGGTGGGCGCGGCGCGCTGGCGCGGGGCAGGCGGCGGACGAAGTAGGCCCCGACGAGAAAGGTCGCCAGCGGAGAAACGAGCACAAAGGCGAGCAGCGCCCGCTCCCGCCAGACGAGCAGCGCGGCAACGCCGGCGAGCGTGCCCAGGATCGCCGACAGGATGCTGACCCGAGCGAGGTCGCCGACGCGGCGGAGGCCGGTCAGCAGCCCGTTCTGCGCCACCGTTCCAACCAGCAGCGCCATCCCGGCGGCCAACCAGCCGACGGTGTCCGCCCAATCCTCCCGGCCGAGGACCAGCTCCGCAACCGGCCGCCGGGCAAGGAACAGCAGCACGCCGCCGGTCACCGCCAGAACCCCCGCAGCGATCCCCAACGCGCGCCGCGCGACCACGCGGGCGTGCTCGTCGTCGCCGGCCTCCGCCAGCTGGCGGGTACCGACATTGCCGATGCCGAACGCGGCGAGCGCCGCGCCGGTCTGCATCAGATTGTGGAAGATGCCGACGAGGCCGATGCCGGCCGGACCCAGGATCA
Source organism: uncultured Sphingomonas sp. (assembly GCF_902806285.1). Classification (GTDB taxonomy): domain Bacteria; phylum Pseudomonadota; class Alphaproteobacteria; order Sphingomonadales; family Sphingomonadaceae; genus Sphingomicrobium. The sequence goes on along the minus strand of NZ_CADCWA010000166.1, from coordinate 5,056 downwards.
GCGCTGCGATCTTGTTGCGCACGAGGCCGACAGCCACGTTGACCAGCGACGACCCCCCGATAATGGAAGTCGCGCGCAGGATCTGGCGATGCGCTTCGCTCATTCGGTGCTGGCGCGCGGCCGCTTCAGGGTGCGGCGCAGCAGGTAGGCTGCTGTTCTCCAGGCCGTGCCCGACAATGGGTGGAGCCGCAGCGAGCGGAAGAGGAGATCGCGGGCGAGCGCGCGCTGCCCGCCGTCCACCGCCACCGCCGCGTAGGCGCGGTAGGTTTCCGCCATCCACCAGCGCATGTCCGCGCCCTCGGCGTCCTTGTGCTTGGCATGGAACTGCTCCCACCCCCGCACCATCCAGGCGACGTCCGAACTGATCGCTTCGGCCGAACGGCGATAATAGACCAGCGGCTCGTCGACGCGCTGGATGGGGAAGCGGCGCGCGAGGCGGATGAAGAAGTCGAGGTCGTCGATCTGCAGCGTCTCGTCGAACCCGCCGACCGCCTGGAAGGCTTCGCGTCGGACGCAGGTGCCGACGAAGAACATCGGATCGCGGCGCTGCAGCAACGGCAGGTAGAGGTCGCCGCTGAGGTGCCCGGAGGTGTCCACCGGCTGCAGCTTGCCGGTGCCGTCATGGTGGATGAAGCCACCCGCGTAGAAGAGCCCGGCGAGCGGATGTGCCTTTTCAGCTTCTCCCATGGCCCCGACATAACGCGGGGCATACCAGTCGTCGCTGGACAGGAAGGAGGTGAGGGGAGCGGTGCTCACAGCGAACATGCGGTTGATGTTGGTAGCGACGTTTGCCGGCTCGTCGTTGACGATGATCTTGTGCGGCAGCCCCGCGTCCGCCAGCAACCGCGCCGCCAACTCCGCCGAGCCGTCGGTGGAGCGATTGTCGAGAAACACCACTTCGAAGTCCCGCGCGGTCTGCGCCGCGAGGGAGCCGATCGCCTGGGGCAGGTAGCGCGCATGGTTCCAGCACAGCAGGTGAACCGAATGGCGGGGCAAGCTGGTCTCCGGGAGCGAAGCAAACGGCTACCGCTCGCTGTTGCCCTTGCGCCCGAACGAAGGCAAGGACCCGGGCGATGGCCGTCAGACTGGTCCCGTTCGACCGCGGTTTTCTCGACCGCTCCTGGGTGTGGCTGCACGATGGGGAGACCAAGCGGCTGACCATGACACCCGATTTCACGAGGGAAGATCAGCGACGCTTTTTCGAGAGCCTGCCGAGCCGCTCGGACTATCGCATCTGGGGGGTGATCCTCGACCCGGAAGGAGCCATCGGCGCGGCCGGCCTCAAGCACATCGGAGGCGGTTCGGCGGAGTATTGGGGCTACATCGGCGAGAAGAGCTGGTGGGGGCGGGGCTTGGGGGGCGAGATGCTTGCGGCGGTCGAAGCGGAGGCTCGCCGCCTTGGGCTCGCGAGACTGAACTTGCGCGTAGCCGCGGAGAACATCCGTGCAGTCCGACTATATGAAAGGGCCGGGTTCGAAAGGTCGGAGGAACGATCGGGCGTTCTGGTGATGCGCAAAAGCGTCAAGTCGGAGGATCGCCATCCTTGAGCGCGCTTCGAGTCCTGCAGGACGAGTTTCTAGGCACGCCGGACAGCCTGTTCCACCTGCCGGCGTTCCACCGCATGCATCGCGCGGAGCGGCCCGGCGCCTACTTCGAACTGTTCGATGGACGGCAGGTTCGCGCGTCGATTCACTTCACGAAAGGGGAGGGCGCCGTGTGGCGCAGCCCCGCCCGTGGGACCTTCGGGGGCTTGTGGGCCGACCCGGAACTTACGCTGGCGGAAGTGCAGAACTTCCTCCTGGAGGTCGACGCGAGGCTGCTCGCGGCCGGGGCACGGAGAGCCGAAGTGATCCCCATGCCCCAGGCGCACGACCCTGTCGGTTTCGCCCGATCCGTCTACCTGCTCCGCGGGCTCGGCTACGAAATCGAAGGCTGCGACCTCAACCATAGCCTGGCGGTAGACGGCCGCCCGCTGGCCGAGCGGATGAGCTATGGCAACCGCAAGCGGCTGAAGAAGTGCTTGAGCGAGGGGTTGGCCGCACAAGAACTCGCCCGGACGGAGTTGTCGCCGGTCTACCAGACGCTCGCCAAGAACCGGGAAGCCAAGGGCTGGCAGCTGTCGATGACCTTGCAGCAGGTCGAGGACATGGCGAACCGTTTCAGCGACCGCCTTCTCTTGTTCGGGGTGCCCGCGGGAGACGCGCTGGTGGCGGCTGCCCTTTGTCTCAGCTTGAGCAAGGACGTCCTATACGTGTTTTACTGGGGCGACCGGCCTGGCTTTTCGACGGCAAGTCCGGTCGTGGCGCTGGCCGAGTGCATCTACCGTCATTGCCAGAGGGAGCGCTACGCCCTCCTCGATGTCGGTACCTCGACGATCGATCGCGAGCCGAACCACGGGCTGATCCGGTTCAAGCAGGGGCTGGGCTTCAGCGAGTCCTTGAAGCTCCGGCTGTTCAAGACTTTCTAGCTACTCGCGGCCACGGCCTGTGCGACCTGCTCGACTTGCCCGTCGCTCATATGAGGACCGATCGGCAGGCTGAGGACGGTGGCGGCGAGCTTCTCCGCGATCGGCAGGCTCCCGCGCTCGATCTTCAGGTCGGCATAGGCCTGCTGAAGGTGCGGCGGGACCGGGTAGTGGATCAGGGTCTGGATGCCTCGTTCCGCCAACCGGGCCCGAAAGCCGTCGCGGTCGGGATGCTGGACCACGTACAGGTGCCAGGCCGGGTCGGCCCACTCCGGTACCTGCGGCACCGTCGGGGCGAGTGAACCGAAGCGCTCGTTGTAGTAGGCGGCGATGCTCTTGCGCCGCTCGTTCCAGCGGTCGAGATGCCTGAGCTTGACCGACAGGACCGCCGCCTGGATGGGGTCGAGCCGCGAGTTCACGCCTTGGACTTCGTTGATGTAACGGACTGCGGAGCCATAGTTGCCGAGCACCCGGACCCGCCGAGCGATCTCCGGATCGTCCGCCGTGACCGCTCCGCCATCGCCAAGCGCGCCGAGGTTCTTGCTGGGGTAGAAACTCCATGCCGTCACGTCGGCGAGGCTGCCGATCCGGCGGCCCTTGTAGCCGGCTCCGTGCGCCTGCGCCGCGTCGTCGATCAGGCGCAGGTCGTGCCTCCGGGCGATGGCAACAAGCGCACCCACGTCCGCCGGCTGGCCGTAGAGATGGGTCGGCAGCAGCGCCCGCGTCCGGCCGGTGATCGCTTGCTCGACGCGCCCGGGATCGAGGTTGTGCGTGCTGGGGTCGGGCTCGACGAGCACCGGCGTCGCGCCCGCGGTGGTGACCGCAAGCACGGTCGCGATGTAGCTGTTGCTGGCGACGATCACCTCATCGCCCGGGCCGATGTCCAGCGCTCGCAACGACAGGTGAAGCGCGTCCAGCCCGTTGGCCACGCCGACGCAATGCGCCGCTCCGCAGTAGGCGGCGAACTCTTCCTCGAACCGCGCGAGCGCCGGTCCGCCGACGTACCAGCCTGCGGAAAGCACCTCCGCGATCGCGCCGTCGATCTCGTTGCGCAGGTCGCGCGTGGCTGCAGCGAGGTCCAGGAAGGGAACGCTCACCCGCGCACCGCCTCCAGGAAGCGCTGGTAGTCGCGGATGTAGTCGGCCTCGTCGTACAGCGCGTCGGCCAGGACCAACAGCACGCACCCCGGCGTGAACGCGCGCATCTCGTGCCACACCATGGGGCCGATCGTCAGTCCCAGCTCGGGCCGGTCCAGCCGGACTTCGCTCCGCACCCGCCCGTCGTCCAGGACCATGGTGCAGGCGCCGCTCACCGCCACCGCGAACTGGCGAAGGTTGCGGTGGGCGTGGAAGCCGCGGTCCACGCCGGGCAGGGTCGCATAGACGTAGTACGCCCGCGCGATGGCGAACGGCACGTCGCGGCCCTGCTCCAGGGCGATCAGCGATCCCCGGGCGTCGCCTTTCACGGGCAGGTCGACGAGGGCGCAGCCGGGCGGCAGGACATGGCTCACGCACGGGCTCTTACCCGGAGGCGGCAGGCAGGCAAGCCGCATCGGCGTTGCGGGCTCGGGCGAGGTCGGCCAGGGGAGGCGCCAGCGCTCTCCACCTGGTGACCCGATCGAATGTGCGGACTGGCCGGATATCTGACTGCCGCGGATGTGGACGGGCCGCTGCTCCGGCGGATGGCGGGCGCGATCGCTCATCGCGGGCCGGACGACGAAGGCCATTGGCGCGATGGGGAAGCCGGGGTCGGTCTCGCGCATCGGCGCCTGGCGATCGTCGACCTCTCGCCTCAGGGCCACCAGCCGATGCGTTCGGCCGACGGGCGCTGGCAAATCGTGTTCAATGGCGAGATCTACAACCACCGCACGATGCGTCGGGCGCTGGAGCGGGAAGGGGCGGCACCCGCCGACGGGTGGCGGGGCGCGAGCGACACGGAAACCCTGCTGCAGGCGATCGCCGCCTGGGGGCTCCAGCGTGCCCTGGAGGAGTCGGCGGGGATGTTCGCGCTCGCGCTATGGGACCGGCGCGAGCGGCTGCTGCACCTGGCTCGCGACCGGTTCGGGGAGAAGCCCCTCTACTACGGCTGGGCGGGCGGAGATTTCCTGTTCGCGTCCGAGCTCAAGGCGATGCGCTGCCATCCGGAGTTCCGCGGCGAGATCGACCGGGGCGCGCTCGCCCTGTTCGCCGCCCGCGGCTATGTCCCGGCGCCCGCGACCATCTACCGCCGCATCTACAAGCTGGAGCCCGGCTGCATCCTGACCGTGTCGCGCGCGGCGGTCGGGGCGGCGGTGGACCGGGCTCCAGTCGAGGGGAATGGCGGCTCGGGGCTGCAGCTGCGCCGCTACTGGAGCTACCGCGAGGTGGTCGCGCGGGGCCTGGCCGAACCGATCGCCGATGCCGCCGAGTGCCTCGACCGGCTCGACGAGGTGCTTGGCCGGGCGATCGCGGAGCAGGCGGTCGCGGACGTGCCGGTAGGCGCCTTCCTGTCCGGGGGGATCGACAGCTCCGCCGTCGTCGCGCTCTACCAGCGCCATTCCGCCGCGCCCGTGCGGACCTACACCATCGGCTTCGACGAAGCGGATTTCGACGA
>NZ_CADCWA010000165.1 GCF_902806285.1 uncultured Sphingomonas sp. | reverse complement strand
GCGTCGTGATGGACTCGACCCTGGCCGAGAAGAAGGGCCTAGAACCGCTCGGCCGGTATCTCGGCATGGCAGTCGCCGGCACTGAGCCCGACGAGATGGGCATCGGCCCGGTGTTCGCCGTGCCCAAGCTGCTAGGCCGTTTCGGCCTAAAGACCGAGGACATCGGCCTGTGGGAGCTGAACGAGGCGTTCGCGGTGCAGGTGCTCTACTGCCAGGACAAGCTCGGCATTCCCGACGAGCTGCTCAACGTCAACGGCGGCGCGATCTCGATCGGCCACCCCTACGGCATGAGCGGCGCCCGCCTCACCGGCCACGCCCTCCTCGAAGGCAAGCGCCGCGGCGCCAAGCATGTGGTCGTCACCATGTGCGTCGGCGGCGGCATGGGCGCGGCCGGGTTGTTCGAAATCCTGTAGCGCCGGCGGACTTGGTCGATGGACGCGGAGAACCGGACGGCCCGCGAAGCTAAGTCAGAACCGACGGCGCGGACTTCCTCGGCGCCGGCACCTTGGTAGTGATCGCCGCCCGTGAACCGAACGGGGCCACTGGCGGTTACTCCTGCCAAACAGGAGGAACCACGACCATGCCCGTATCGAACCTGACGCTGGTGGAACGGATCGCCCGCGTCCTCGCCGGCCGAGCGCTCAGCAGCAATGCGGAAGGCGATGACCCGTCCGCCGGTCCGAACGTGGACGAGACCTGGCAGGACTACGTCGAGGACGCCCTGTCCATCCTCCGCACTCTGCGCGAACCCGACCCGGTCATGGCCGCCGCGGGTGACCCGGACATGTGGGAGCGCATGGTCGAGGCCGCGCTCAACGTCGAGCGTGCCGCGGGCACCACCAAGCCTGCCGGCCACTAGCAAATGAAAAGGCCGCCCGGAGCGAACCCCGGACGGCCTCAAACATTGTCGAGCCGGTGAGCGGCCTGACGCTTAAGCGATCACCTCGGCGGAGGCGACGCCCACCGACTTGGGACAATGAGACATCAGACCACCTCCTTTCAGCTGTTGAACACTGAGCGAGCAGATATGTGGCTCGCTTGAGTTTTCAAGGTCTTAGCCGTGCTTAGTAATCCATTCCTCGACGACGGGCGCGATCCGCTCGCGCCACTTGCGGCCGTTGAAGATGCCGTAGTGACCGACATCCTTGGCCAGCAGATATTGCTTCCTCGCTTCCGGCAGCTTCTCCGCCAGCGTCAGCGCGGCCTTGGTCTGACCCAGCCCGCTGATGTCGTCCCGCTCGCCTTCGATCGCCAGCAGCGCCGTGTCGGTGATCGCGGCAGGCTCGACGCGGCGACCGCGGTGCATCAGCTCCCCCTTGGGCAGCAGGTGCCGCTGGAACACCGCATCCACGGTCTGTAGGTAGAACTCCGCCGTCATGTCGCACACCGAGCGATATTCATCGTAGAACTCGCGGGTGGCGTCCGCACTATCGTCGTCGCCGACCACCAGATGCTTGAACATCTCCCAGTGGCTGACGAGGTGGCTGCCCAGGTTCATGGTCATGAAGCCGGCGAGCTGCAGGAAGCCCGGGTAGACCTTGCGTCCGCTGCCCGGGTAGATCCCCGGCACGGTCGCGATCACGTTCTTGCTGAACCAGGCATGCGGCCGTTCGGTGGCGAGCGTGTTCACCGCGGTCGGTGCCTCCCGAGTGTCGATCGGCCCACCCATCATGGTCAGCGATCTCGGGCGGAACGGGTGCTTGTCGGCGTTCATCAGCGCGGTTGCCGCATAAGCGGGCACGGACGGCTGGCACACCGCCAGCATGTGCGCCGGCTCGCCGTCGCCCTCGCGCCCGATCGCGTCCAGGAACTCGATCAGATAATCGATGTAGCTGTCGAGATCGAAGCGACCATCCGATAGTGGCACCAGCTTCGCGTCGCGCCAGTCGGTGATGTAGACCTCATGGCCGGGCAGCATCCGCTCCACCGTGCCGCGCAGCAGGGTCGCATAATGGCCGGACATGGGTGCCACGATCAGCAGCTTGGGCTGACCTTCGGGTGCTCCCGCGCGAGCGAAGTGCTTGAGCTGGCCGAAGGGCTTGCGCAGTACGATGCGCTCGTGAACGGGTAGCAGCTTGCCGTCGACCGTGGTGTCGAACAGGTCGAAGTTCGGCTTGCCCCGCGGCGCGGAGGCGTGGGCGAAGACGTCCAGGCTGGCGGCGACGATCGGGCCCATGGAGGAGTAGCTGAACGGATTGGCGGGGTTGCTCAGCCAGCTTGCAGACAGATTAGCCAGCTGGCTTGCCCCTGCCAGCCATGAACGCTGCACCTCGTAGGCGTTGTAAAGCATCTACGCTCCTGAATGATCTTCCTGGACAACCGTTGTGGAGGCGGAAAGGTCCGGCGTGCGAGGAGCACGAGAACTTATCCACAGGCAGCTTGACCCGGTTGACCGCCGCGACCGTTTCTCCGGTGGCGCCTTGTCTTCTATCATCTTTGTGCGTCGCCCGCCCGATCTCGATGAATGCTGCTACCTCAGCCGCACCGCTGTAGGACAGCTTTATCTCGCAAGGCCGCCCTGCTAACCGCCGCGGCATGGCGCGCGCCGAGAAGAACGACGAGGCGAAGGGCAGCCGCAGCCTCGGCAACCTCAGGCTCGTGCTTCGGGCCGCGGCGCGCTACCCCGGCCGGATCGCCGCGGCCCTGTTCTTTCTGGCGCTGTCCTCCGCCGCGACGCTCGCCATCCCCTATGGCTTCAAGCAGGTGATCGACCGCGGCTTCGGCGGCGGCGGGGAGATCAGCGGGGCGGCGGTCACTTCCGCCTTCCAGTACCTGCTGATGATCGTCGCCGTGCTGGCGGTCGCCACCGGCTTTCGCTTCTACTTCGTATCTTGGCTGGGCGAGCGCACGGTGGCGGACGTCCGCCGGCAGGTACAGCGCAACCTCCTCACCTTGCCGCCGCGCTTCTTCGAGGAGAACCGCCCGTCGGAGATCGCCTCGCGCCTGACGGCCGACACCGCCATCCTGGAGCAGACGGTCGGCTCCACCTTCTCCTTCGCGCTGCGCAACCTGGTCACCGGGGTCGGCGGGATCATCTACCTGTTCGCGCTGTCGCCCAAGCTGGCGGGCATGCTGCTGATCGCCATTCCCCTGCTGTTCGGGCCGATCCTGCTGTTTGGACGGCGAATCCAGAAGCTCAGCCGGGCGAGCCAGGACCGGATCGCCGACGTCGGCACCAACGCCAGCGAGGTACTGGGCGCGATGAAGATCGTCCAGGCGTTCGGGCAGGAGCGCCGCGAGGAGGAGCGGTTCGCGGGCACGGTCGAGAGCGCCTTTGCGACCGCCCGCAAGCGATTGCGGCTGCGGGCGATCATGACGGTGGTGCTGATTGCCATGTTCTTCGGCGGTATCGTGATGGTGATCTGGGAAGGCGCGATCGACGTGGCTGCCGGACGGATGAGCGGCGGCGCAATCGCCGCGTTCGTCTTCACGGGCGTGCTGGTCGGGGGCGCGTTTGGAGCGCTCAGCGAGACCTATGGCGACCTGCTCCGGGCATCGGGCGCGGCCGGTCGCATCGCCGAGCTGATGGCCGCGCGGGCGGAGATCAAGGCGCCGAAGCATCCCGTACCCTTGCCGGAGCCGGCCTTGGGTGCCCTGACCTTCGAGGGAGTCGAGTTTCGCTACCCCACTCGCCCGGACGAGAAGGCGGTGCACGAGCTCAGCCTCCAGGTCGCGCCCGGCGAGACGGTGGCGGTGGTCGGGCCGTCGGGCGCCGGCAAGTCGACGCTGTTCCAGCTGGCGCTGCGCTTCTACGATCCGCAGGCCGGCCGCGTGCTGCTCGACGGGGTGGACGTGCGCGACGCCGATCCGGCGGCCGTGCGCGCCCGCATCGCCCTGGTGCCGCAGGAGACGGTGATCTTCGCCGCCTCCGCCCGCGACAATCTGCGTTACGGCAGGTGGGACGCGTCAGAGGCCGAGATCGAGGCGGCCGCCCGCGCCGCCCATGCCCACGACTTCATCCTGGCGCTGCCGGAGGGTTACGATACCTTCCTCGGCGAAGCGGGCGCGCGGCTGTCGGGCGGCCAGCGCCAGCGCATCGCCATCGCCCGCGCCCTCCTTCGCGATGCGCCGCTGCTGCTGCTCGACGAGGCGACCAGTGCGCTCGATGCGCAAAGCGAGGCGGCGGTCCAGGATGCGCTCGAGCGGCTGATGAAGACCCGCACCACCGTGGTCATCGCCCACCGCCTCGCCACCGTCCGCGCCGCCGACCGCATCGTCGTGATGGACGGCGGCCGCATCGTCGAACAAGGCACGCATGCCGCACTCACGCGTCAAGGTGGGCTCTACGCCCGGCTGGCCCGGCTGCAGTTCCAGGGTGAGGCTGCGTAGTTCCTTGCCGACTGCCGGGCAGCTTTGTTTGCCCTTGCACGGCGTCGAACTTGCGGCCGGCGGAGCAACAGCCGTTCTTGATCAGCTCGAAGCAGCTTTGAAACCGTATGATCAAGGGCAAGCGGGAAGACGCATCTTCGGCGACGCGGCCCTGAGGGAACTGCTTGGACCCTCTTCGGCAATGGGGCGGATCGCGAGCGGTAGCGCCGGCCCAGCTGTGCAAGCTGTCCGAGCCATTCTGTTCGACAAGAACGAAAGCGTGAACTGGCCGCTAGGTTGGCACCAGGATCGAACCATCGCCGTTCGCAGTCAGGTCGAAGTGCCGGGCTTCGAATCTTGGACGATGAAGGGCGGAGTCCCGCACGTTGCTCCGCCCTTTGATCTGTTGAAGCGGCTGCTGACAATCCGGATTCATCTGGACGAGGTACCCACCAGCAACGCTCCACTGCTTGTTTCGCCCGGTACGCACCGGCTCGGAGCGATCAAGGAAGAAGACATCGACGCGTGCGTTAGTAGTCACGGCGTATTCACCTGCACGGCGAGCCGTGGTGATGTCTGGCTTTATTCCACTCCGATACTGCACGCATCCGCGAAAGCTGTCCGCCCTTCCCGTCGCCGTGTGCTGCAGGTGGATTTCTCGCCAGACACCCTGCCGGGTCGTCTGCAATGGTTCGGCATATAAAAAAGGGCGGCCCCTTGCGGAGCCGCCCCAGGTGCGTTCGGAGGTTGAGCCCCGACCGACTGCTCTTAAAAGTTGCCGTATGCCTCGTTGCCGACGAAGCCCATCTTCTCGACCTTGGCCTGCTTGGTGACGACCAGCACCTCGTCGACCAGCGCGTAGCGGGCTTCCGGCTCGGGCTGCAGATGCAGCTCGGGCGTGGGATTCATCTGCTGGGTCTGGTCGAGGTACTGGCGCAGCTGCAGCATATTCACCGGAGTGCCGTTCCACAGCACCGCGCCGGCCTGCGTGATCACGATCTTGTTCTTGATCGGATCGATGATCTCCTGCGGCGTGTTGGTGCTCTGGGGCAAGTCCAGCTTTACCGCGTGGGTCTGCACCGGGATGGTGATGATGAACATGATCAGCAGCACAAGCATGACGTCGATGAGCGGCGTCATGTTGAGCTCCATCATGGGCTCGCCTTCGGAATTGTTACTCGTCGTCTGCATCGCCATGGGGGCGGTCCTTTTTCTGCGTAAGCCGCTTACAGGCGGGTAACGGTGGAGCCGGCCGGCGGCTCGGACACGAACCCGACACGCGCGAAGCCCGCACGCTGCATATTGAAGATGGTGCCGCCGATGCACCGGTAGGGCGTGTTGACGTCGCCGCGGATGTGCGCCTCCGGCATGTTATCATCCGTCAGGTTTTCCGCCCCGCCGGCTTTGGCGACGGCCTGCTCCAGCGCTTTGACCGACCGGTCCAGCAGCTCCTCGGAGTTCACTTTCTGCATGCCCCAATAGACTTCGCAGCTGTTGTCCGGACCCGCGCGAACGGTCAGGTCGACGTTCTCCGGCTTGGTTTCGCGCACCTCCGACAGAGTTTGCGGAAGCGCGATGGGGACGGTCTCCACCACCACCGGGATGGCGATCAGGAAGATGATCAGAAGCACCAGCATCACGTCGACCAGCGGCGTGGTGTTGATGTCCGACATGGGGACGTCTTCGCCCTCTTCCTTGCCTACGCTCATTGCCATGGATTGTTGGCCTTTTCAGTTCGTGAGGGGTGGAGGCCGGCGCCCCGGCCGGCCTCCGTCCGTCCCTGTTAGCGGCGGTCCACGGTGGTCGTGCCGGTGCCTCCGGCCTGCTGACCGGTCGAGGTCTGGCCGGCGGTCAGCGGCTGGGTCCCGGCGGGCGTCGGCGCGGTGCCCGAGCGGGTCTGCGCACCGCGGGCGACCGAGGACGAACCGGCGGCGGCGGCGCCGGCGCCAGCCATCGACGGCTTCACCCGGCCTTCGGACATGATGTAGCCGTGCAGGTCGTTCGTGAAGGCCGCGAGGTCCTCCATGATCGACTTGTTGCGGCGGATCAGCCAGTTGTAGGCGAGCACGGCCGGAACCGCGACCACCAGGCCGAGCGCGGTCATGATCAGCGCCTCGCCGACCGGACCCGCGACGGTGGAGATCGAGGCCTGCCCGGACGCGCCGATCTTGATCAACGCGCGGTAGATGCCAACCACCGTGCCGAACAGGCCGATGAACGGCGCGGTCGAGCCGACGGTCGCGAGGAACGCCAGGCCTTCACCGAGACGCGCGCCGATGCCGCCCTGCGAGCGGGCCAGCGAGTTCGCCATCCAGTCGTGCTGGTCGATCGGGTTGGTCAGCTTGCCGTGCTGGTCCTGCGCCAGCAGCGCGTCGTCGACGATCGCCCGATAGGCGCTCTTCTGGTCGAGCTTGGACGCCGCATCCTTGAGGTTGGGCGCGTTCCAGAAGCTCGCCCGAACCTTGCGGCCCTGGGCGATGATCTTCTGCTGCTCGAACAGCTTGGTGAACATGATATAGAAGGAGAAGACCGACATCGCCACCAGGATGATGAAGGTCGCCCAGGAAATCACGCCGCCTTCGTTGAGGGCGGCCATCAGGCCGTAGGGGCTTTCGCCGGGGGCGGCGGTGCCGGGTGCGGGAGCTGCCATAAGTTCATCTTTCCTTGTCAGAAGCTTGCTTGGTTCAGGCTTTTACGTGTGTGCTATTCCAGACGCCAGGTGATGCGCTGCCGGATGGTTCCGGTAGTCGGATTGCCGTTGCTGTCCTGGGCCGGCGTGAACCTGGCCCGTGACGTCAGAGCCCGGCACGTCGCATTGTCAAGCGCACGCGACCCGCTGGACGAAGCCACGGAACATCCGCTGATCCGCCCGTTGGCGCCGATCTGCAGAGCCACGGTAACGGTACCCTGCTCCTCATTGTCCAAGGCGCTTTGCGGGTAATCGTCGCTGCGGATCAGGCCTTGGAGGTTGCCCACGGCGCTCTTGGGCTCCGACCGCTGCACCGGCGGGGGTGGCGGCGGCGGGGGCGGCGCCGGGGGCGGCGGCGGAGTCATTGCGACGGGTGCCGGGATCGGGTTGATCTGGCGCGGCGGCGCGTCCGGCACCGACTGGATCTGCGGAGTCTGGACGTTGCTCCGCACCATGGGCGGCGGAGCGACGGGCGGCGGCTCCGTCTGCGGCAGCGGCTCGTCGGGCGGCGGGGGCGGCGGCTCCTCGGGCGGGGGCGGCGGCTCTTCCTCGACGTCGAAGGTCTTGAGGTCCTCCGCCGCCTGCTTGATCACGTTGTAGGCAAGTCCGGTCACCAGCGCGTAGCCGAGCAGCACGTGCAGAAGCGCAACGATGACGATGGCCACCGTCCGGTTTGAACTCATTTGCCTGCGATTGGCGTAAGACATCCTGCCGCAATTCTCCTTAAGCGGGCCAGCGAACCTCGCTCTCGTGTGCGGCGTTCGGGCGCCGCTCGGAGAGTGAGGCCTGACGATGTACTAACGTATCATCGGCAGGCCGGCGCGCTTTCTTAATAAAGCCTCAATGGCGGCGCAACGATAATGTTCCACCCCCGCAAACGCTTGCCCGCAAGAGTTGGGCCGAGCCGTTCAGGGAGTGCTGCCGGAGAAGGACGCAAGCTCCACCCCCACCCCGCGGGCGGCCGGGTAGACGTCGGGTTTGGAGCTCGTCACCCGAAGCGCCCGGACGCCCTGCCGCGCGGCGATCCAACCGTAGATTTCCGCGGCTAACGTCTCCTGGAGATTGTAGCGCCGGGCACCCGCCAGCCGCTCGATCTCCTGCTTCAGATGGTCGTAATTCCAGGCATCGCCCGCATCGTCGCCGGCGGGCGGCTCGAGCCGCTCGAGCCAGACCTCCACGCTGATCAGCAGCCGTTGCGGAGTCCCGATTTCGTACGGGTGAAAGCCGATGTCGGCCATCACCTCCAGCGAATCGAGGTGGATCTTGGCGGAGCGAATGGCGAGCGAGTCGGGCACGGTGCCGAGCAGCCGCGGGGTGAACGGAAGGTCGCTCATGGAAGGTCCAGGAATTGCACGTCGCGGGGCAGCGAGAGGAAGCGCTGCCCGCCATCGATGGTGAGCACCTCCCCGGTCAGGGCCGGCGAGTCCAGCAGAAAGCGCAGGGCGGTGACCACATCTGCGGGCCTTGCGCCGCGCCCGAGCGGGTTGTGCGCGTGCGCGGCGGCGAAGTTGCCCTCCGACTGCCCGGCCGATCGCAGCATCAGCGCCGGGGCGATCCCGTTCACCCGGATGCCGCGATCCGCCAGCGCGCGGGCGGACAACTCCGTCAGGCTGGCCAGCGCCGCCTTCGACAGCGTGTAGCTGAGAAAGTCCGGGTTGGGCGCGGCGAGCTTGGCATCGAGAATGTTGACGATCAGCCGGTCGGCCGCACGCCCGGCACTCGCCGCGGCGAAGGCGGCGGTGAGCAGCGCGGGGGCGCGGACGTTGACCGCCATGTGGGCGTCGAACTCCTCGACGGAAAAAGCATTAAGTGCGTCGTGGGCGAACCGGGCCGCGTTGTTGACGAGGAGGTCGGGCGGCGCGGGACATGCGGCCAGCACCGCCTGCGCACAGGAACGATCGGCAAGGTCGGCGACTGCGCGGATCGCTCCGGACGGAACTTCGTCGCCCGCCGAACGCACATGGGCGACCACCGTCCAGCCGTCGCCCAGCAGCGCCTCGACGATCCCCCGGCCGACCCGCTTGCCGCCGCCGGTGACAATGGCGACTCCGCGTCCCATGCGCCCTCATTGCGTCCCGCCGGCCACCATGACAATGGAGCCGCATGCCCGAAAGCCGTGAGCCGATCCGTCTTGCCGGTCACAGCCTGGCCGAGATCGCCCGCCTGGCCGAGGAGCGCCGACTTCCGCCCGTGCACAGCTGGAACCCGCCGCATTGCGGCCATTCGGACATGCGCATCGCGCGCGACGGCACATGGTACCACCAGGGCGAGCCGATCCGCCGCGAGGCGATGGTTCGGCTGTTTTCCACCATCCTGCGGCGCGAGCCGGACGGCAGCCATGTGCTGGTCACCCCGGCCGAGAAGCTGACGATCGACGTGGAGCTGGCGCCGTTCGTGGTTACCGCCATGACGGGCGAGGGCTCGGGCCGCGAACGGCAGATCGCCTTTGCGCTGAACAGCGGGGACGCGGTCCTGCTTGGCCCGGACCACCTGCTGCGCCTGGATGGGGAGGTCCCGCTGGTGGCCGTGCGCGACGGCCTGGAGGCCAGCCTCGCCCGGCCGGTCTATTACGAGCTCGCTGAACTCGCATTGAGCGAGGGCGACGACCCTCCCGGAGTTTGGAGCGGGGGCCTGTTCTTCCCGCTCCAACCGGCATGACGCTGGCCGACCGGCTCAGGGCCTCGCTGGCCGTGCCGGCGCCGCCCGAGCTCCTGCCGGGCGACATCGCGGAGGACGGGCCCGAACCGCTACGCGAGGCGGCGGTGCTGGTGGCGATCACCCGCCGCGCGGAGCCGGGCGTGCTGCTGACCGTCCGCCGCGAGCACCTCCGCACCCATGCCGGGCAGGTGGCCTTCCCCGGCGGCAGGATCGATCCCGAGGACGCCAGCCCGGTGGCCGCCGCGCTGCGGGAAGCCGACGAGGAGATCGGCCTGCCGCCGCACTTGGTCGAGCTGTGGGGCACCGCGGACCCCTACCGGACGATCACCGGCTACCGGGTGACGCCCGTGCTTGGCGCGGTTCCGCCCGACCTCCCGCTTGCGCCGCACGAGGGCGAGGTGGCGGACTGGTTCGAAGCCCCGCTTGCCTTTCTGCTCGATCCCGCCAATCAGCGCGCCGTGGAGGTCGAGTACCGGGGGCGGATGCGACCCTATTTCCAGATCGACTGGCAGGGCCGCCGCATTTGGGGCGCGACCGCCGCCATGCTGGTGAACCTCACCCGCCGGCTGCAGGCGAGCGAGGCGGCATGGACCTGAGTCCGCTCGGAACGCTGGCGGACAAAGCGGGGGTGGCGCAGCTGCTTGCGGCATTGGGCCCGGGCACCAGCCGCTTCGTCGGCGGCGCGGTGCGCGACACGCTGCTCGGCTTGCCCGTGCAGGACGTGGATCTCGCCACCACCCTGTCGCCCTATGAAGTGATGCGCCGCTGCGGGGCTGCGGGAATCAAGACGGTGCCGACGGGCATCGCCCAT
>NZ_CADCWA010000164.1 GCF_902806285.1 uncultured Sphingomonas sp. | reverse complement strand
GAGCGACTGGTTGAGGTGGTGGACCACCTGCGTGTTGGCGATGTCGTAAAGGTTCTGGCCCTCGATCAGCCCGGCCTCCTCCAGCATCCGCTCGGCCTTTTCGGTGCCGTCCTCGGTGAGCACCACCGACTTCTGCTTCTCGTCCTTTTCGTAGTCGCTTGCCCCGAACTGCTTCACGATCGCGTCGACCAGCAGGTACAGCTCCGACTTGTCGTCGGTCGGGCCGGAGATGATCAGCGGGGTGCGCGCTTCGTCGATCAGGATGGAGTCCACCTCGTCGACGATGGCGTAGGCGAACGGCCGCTGGACCATCTGCTCGCGCGAATACTTCATGTTGTCGCGCAGGTAGTCGAACCCAAGCTCGTTGTTGGTCGCGTAAGTGATGTCGCAGGCGTAGGCCGCGCGCCGCTGATCCTCGACCAGGTTGGGCACGATCACCCCGACGCTGAGGCCGAGGAAGCTGTAGACCTGCCCCATCCACTCGGCGTCGCGGCGGGCGAGATAGTCGTTGACGGTGACCACGTGGACGCCCTTGCCCGGCAAGGCGTTGAGGTAGGTGGCGAGCGTCGCCACCAGCGTCTTGCCCTCGCCCGTGCGCATCTCGGCGATCTCGCCGCGGTGAAGCGCGATGCCGCCGATCAGCTGCACGTCGTAGTGGCGCTGGCCCAGCGTCCGCTTGGCCGCCTCGCGCACGGTCGCGAACGCCTCGGGCAGCAGCTCGTCGAGCGTCGCGCCGTTCTCCAGCCGCTGGCGGAAGATCTGTGTCTGGTTCCGCAGCTCCTCGTCGGTCATCGCTGCCAGTGTCGGCTCAAACCCGTTGATCGCGTCGACATGTCTGCCCAGCGAGCGGACGTAACGCTCGTTGCTTGAGCCGAAGATGGACTTGGCCAGACCAGCGAACATGCGGTTTCCTTGATGGTGCGCGAAAGCATGCGGGATGGCGCCCGCGCACGAGCGTTCCTCAGAGCCGCGATGTAGGAGCGGCCCCCTTTCTAGTCAATTAAGGCAGCCGTCGCGCTCGGGTCTAAAGCTGCCCTTCCAGCCACTGCTGGATCTGGCTGCGCGGCGCCGCGCCGACCTTTTGCGCGACGGGCTGGCCGCCTTTGAACAGCAGCATCGCCGGGATGCCGCGGATGCCATAACGGCCGGGCGTGTCGGGGTTCTCGTCGATGTTAAGCTTGGCCACCGTCACCTTGTCGCCGAGCGTCCCGCTGATCTCCTCCAGCGCCGGCGCGATCATCCGGCACGGACCGCACCATTCCGCCCAGAAATCGACCAGCACGGGCTTGTCGGCGCCCAGCACGTCGCTGGCGAAACTCTGATCGGTAACGGTCTTGGTGGGCATGAAACGCACTCCTTGAGATTGGTTAAGCAGCATATGGGAGCAGCCGCCACCCGCCTCAACCGTCAAGTTCGATCAGCCGCGGCCCCGACGTATAAAGCAGCGCGGTCTCGACCCGCTTGTCCGGGAAGATGACGGCGAGTGCCTGGGCGTAGGCGTCCATCTGCCGGCGATGGTGCTCGGGAACTTCGGCCGAACTTCTCGGCACCTGGCGACCGGTCTTGAAGTCTACCACTCTCACTCGTTCGGGCTCGACCAGCAGCCGGTCGACGGTTCCCGCCACCACCCGGCCGTCCGGCAGGGTCGCGGCAATCGGCGCTTCGGCCAGGGAGCCGGGCGCGAACAGCGGGGCATAGGCCGCATCCCCGATGATGAGGCAGGCCGCGCTTGCCAGCTCGTCCCTGGCCTCGGCATCGCCTACCCCCGCCGACTGCTCGAGCCAGCGCAGCGCCGCCTCCCGACGCAGCTCAGGCGCCACCCCCGGCAAGCGCTCGAACAGGGCATGGAGCAGGACGCCGCGGCGGGCGGCTGCCCGCAGCTCGGGACCGGGCGGCGGGGCGGCGTCCGCGTCCTCCGCGATCTGCGATGGCGCCAGCGGCCGCGGCGGACGCGCCTCGACGGGAGCAGGACGGAGCAGCCAGCCCGGCAGCTCGGGGGCGGGCAGTGCGTCCCTTACCCTGCCCCCGCGGGCAACCGGCCGTTCGCCGTCGCCCGTATAGCGCAGCACCTCACCGTCCCAGACCGAGCCGCGCCGCTCCAGCGCGGCCTGCACCCGGGCATGCCAGCTGTCCTGGGGGATGCCGCGGCTGGGCAGCACCCCGGCGACCACCAGCCGCTCCTTGGCCCGCGTCAGCGCGACATACAGCAGCCGCCAATGCTCCTGCAGGTCGCGGGTCTTCGCCTCGCCGACGATGGTCGCATAGGGCTCGGCCATCTCGCCCTTGCGCGGGCGGATCACCGGCGCGTTGCCGGCCTCCCCGAACGGCACCGCGACCGGGCCGTTCTTCTCGCCGAGCTTGGCCGGATCGGCCGTGGAGTCCGCCAGGATCACGACCGGGGCCTCCAGACCCTTCGCCCCATGCACGGTCATCACCCGCACCGCATTGCCCGGCGCGGAAGGATCGCGCTTGATCTCCACCTCGCCGTCCCCGAACCAATGGAGGAAGCGGTCGAGGGAGGCAATCTCCGCCCGTTCGAACTCGAAGGCGGCGGCCACCAGCTCGTCGATCGGATCGCGCGCGGCAGCGCCCAACCGCTCCAGCAGCTTGCGGCGGCCGCCCATCGGCCCCGAGAGGATGGTCTCCAGATAGCGCGCAGGAGTGGTGAAGTCCGCGATCCGCAGCAGCTCACCTAGCACGTCCCGCGCCTGCCCGAGGTGCCCGCCCTCCTCGGCCCTCCGCCGCAGCTCGCCCCACAGCGAGCCGGTGCGGCCATGCGCGAGATCGTACAGCCGGTCCTGATCCCAGCCGAGCAGCGGCGAAACCAGCAGGTTGGCGAGGTTGAGATCGTCCAGCGGCTGCACCGCGAACGCGACCGCCGCCATCAGGTCCTTGACCGCGAGCGGCGAGGACAGGTGCAGCCGGTCGATCCCGGCGACCGGCACCCCTTCCGCGAACAGCCGGGCCACGATCAGCGACGCCAGCTCGCCGCGGCTGCGGACCAGGATGAGCACGTCGCCGGGCGTCAGCGGGCGGCCGGTCGAGGCGAGCACCGGCGCTTCGCGCAGCCACCCCTTGACGCTCCGCGCGAGCTCCCCGGCGAACCGCCGCGCGGGCTCGGCCAGCCAGCCTTCCTCATCCTCGTCCGCCACATCGTCATCCGCTTCGGGCGCGTACGCCCGCCACAGCTCGACCGAGCCAGGCCGCTCTGCCCGGAAGGCGCGGTGAAGCTCCGGCTCGTCCGGCAGCCCCATCTGTTCGGGTCCGACCTCGGCGATCACGGAGTCCACCACGTCGAGCACCGCCTGCGACGAGCGGAAGCTGCTGGCGATGGACAGGTCGCGGAACGGCCGCACTACGATCTCCTCGTCGAAGCTGGCGGCTTCTTCGAGCGCCTCGGCCCGTCCTTGGAAGTAGCGGCGCGCGTCCTCGAACTCGCGCGGGTCCGTGCCCTGAAATCCGAATATCGCCTGCTTGAAGTCGCCGACCATGAACAGGGTGCGGTGCTGACCGCGAGCACCCTCGCCACTGAAGAACTCCTCGGCGAGGGCGTAGACGATGGTCCACTGATCGGCGTTGGTGTCCTGCGCCTCGTCGACCAGGATGTGGTCGGTCCGCTGGTCGAGCTTGTAGCGCACCCACTCCCCCATGCCGGGCGTCGCCAGCAGGGTGCGGGTCCAGCGGATGAGGTCGTTGAAGTCCGCGACCCCCGCCGATCGCTTGGCCCGCGTATAGGCCCCCGCGAACGTCGCACCCGCCCGAAGCCCGGCCGCCTGCACCGCGACGAGCTCCGCCTTGCGCTGCAGGGTGAGCAGCTCCACGACTTCCTGCGCCAGGCGGTCGCAATGGTCCTGCGCGTCCGGGGCCGCCTTGAGCAGCCCCGCCTGGACCTTGCGCCGCTCGCCCCCTCCCGTGAACACCACCTGCGCCAGCCGGTCCAGCTGACGGCAGCGCTCGTGCGGTGGAAGCGCGAGCCAGGAGTCCAGTTCGTCGGCGATGCCGTGCCCCGTCTTGGTGTTCCAACCGCGATGGCCGTCCGCCAAGGCACGGAGCAGCGCGCAATCGAAGCTGTCGTCATGGCATCGGGCGGCGAGCAGGTCGTCGATCGATCCTTCGGGCAGGCCGACCTGGCTCCGCAATGCCGGCTCGACGAACTCGGGCACCGCGAAATAGCGCATCGCCTCCGGCTCGCGCGCGCAGCTCAGCAGGTAGCGTTCGGCCTCGCGCTCCCCGAGCCGCCGGCTGAGCGCCTGGACGTCGCCGATCAGCCCGGCGTTGCCACCCGCCTCCGCCTCCGCCTCCGCGATCAGCGTCGCCAGCGTGCGCCGGGCGAGCAGCTGCTCCTCCCGCCCCTCGATCGGGCGGAAACCCGGCGTGATGCCCGCTTCGGCCGGGAACGCCGCGAGCAGCGCCTGGGCGAAGCTGTGGATGGTCTGAATCCGCAGGCCCCCCGGCGCGTCCAGCACCTGCGCGAACAGCCGGCGGGCGCGCTCCAGGGCGGGCGGGCTGTTGTCCTCGCCCAGCGCGAACAGCTCCTTGCGGAGGTCGGCCTGCGGCAGCCGCACCCAGCGGGCCAGCCGGTCGCCGATGCGGTTGGCCATCTCGGCCGCGCCCGCCTTGGTGAAGGTCAGGCACAGGATCGTCTCGGGCTGTGCCCCGCCCAGCAGCAGCCGCATCACCCGCGCGGTCAGCACCTGGGTCTTGCCGGTCCCCGCGCTGGCGGACAGGGCCGCATGGATCCGGGGATCGGCCGCCCTTGCCTGGTCGGGCTGGAGCGGCAGCAGCGGCTTCAAGCGGTGCGACATGGGCGAGCCATAACGCTTCCCTTGTCCGGCGCCATGCGTTTATGGCCGCACGAACTTACGAGGATCGATCATGAGCGAAGACGACAAGCCGGCGGAAGCCAATCCGGCGGACGCCAAGGACAAGCCCAAGAACCGGAACTTCAAGGCCGGCATGGGCGTCGGCATCGGCTCGGCGGCGATCGTCGCTGCATTGCTTTATGCCCGCTCAGGCAAGCCAAGGAATAAATAGCGCTCCTGCGCAGGCAGGAGCCCAGTCACCTTTCGTCATGGTGCAGAGAAGAACTAGGCTCCTGCCTGCGCAGGAGCACAGTAGTCACTCCCGCCCGTACCATTCCTCCAGGCGCATCAGCTGGTCATAGTCGCCGTACGGCGCATAGGCCGGGTGCAGCTTGGCGATGAACTCCGCATCGCCCGTCAGATACTTGGCCGCGGCCGCGGCGAACGCCCGCTCGGCCCGTTCTAGGAACGCCTCCGCGTCACCGCCGTCCGCCGCATCGACGAAGCCCGGGGACTTGGCCCCGCCCTTCTTCGCCAGCGACCAATATTCATGCGCTCCCGGCGGGCCGCTCACTTCCGCGAAGCCGCCCCCGCGCGCGATCAGGCCCAGCAGGCCGAGCTGCAGCGCGAACCCTTCTGCAACGGCCTTCTTGCTGGGCGGCTTGCCGGTCTTGTAGTCGACCAGCGCCAGCCCGCCGTCCGCCAGCCGGTCGAGGCGATCGGCCTTGCCCTTGAGCCGGATGCCGGCAAGTTCGGTCCCCCCCTCGATCTCGGCGCGCAGCGGGCGCCGGCCGCCTTCCTGGTTCCTTTCCTCCTGGCCGGCGATCCATTCGATCGCTTCGATCAGCCGCGGCTGCCACAAAGCGCGCAGCATCGGGTGGATGGTATCGCCTTCCAGGAGCTTGCGCGCCCTGGGCAGCAGCGCGGCCGGATCGCAGTCGTCGCTGGCCAACCATTGCTGCAGCACCTGGTGGACCGCATTCCCCTTCCACGCGGCCGTGTGATCGGCATCGACCGGCTCCAGCGCGCGGAGCTTCAGCATCGCCTTGGCGTAGAAGGCGAAAGGATCGGCGTTCAGCCGGTCGACGTCGGTCACGTAGATCTGCCGCGGCCGATCCTCGACCGGAGGGCGCGGCCGGGGCCTGCGCGTCGGCTTCTCCGTTTCCAGCGCGTCGAGCGCGGCGGTGAGCCGCTCCAGCCGAACGTCGCGGGTCAGGCCCCCGGTCATCGCCTGCAGCCTCAGCAGCAAGCGGGACGCCACCGTCGGCGAGCGGCTGTCGCGCCGGGCGCGGGTGATCAGCACCTGCGGCGCGCCGAGCAGGCTGGCGAAATCATGCGCCGACAAGCCGATGCGATACTCCAAGCCCGGCAGCCCGAGGTTCGCCCTGATCCTGGGCGCCAGCCAGGGATCGGGCTGCGGCAGCGCCGGCCAGACGCCCTCGTTCATCCCGCCGAGCACGACCAGGTCGGCATGCTGCAGCCTGGCTTCGAGCAGGCCTAGTATCTGGATGCGCGGATGGCCGCCATAGGGTGGCCGGACCGCCTGCGCGTCGAGCAGCTGGCGAAGCAGCGGAGTCGCGTCCTCCGGCACCAGTTGGAAGGCCGCAGCGCCTTCGCCCGCTTCCAGCTGGCTCAGCAGTTCGGCCGCGGCGCGCCCGTCCGGCCCGCTCCACGCACCCTCCCCGGCGATGCCCGCCACCATCTCGCGCAGGCTCGCGGCGAAGCGCTCCAGCGTGACCGGCCCGCGCAGGGCTCCGTCCACCCGCTCGAGGCACGGCCGCACCCGCCGCCACGCCTCGCCGCACCCGCGGGTCGCGCGCTCCCGATCCTTGGCGGCGCAGTGCGCGTCGATGCCGGCCAGTCCCTCGGGCGGCCGCGGCCCGCGCAAGGCCAGGTCGAGCATGCGCCCGGCCTCCAGCCAGGCCTGCCGCTCCTGCCCCGCCCCGGCCAGCGGATGCTTGAGGAGCGCGAGGGTTGCCACCGGCGCCAGCCGCTCCGCCGCGGCCGCGACGATGCCTAGGAGCAAGGTTCCCACCGGCGTCTGGCTGAGCGGTCTGCCCGCGGAGTCGTCAGCCGCGATGTCCCACCGCGCCAGCAGCGCCGAGACCCGCGCCGCCAGCATCCGGTCCGGGGTCACCAGCGCGGCTGTTCGTCCCGGCCTTTCCAGCGCCTCGCGCAAGGCGATGGCGATCGCCTGGGCCTCCGAGGCGGGTTCCGGAAGCTCGGCGTAGCGGACCCCGGTCAGCCGCCGCTCGGGTGCCGGAAGGTCGGCCCACCGATCGGTGAAGCGGGCGCTCTTCATCGCGTGGGCGACCGCCCGGCTGCGGATCGCCGGCGCGGCGGCTTGTCCAGCGCGGCGCCAGGGCTCGATCTCCTCCCGGTTGACGCCCATCCGGTCGAGCAGGCGCTTGAGGTGGAATTGCGGATGCGCCTCGTCGCGCCGTCCCGTGTCCGGGTCAGGGCCGAGCGCTTCCCATTCCTCCGCGTTCATCCGCTCCGGACCGCTCAGGGCGGGGAGCACGACGGTGCCTTCGGGCACCCGCGCGACCCGGGCGAGCAGTGCCGCCACGGCGGGCACGCTGGTCGTTATTCCGGCGGCCACCGTGAAGCCGGCGGGCGGCGCCTCGGCCCAGCGCCTGGCTGTCCCCCGCAGCAGCCGGTTGCGCCGTTCGGCCAGGTCGATGCGCCCCAGCCGCGCAAGCTCGGCCGGCCACGCCCGCAGCAGGGCCTGCAGCTGGTCGAGCGACACCTGCCAATGGATCGCCAGCTCCGGCGCGTCCGCCACCGCCTCCGCCAGGCGTGCGGGCGCCACCTCCTCCACCAGCAGCGCATCCAGCGTCCGCGCGAGGTCGGCGGCCAGGCGGAAGCTTTCGGCGGCCGTCACGTCCATCTGCCGCCGCAGCAGGCCGGCGAGCGCCACCAGCCGCTGCAACGGCTCCACGGCGGGCGGCACGGGATCGGCGGTGCCGGCCGGGTCCAGCGCCTCGCCGATGCGCTCGTCCAACTCGGGATCGCCGATCGCGATCAGCCGCGGCAGCAGCAACCCCTGGCCGCTCGCCCGGACAAACGCCTCCGTGACCGTACGCACCGCGCGGTTGTTGGGCAGCAGGATGCGCCCGCGCGCCAGCGCCAGCGGGTCCGTGCCGTGCCGCGCGATCAGCCCGGCGGCGAGCGCATCCGCGAAACTGTGGTGCGCCGGGATGGTGAAAACGGCCGGCCGCGCGGCCTCAGGCAAGGCTCAGCGCCTCTTCCGTGGCACGGATTGCGGGCGGTGTCCCCACGTCGAACCACAGGCCGGGATGGACCACCCCGAAGCAGCGCCCGTCGGCGATGGCGCGGTCCCACAGGAGGTTGGTGGAGAACGGTCCGTCCGGCGCTCCGTCCAGCATGCGCTTGGCCACCATCTGGATGCCGGTGAACACGAACGGCGCGACCCTGGCCTTGGTCCGCCGCCGCAAGCGGCCGGCCGGGTCCATGTGGAAGTCGCCGTTGCCGCGGTGGTTGCCCGCGCGCGCCTGCGGCACCAGCAGCAGCAGGCAGTCCATCCGCTCCGCATCCCAATGCGAGGCGAGCAGCTTCAGCGTATCGGTCGCGCCATCGACCCACAGGTTATCGCTGTTGACCGCCAGGAACGGGTCGCAGTCGATCAGCGGGAGCGCCTGCTTGAGGCCGCCGCCCGTTTCCAGCAGTAAGCTGCGCTCGTCGGAGATCGCGACGTCCAGGTCGCTCGCGTGGCACCGCAGGTGCGCTTCGAGCGCGTCGGCGAGATAGTGGACGTTGACCACCACCCGCTCCACCCCCGCCGCACGCAGCCGGTCCAGCACATGGTCGAGCAGGGCCTTGCCCGCGACTTCCACCAGCGGCTTGGGCCGGGTGGCGGTGAGCGGGCGCATGCGCTTGCCCAGCCCGGCCGCCATGACCATGGCGGTGCGCGGAACGGCCGCCTCGATCTCGGGCCGGAGCCTCAGCGTGCGGCAGACGGTGGCGTTCACGCCGCCTCCGCCCACGGCTGCGAGCGATAAGCGGCGGGCACGTTGCGCTCGAACCAGCCGCGCACCGGTTCCAGCCCGGGCTGCGCCAGGTCGCGCTCCAGCAGGCCCCACATGCGCGGCTGGAACTGGCGGTAGTGCCCCTTGCCGTCGCGCTTCCACAGCCGGGTGAAAACGCCCAGAATCCGGGTGTTGCGCTGGGCCGCGAGCGCCCAATAGGCCCGCTCGAAGCTGGCCGGCGCATCGGTCGCGGCCATGTAGCGATCCAGCATGTCGCGTTCGATCTCCGGCGACACGTCGCGCCGTGCGTCCTCCAGCACCGAGCACAGGTCGTAGGCCGGGTGACCGGCCAGCGCGTCCTGGAAGTCGAGCAGCCCGAGGTGCGCGATGCCGCCGCGGTCGCCGATCAGCATGATGTTCTCGGCATGGTAGTCGCGCAGCACCGTCACCGGCCCAAGACCGTCCTCCGCCACGGGCTGGAGAACTTGGCTCCAGGCGGCACGATAGTCCTCCTCGTCGACCCGCAGGCCGACGGCCGGGCAATACCACTCGGTGAACAGCCGCAGCTCGTCCAGCCACTGTGCCAGCCCATGCGGCGCCAGGCCGGGCATCGGCGGCCGCGAATGGAGGTGCACCAGCACGTCGGTCGCCAATCCGTACAACTCACGCTCGCGCTCCGGTGCTGCGTCCACCGTTTCGCGCAACCGTTCGGAGCCCAGGTCCGACAGCAATAACAGCCCGCGCTCCGGATCCTGCGCCAGGATCTCCGGCGCAGACAGGCCGGCCCCGCCCAGCCACTCGGCCACTGCGACGAACGGCCGCGGGTCCTCATGCGGCGGCGGCGCATCCATCAGCACCGCTTCCCGCTCGCCATCCCGGACCCGGAAATAGCGCCGGAAGCTCGCGTCTCCGGCCAGCGGAGCGACCATCGCCCCGGCCCAGCCGTGCGCGGCCAGGAACTCGGGCGCGTGCGGCGGCGGGGTCATCGGGGAAGCGGCCATCGCCCTTTCCATGCCGCGGGCACCTGCGCTGTCAAGCCGCGAGCGCCACCATCCGCGAACTGGAGAAACAAGCGCAGCGCCTGTGGCCAGGCCGCCGCACCTGCCCGCTCCGGCCACTCGACCAGCAGCGCGCCCTCCGCCAGCACCTCATCCAGGCCGAGTTCGTCGAGCTCCGTCGCTTCTTCCACCCGGTACAGGTCGCAGTGCCAGATCGGCAGCGCCAGGTCGTCATAAGGCTGGACGATCGCGAACGTCGGGCTGGGCACCTCGCCGGCATGCCCGGCCCCGCGCAGGATCGCCCGGGCGAGCGCCGTCTTGCCGACCCCGAGCGGCCCGGACAGCGCCACTACATCGCCCGGCCGCAACACGGCTGCCAGTTGGCGGCCCACCCGCTCCGTCGCCTCTTCGTCGGGGAGGATAATGCGGGCTTGCGCGGAAGGATGAAGGTGATGGTCGTGCCCCGCCCGGCCTCCGATTTGAGCTCCACCGTGCCGCCATGCGCTTCCACGAACTGCCGCGCGAGCGGCAGGCCGAGGCCGAGCGCCGCCTCGCCGCGGCGGGCTCCCGCTCGATAGAAGCGATCGAACACCCGCGCCTGGTCCTCGGGCGCGATACCGGTCCCGGTGTCGATCACCCGGATCTCCGCCACCCCATCCTCGCCCCGGCAATCGAGCGTCACGCCGCCCTTGTCGGTGTAGGCGATCGCGTTGCGCAGGG
>NZ_CADCWA010000163.1 GCF_902806285.1 uncultured Sphingomonas sp. | reverse complement strand
GATGCCGCTTCGTTTTTCGGCATCGGCCCAATGTCCCGGACAGGGACGTTTTGCCTTGGGTGGCGCGGCTCAGTAAGGGCGGTTGCGAATGGCTGAGACCACCCCACTTGATCAGTTCCGCCGGGTGCTCGCCGGCGCTGCGCGCGCCATTTCCCGCGATCCGGATGTAGAAGTGGCGTTTGCCTCGGAAAGCGGTGCGACGGGCGGCAAGCTGGCGCGAGTGGTTTCGCCCGGACCGGGCCTGCCGCCCAAGCTGGTGGCGGAAGCGCGGGGTGCGGCGGATGCCGTGGCGCTTCGGCTGCGTCACCACGACAGCCAGCTACACGGAGGCGCGGCGCCAGCGGAGGCCGACGCGCGGGCGGTGTTCGACGCGCTGGAGGGGGCCCGGGTGGAGGCTCTGGGCGCCAGAACCATGCCGGGCGTCCGGGCCAACCTGGCTGAACTCACGGAGGCGCGAGTGCGGAGCGACGCCATTACCCGCGCCCGCACGGCGGAGGAAGTGCCGCTGGCGACCGCACTTGGTCTGCTGGCGCGGGAACGGCTGACCGACGCGCCGCCCCCGCGCGCCGCCGAGCCCGGGCTGGCGCTGGTGCGGGAGTGGATCGAGGAGCGGGCCGGGGCAGACCTCGACGCCTTGACGCTGGCGCTGGACGACCAATCCGCCTTCGCCGCCCTCGCGCGCAAACTGCTCGAGGATCTGGAACTCGCGACCGCGGAAGACCCGAGCGAGGAAGCGCCGGACGAGGGCGGCGACGAGGACGAAGGGGACGACTCCGGCCAGGACGAGTCGGACGAGGAGCAGGACGACCAGAGCCCGTCCGCCGGCGAGATGGAGATGCGCGCCGAACAGACGGAGGACGGCGGCGAGGACCGGGACATCTCGGCCGACGACCTGGACGGCGACGAGGGCCAGCCGGGCGACGAAGGCGACGAAGCCGCCCAGCCGCGGCCCAACCGGCGTCCGGGGGAGCCGGAGCTCGCCGGCGACTACCAGGCCTTTACAACCCGCTTCGACGAGGTGGTCGAGGCCCACGACCTGTGCGACGAGGAAGAGCTCGGCCGGCTGCGCGCCTACCTCGACGGGCAGATGGGCCAGCTGACCGGCGTTGTGACCCGCCTCGCCAACCGGCTGCAGCGGCGGCTGATGGCGCAGCAGGCGCGCAGCTGGGATTTCGACCAGGAGGAAGGGCTGCTTGACGCCGCGCGGCTGGCGCGGGTCGTGGTCTCGCCGGGCCATTCGCTGAGCTACAAGGTCGAGCGCGACACCGAGTTCAAGGACACGGTGGTCAGCCTGCTGATCGACAATTCGGGATCCATGCGCGGCCGGCCCATCTCCATCGCCGCAATGAGCGCGGACATCCTCGCCCGGACGCTGGAGCGCTGCGGCGTGGCGACCGAGATCCTCGGCTTCACCACCCGCGCCTGGAAGGGCGGGCAGAGCCGTGAAGCCTGGCTTGGCGAAGGGCGCGCGCCGAACCCGGGCCGGCTCAACGACCTCCGGCACATCGTCTACAAGCGGGCGGACGAGCCCTACCGCCATGCCCGCCGGAATCTCGGCCTGATGATGCGCGAAGGGCTGCTCAAGGAGAATATCGACGGCGAGGCGCTGCTGTGGGCGCACGGCCGGCTGATCGCCCGGCCGGAGGAGCGCCGCATCCTGATGGTCATCTCCGACGGCGCGCCCGTGGACGACTCCACCGCCAGCGCCAACGGCGGCGCCTATCTCGAGCGGCACCTGCGGCAGGTGATCGGGTGGATCCAGGGCCGCTCGCCAGTGGAGCTCGCCGCGATCGGCATCGGTCACGACGTCACCCGCTATTATGCTCGGGCGGTCACCATCATGGACGCCGAGCAGCTTGGCGGAGCGCTGGTGGACCAGCTGGCCGGTCTGTTCGACATCAAACGATGAGGCGGTCCGGGGCCAAGCGGGAGACGGACCCGGTGCGCTACGCAACTCGCACCGGGCCCCCCCTCGTTACGCGACGCGAGGGAATTCGTACTCCGCCGTGGCCAGCGGAATGACGGGAGACAGGGGGAGGAAAGTCCCGTCCGCTCAGTGGCTTATGCGTGATTCGCAGTTGAATGCTGCTGAACGGCCCGTGCAGCGAAAGTTCAGCCTGGCAGCCTCGGTCGGCGCGTTGCTACTGCTGCCCATCCTGATCGTCCTGGCGGCCGACCGGCTGCGTGGAATGCCCAGCCGTCAGCCCCTGCCCGAACGCGTGGCGGGAGTGCGCTTTGAGGCGCTGGCTGTGGCGGGGACTGCCGGTGCCTGGACGGTGACGGTGGACGACCCGCGCTTCGGCGGCGTCTCGGCCCTGGCGGTGGACGGCTCCCGCCTGCTGGCGCTGACCGACTCGGGGGTGGTGGTCTCCCTGCCCAAGCCGGGACGAGGCGCTTGGGCGCGACTCCGGGATCTGCCGGACGGGCCCGGCTCGCCGCACGAGCGGCGCTGGCGCGACAGCGAAGCCCTGGTGCGCGACCGTTCGGGGTCCTGGTGGGTCGCGTTCGAGAATCGGCACTCGCTGTGGCGCTACGATCCCGGGTTCGCCCGGGCGGAAGCGGCCTTCGGCCTCCGCCGTCGAGGCTGGGCGTTGAACAAAGGCGTCGAGGCGATGGTCAGCGATGGTTCGGACGCCCTGCTGTTGCTGCCCGAAACGGGAACCGAGCTGTTGCGGGTCGGCCGGCGCGGAGGTCGGCGTTCGCGGCTGGGCGGCGTGCCGGGAGAGGTCGCCGACGCGGCCCGGCTGC
Source organism: uncultured Sphingomonas sp. (assembly GCF_902806285.1). Taxonomy (GTDB): domain Bacteria; phylum Pseudomonadota; class Alphaproteobacteria; order Sphingomonadales; family Sphingomonadaceae; genus Sphingomicrobium. The sequence continues at coordinate 41,639 of NZ_CADCWA010000163.1, read as the reverse complement.
CGGACGGGCGCGTGCTGCTTCTGGTTCGTCAGGTCGGGTTCGCAGGCCTGGTCAATCAGCTCGGCGAGCTCAGCTTCGGTCGCGATGGCGGCGGTCAGGTGCGGCTGCTGCGGCGCATCCCGGTGGGTCCGCTCACCAACCTGGAAGGAATCGCCGTCGAACCGCTGCCCGCAGGCAAGACGCGGCTGTGGCTGATCAGCGACAACGACTTCAGCGATCTGCGCAGGACGGTCCTGCTGGCCGTCGACCTGCCGTAGCAGGGAGGAACTGGGTCCCCGCAAGCGCGGGGACGACAACATCCACTTACGCGGCTGTTGTCACCTTCTTGGCGATTTCGCGCTTGAGCTTGCGGACCTTGAGGCTTAGCTTGTCGTCACTGGTCTTGGCCAGCCAGTTGTCCAGCCCGCCGACATGCTCCACCGAACGCAGCCCGTGCGTGGAGACGCGCAGCTTGACGCTTTGACCCAGCGCATCGCTGATCAGCGTGACGTTCTGCAGGTTGGGCAGAAAGGTCCGCTTGGTCTTGTTGTTGGCGTGGGAAACATTGTTGCCCACCTGCCGGCCCTTGCCGGTCAGCTCGCACACGCGCGACATGGTTCGATCCCGATTGAAGATGGGCGGCCGAAGCCACCCGGAAAGCGCCGCCCGATAGCCGCTGGAGGACAGGCCGTCAACCGGAGGCAACCCGGCAGCGCAAGCGAGCGTTGACCGCCAAACACACTTGGGAGGCTTCATGCGTGCGATCCTGCTACTGCTCATTCTGCTGATCGTGGTGGCCATCGGAGCGATCGCCACCGGGTTCATCAACATCAACCAGACCCAGGCCGCAGCGGCCCCCGACATCGACGTCAACCAGTCGGGCGTGGTGGCGAAGGGCGGTCAGGCGCCGCAGTTCGATGTGGAAACGGGCAAGATCGGGGTCGGCACGCAGGAGCGCACGGTGAAGCTGCCGGCGATCGAGGTGCGGCCGGCGGACGGTGCAGCGGCGCAGCAGCAGCAGCAGCAAGCGAACGGAGTTGCCACCACCAACGCGACCCAGCCCTGACGACTGACTCCGCGCCGGCCTTGCGCTAGCGGGAGTCATGACCCTTCGACATGGCTCAGGACGGGGCTTCCCGCTTCCCCCGCCGATGCGCCGGGCGCTCGACCTTGCTGCCGAAGCGGCGGCCGCCGGCGAGGTGCCGGTGGGCGCGGTGGTCACCCGGAATGGCGCGGTGCTGGCGGAAGCGCGCAACGTGATGCGCTCGAGCCTCGACCCGACCGCCCATGCCGAGATGGTTGCGATCCGCCGCGCCGCCGAAGCGCTCGGGACACCGCGGCTCGACGGCTGCACCCTGTGGGTCAGTCTGGAGCCCTGCGCCATGTGCGCGGCGGCGATCGCGCTGGCCCGGCTGGACGCGCTGCGCTTTGGGGCGGAGGACCCCAAGGGCGGAGGCGTGCTGCACGGGCCGCGCTTGTTCGGGCAGCCGACCTGCCACCATCGACCGGATGTGCTCGGCGGGATCGGCGAGGCGGAGGCGGCGGCGCAGCTGCGGAGTTTCTTCGCGGAGCGCCGCTAGGAAGAAGGACGCCCCGGCACCGGCCGGAGCGCCCTTCCTGGCACGCTGATCAGGACCTTCGAGCGGCGATCAGCCCTGGGTGCGCAGCGGCACCACCCGGATCTCCACCCGCCGGTTCGCCGCGCGATCGGCCTCCGTCTGCTCCGGGTTCACCAGCAGCTGGGTTTCCCCGAAGCCGCGGGTCGCCATGCGCGCCCGGTTCACACCGCGCGAGGCGAGATAGCTGGCGACCGACTGCGCCCGCCGCTCCGACAGGCCCTGGTTGTATTCGTAGCTGCCCGATGAGTCGGTATGGCCGAGGACATCGATATAAGTCTGCTGGTACTGCGCCAGGGTGGAGGCGACCTCGTTCAGCGTGGACTGGAACTGCGGCTGGACGTCGTAGCGGTTGTAGGCGAAGGTGATGCCCGACGGCATGCGCAGCACCAGGTCGTCGCCTTGACGGATCACTTCCACGCCCGTGCCCGCGGTCTCCCGGCGCAGTTCCGCCTCCTGCTGGTCCATGTACCGGCCGACGGCCGCGCCGGCGAGCCCGCCGATGCCGGCGCCGAGGATTTTGGCGGTGCGATCGCTGCGGCCGCCGACGACGTCACCAAGCAGGTAACCGCCCAGCACACCGCCGATCGTGCCCAGCGCGGTATTGGAAATCCGCCGGTTGCCGGTTTCGGGATTGGTGACGCAGGCGGACGTGGCGAGCAGTGCTCCGCTGACGGACAGCACGGTCATGGTTCGGGTGAGGCGGTTCATGGGAACTCCGGAGACAGGAAACGGCTTGCCATAAAACCGGCAGGGGGTCCGGATAGTTCCGGATGCGAACCGACCTTGGGCTTGCTGCCGGGACCGGCGAACGGCTAAGGCCCTTCTCTTCGATGAGCGACCACCTGCTCCCGTTCCCCTGGATCGACCTGTTCATCATCCTCGCGCTGATCGCGCTCAATGGCGTCTTGTCGATGAGCGAGCTGGCGATCGTGTCCGCGCGTGAGGCGCGGCTGAAGGGCCTGGCCAAGGGCGGCAGCGGCGGCGCCCGCACCGCCCTGGCGCTAGCCGCGGAACCGAGCCGCTTCCTGTCCACGGTTCAGATCGGGATCACCCTGATCGGCATCCTGGCCGGCGCTTATTCGGGGGCCAGCCTGGGCGAGCCGGTCGCGCAGCGGTTCAGGGCCGCCGGCCTGGAAGCGGATCTGGCCTGGCGGCTCGGCTTCGGCCTGGTGATCGTGGTCACCACCTTTGCCTCCTTGGTGATCGGCGAGCTGGTGCCCAAGCAATTCGCGCTGCGCTCGCCCGAGCCGATCGCGGTCGCCATGGCCCGGCCGATGCTGTGGCTGGCCAAGGCGATGGCGCCGTTCGTGTGGCTGCTGGACAAGACCAGCGCGCTGATCTTCCGAGTGGCGGGTCTCAACCGCGAGAACCAGAATCAGGTGACTGCCGAGGAGCTGCACCTGGTGGTCGCGGAAGCGCAGACGGCGGGGGTGCTGGAAGAGAATGAGCGGGCGATCATCTCGGGGGTCGTGCGCCTGGCGGACCGGCCCGTACGCGAGGTCATGACCCCGCGGACCGAGGTCGACTGGATCGACATCAATTCTTCGCCCGACGAACTGCGCCGCGCGCTCGCCGAAACTCCGCACAGCCGCATACCGGTCGCGGAAGGGACGGTGGAAAACATCGTCGGCGTTCTTCGGGCGCGCGACCTGCTCGACGCCATGCTGGAGGGGCGCCCGCTGGACCTGCGCCTCATGGCCCGCAAGGCACCGGTGATCCCCGACGTGATGGACGCGATGGACGCCCTGTCCGTGCTGCGGTCGGCCGAGGTTCCGCTGGCGCTGGTCCACGACGAATACGGCCACCTCGACGGCATCGTCACCCCGGGATCGATCCTGGCGGCGCTGGCCGGCTCCTTCGCCAGCGATGTGGAGGACGACGACCCGCCCCTGGTGGAACGGGAGGACGGCAGCTGGCTGGTGTCCGGCGCCGCCAACGCGGACCTGCTGGAGGACCGGCTCGGCATCAACATGCCCGGCGAGCGCGACTATTCCACCGTGGCCGGATTCGCCCTGTCGGTCCTGAAGCATCTGCCCGAGACCGGCGAGCGCTTCGGGCACGATGGCTGGACGTTCGAAATCGTCGACCTCGATGGCCGCAAGATCGACAAGCTGCTGGTCACCCGTAAGGCGCGGCGGCTGCAGGGAGCGGAAGAAGTGGCGATCTGAGCGTTCGCTCGCCCGGGCGTCATTGCGAGCAGAGCAAAGCAATCCAGTTCACTTCAAGGCACTGGATTGCTTCAACGCTACGCTCCTCGCAATGACGAAGGTTTACAGCTTCCCGAACTGCTCTTCATACCCCGCCTGGTCTCCGCGGGCGAGATAACCGGCCTGTTCCACGATGCGGTCGCGGGTGAGCCGGCCGCGGAAGGCGCCGAGATCGGCATCGATCCGGTCGACGTCTTCGGGTGAAAGTGCAGCGATCTGCTCGTAGCGGACCAGCCCCTTGCTCTGGAGGAGGCCCGCCAGCTTCGGCCCTACGCCCTTGAGCTTCTGCAGGTTGTCCGGGACGCCGCGCGACCCCGGCAAGTGGCTGTGCACGGGCGCGCCGATGATCTCGCCCGTGACGTCGCTGATCGCCGCCGCCGCTTCGTCGGCCAGGTCCTCGCCCTCGCCGCCGCCGTCGCTGTCGTCCGGGCTGGCGGGCGAAGACATCGCAGGAGCCGATGCTGGCGCCGGTGCCGGCGGCGGGACCTCCGCCGTCCGAGCCACCGCCATGTGCGGGCGGACCGGCGCTTCCTCCTTGGTAAGGGTGACACGCTGCTTGGGCCGGAAGATCAGAAAGCCGGTGATCAGACCGATCGCAACCGCGATCAGGATTACTGGCCAATAAGCGGCCCACAATTCACTCATTTCCATCCTCTCGCTTGATAACGCAGGTGCAGGTAGGCCAGCCAGGCGGCGCCCAGCCCCAGCAGGTAGCCGAGCAGCGCCAGCAGCGCCGCTTCGAGGAACAGGGGCATCATCGGCGTGTCTCCTGTGCCGGCAGCGACGCCGGGTCCCACTCAACCGCCGCAACGCCGGGAAGCTGGCCCATGACCCGGACCAGCTCGCCCCGCTGGAAGTCGTCGGCGGGCCCCGACAACACCAGGGTGCGGCGGAGCGGCCGTTCGTCCAGCTGCGCCTGCACCCCGAACATTTCGTGGTGGTCGAGCTCGGCCCGGGCCTGCCGCTCGATCCGCTGCTCGAGCGTCTCGGCGGCGCCGAGCGGGCCATGGTAGAGTTCGGCGACCGCCACCGCGGCCAGGGCGCCGACCAGCAGCTTCGCGTTGCGCTTCACGCCCCCTCCCGTGCCAGCTCGCGCCAGCCGATGTCGCGGCGGCAGAAGCCGTCGGCGAAGTCGATGGCGTCGACCGCCCGGTACGCCCGGGCGCGCGCTTCGGCCAGCGTTGGACCCCGCGCGGTCACGGCCAGCACCCGTCCGCCCGCCGAAAGCAGGGCGCCGGAGCCATGCCGCGCCGTGCCGGCCTGGAACACGGTCACGCCTTCCACCTGCTCGGCCGCTTCGATGCCGTCGACCAGGCAGCCCTTGCGCGGCGTGCCGGGATAGCCTTGGGCAGCCAGCACCACCGTCACCGCGGTCTCGTGCGACAGCTCGGGCGGATCGATCTCGCCGAGTCTGCCGGTGGCGACCGCCAGCAGCAGCTCCGCCAGATCTCCTTCCATCCGCGGCATGATCGCCTCGCATTCCGGGTCGCCGAAGCGGACGTTATATTCGATCAGCTTGGGGCCTTCGTCGGTCAGCATCAGCCCGGCGTAGAGCACCCCGCTGAACGGCGTTCCCCGGGCAGCCATCGCGCGTACTGTGGGGAGGACGATCTCGGCCATCGCCCGCCCCTCCAGCTCCGGGGTCAGCACGCGGGCCGGGCTGTAGGCGCCCATGCCGCCGGTGTTCGGCCCGGTGTCGCGGTCGCCCACGCGCTTGTGGTCCTGGGCCGATGCGAGCGGCACTGCGGTCTCCCCGTCGACCAGCGCGAACAGGCTCGCTTCCTCGCCGCGAAGGAACTCCTCGATGACCAGCGGGGCATTGTCGATGTCGGCAATCGCGGCTCCCGCTTCCTCCCGGGTCTCGGCGACCGTTACGCCTTTGCCCGCGGCCAGGCCGTCCGCCTTGACCACCACCGGCAGGGAGAAGCGGGACAGCTCGGCGAGCGCCTGTTCGGCGCCGTTCGCCCGAACATAAGCGGCGGTCGGAATTCCTGCCGCGGCACACAGATCCTTGGTGAAGCCCTTGGATCCTTCCAGCTCCGCCGCCGCGGCGTTCGGTCCGAACACCGCAATGCCGGCGCTCCGACAAGCGTCCGCCACCCCCGCCACCAGCGGCGCTTCCGGGCCGACCACGACCAGGCCGACCTTCGCACTTCGGGCCAGGGCCACTACATCGGCCGGCGAACATGGATCGATCGCGACGCACTCCGCCCAGCGTGCAATGCCCGGATTGCCCGGCGCCGCCAGCAGCCGGCCGCAGCTTGGCGATTGCCTCAGCCGCCAGGCCAGCGCATCTTCGCGCCCGCCCGACCCCAGCAGCAGGATATCGATGAGCTTCCCCGACGACACGCCCGGCCTCCTAGCGCAGACCGCGGGAGGCGACAATTCGCCGCCGCTCACCGTTTCGGAGCTGGCCGGAGCGGTGAAGCGGGCGGTGGAAACGGGCTTCGGCCGGGTCCGCGTCCGCGGCGAGATCAGCGGGTGGAAGCGCCACAGCTCGGGCCATTGCTATTTCACGCTCAAGGACGACGCCGCCTGCATGGACGCGGTGATCTGGCGGACAAGCACGGCGGCGCTGGCGTTCCGGCCCGAAGACGGCGCGGAAGTGATCGCAACGGGGCGGATGACCACCTACCCGGGCCGCTCCAAATACCAGATCGTGGTCGAGCGGATGGAGCTGGCGGGCGAGGGCGCGCTGATGGCTCTGCTCGACCGCCGCCGCCGCGCGCTCGCGGCCGAGGGCCTGTTCGCCGCGGAGCGCAAGCGGCCGCTGCCGTTCATGCCCCGGATAATCGGGGTGGTGACCTCTCCCACCGGCGCGGTGATCCGCGACATCCTCCACCGGCTGGAAGATCGCTGCCCGACGCACGTGGTCGTCTGGCCGGTCCCGGTGCAGGGGGAAGGCGCCGCCGCCCACATCGCCGCGGCCATTCGCGGCTTTCCGGCGATGAACCCGCGCCCCGACCTGCTGATCGTCGCGCGGGGCGGGGGCTCGATCGAGGACCTGTGGGCCTTCAACGAAGAAGAGGTGGTGCGCGCCGCCGCCGAATGCCCGATCCCGCTGATCAGCGCGGTCGGCCACGAGACGGACACCACCCTCGTCGACCACGCGGCCGACGTGCGCGCGCCGACCCCCACCGCCGCGGCCGAGCTGGCGGTGCCGGTGCGGGCGGAACTGCTGGCGCAACTGGACGACCTGCTCGCCCGCAAGCGCCGCTGCCTCGGGCGCCGCGCGGAGCTCGCCCGGGAGCGGCTGGCGCTGACCGCGTGCCGCTGGCCGCAGCCCGACGCGCTGCTCGGCGTCCGGCAGCAGCGGCTGGACGAGGTCGGCGCCAGGCTTCCGCGGGCGCTGACGGCCCGCACGCACAAGGGCGAGGCGGCCATGAACCTGGTGGCGCCGCGGCTCCAGCCGAGCCTCATCGACGGGCGGATCGCCCGCGCCGGCGAGCGGCTGGAGGCGGCCTGGAAGATGGCGGAGCTCGTCCATCCGGAACGGCCGCTCAGCCGCGGGTACGTCCGGGTCACCGACCGGGGCGGACGCACCCTGACCCGCGCCGCCGATGCCCGCGCTGCGCCGAACCTGTTCTTGCACTTCGCCGACGGCCGGGTGGAGGCAAGCGTCGGGGATGCCCCACCTGCTCCGCGCCGGGTTGAGCGCCGGCCGCGCGGCGCCTATCTCCAGCCGCAGCCGTCCTTGTTCGACGGCGAGGAAGCGTGAACATGCTGATGCAAGGCGGCCGCCGCGAGGCGCGCATTCACTACATGGCCGGCACCTTCCGGCTCCTGTCCGACGGCGACCACGTCCGCTGCGCCGTCACGGGCGAGCGCATCCCGCTGGACAAGCTGCGCTACTGGAGCGTCGCCCGCCAAGAAGCCTACCGCGACGCGCACGCCAGCTTGGCGGCGCAGGGGGGAACGGCTGCGGCCTAGCCGATCCGGCGCACTTTGACGCCGGGCTGACGATTGATGCTCATGGTGAAGCTGCCCAGCGCCGCGCGCCTGACTACCACCTTGTCGCCCGACCGGGGTTCCAGCGCGATCGGATTATCGTCGGTCTGACTCCAGGTCGAGCCGTCCGCCAGCCGCACGGTCCAGCCACCCTCTGCGTTGCGGGAGGCCCGGGTGACCGCGCTTTCGATCTGCTTGATCGCGTCTTTGTCGTCGCCACCGAACAGGCCGCCAAAGCTCGGCACGGAGAAGCCGAACAGCCCGCGCCGAGCCTGGCTTGCCCGGGCGCGGTCGACCACCACCAGGTCCCGCTTGGCGAGCGACTGCCGGATCGCGGCGGACTCACGATCGAAGCACTGCAAGCGCAGCGCTGCGTCCTTCTGCTCTTCGCACGCGAGCAGGCGTTCGATCTGCTGCGGAGTGCCGGTCTGAGGCGGCGTGCGAGCGCCTGCGGCACTTCCCAGAACGATCAAGCAGACGGCGCCGACCCCGATGATCTTGTTCACTGCCACACCTCTTGCCGGCTCCGACCTTATCGCTCGGTCCGGACGCGAGGCAAGGCTGTTGCAAGAATGAGACAGGCCCGGAACAACTGTTGCACCCTGAAGGCGCGGACATTGCCAGCCTCTTCGGCCTGGCCTTATCAGCGAGCGGCTTCGGCAAGGTTGCTTGCTGCACGTGTTTGTCTGCGCCGTTCGTGGCCAGCAAAGGAGAGAAGTTTCATGAAGCTCATTCTTCGTCAGCGCCTGCTCGCCACGACCCTGCTGGTCGGCGCGAGCGTGGTCGCTACCCCGGCCTTCGCGCAGGACGCGCCGGCTCCGGTTCCCACGCCGAGCCCGACCGACAACAGCGCGACCCCGACCGTGCCGGAGACCACCGCTCCGGTGGAAGGCACCACCACCCCGTCGACTTCGGCTGAGGGCGAGAACGTCGAGACCGGTCAGGACATTGTCGTCACCGGTTCGCGCATCCCGCAGCCCAACCTGACCTCGGCCAGCCCGGTCACGGTGGTGACCGCGCAGGAAATCAAGCTTCAGGGCACGACCCGCACCGAGGACCTGATCAACTCGCTGCCGCAGTCCTTCGCGGCGCAGGGTTCGAACATCTCCAACGGCTCGACCGGTACCGCGACCGTCAACCTCCGCGGCCTTGGCTCGGCCCGCACCCTGGTGCTGGTCAACGGCCGCCGTTTGATGCCGGGCGATCCGCGCTCGCCTGTGCCTGACATCAACTTCATCCCGTCGTCGCTGGTGAAGCGGGTCGACGTGCTGACCGGTGGTGCATCGTCTGTGTACGGTGCCGACGCGGTCGCCGGCGTCGTCAACTTCATCATGGACACCAACTTCACCGGTCTTCGCATCGATGGCCAGGCGAGCTTCTTCAATCACGACAACGACGCGATCAGCGACGTCACCGAGGCTATCGACGCCCGCGGCTTCCCGCGTCCGCAAGGTTGGAGCAACAATGGTCTGGCCCGCGACATCTCCGTTGCGCTCGGCACGCCGTTCGCGGACGACCGTGGCCACGTCATGGCTTATGCGACTTACCGCAAGCAGGATGCCGTTCTTCAGTCCTCGCGTGACTATTCGGCCTGCGCGCTGACCGGCATCTCGGAAACGGCTGCCGCGACCGCCGGACGCGAATTCAACTGCGGCGGTTCGGGCACCTCGGCCAACGGCACCTTCCAGCTCTTCAGCCCCACCTTTGCGCCGGTTGGCGTGTTCCAGGTCGGCCCGAACGCAGCCGACGGGACCGGGACCTTTATCCCCGGAAACACCCCGTTCAACTTCGGCCCGTTCAACTATTTCCAGCGGCCCAACGAGCGTTACACCGCCGGTGCGTTTGCGGAGTACGAGATCAGCGACGCCGCCAAGCCGTACCTCGAAGCGATGTTCATGCACGACAAGTCGGTCGCGCAGATCGCTCCGTCGGGCAATTTCGGCAACACCACTTTCATTAACTGCGACAATCCGCTGTTGTCGGCTCAGCAGCGGGCGATCGTCTGCGCGCCTGGCGTGACCTACACGAACGCGGCGGGGGTCACCGGTTCCAACCTCATCATCCTGCGCCGCAACGTCGAAGGCGGCGGCCGTCAGGACGATCTGGAGCACACCGCCTTCCGCATCGTCGGCGGTGTGCGCGGTGATTTCCTGCGGGGTGTCAGCTACGACGCGTTCTACCAGTTCGGTAAGACGATCCTGGCAGAGACCTATCTGAACGACTTCTCGGTTCGCCGTCTGGGTCAGGCGCTGGACGTCGTGGCCGACCCGACCACCGGTCTGCCGGTCTGCCGCGGCACGCTTAACGGCACGGCCGACGCGGGCTGCGTCCCGTACAACATCTTCGTCACGGGCGGCGTCACTCCGGAGGCTCTCAGCTTCCTGCAGACCCCGGGCTTCCAGCGCGGCGACACGCAGGAAACCGTCGCGAACGCCAACATCACCCTCAGCGGTGAAGAATATGGCCTGCAGTCGCCGTTCGCCGATCGCGGCGTCGGCCTCAACGTCGGCGTCGAATATCGCAAGGAATCGCTGAACCTCGACACCGACACGGCCTTCTCGACCGGCGATCTTGCCGGCCAGGGCGGTCCGACCATCGGCGTTGAAGGCGACTTCGACGTCCGGGACGTGTTCGCCGAAGTGTCGATCCCGCTGGTCGCAGAGAACTTCTTCCATGAGTTGACCCTCAGCGCCGGTTACCGGAAGTCTTACTACAAGGTCGCAGACAACGACTTCGACACCGACACGTACAAGGTCGCGCTTGAGTTCGCTCCGATCCGGGACGTCCGTCTGCGCGGCAGCTACAACCGGGCGGTCCGCGCTCCGAACGTGGTTGAGCTGTTCTCGGCTCAGTCGGTCGGCCTGAGCGGCACGACCGATCCCTGCGCGGGTCCGATCGGAACCAACGGGACCGTTAACGGCTTCACCGCTGCGCAGTGCGCCCTGACCGGCGTGTCGGCGGCTCAGTTCGGCAATATCGCCGCCAACCCGGCCGACCAGTATAACGGCTTCCTTGGCGGCAACCCGGACCTGTCGCCGGAGACTGCCAACTCGATCACCCTGGGTGCGGTGCTTCAGCCCCGCTTCATTCCGGGGCTCGCGGTGACGCTCGACTACTTCAACATCAAGGTGCGTGACGTCATCGGCACCATCGGGTTTGATACCATCATTACCCGCTGCTTGGAGTCGGGGGATGCTGCTTTCTGCTCGCGGATCAACCGCGATGCCTTCGGCTCGCTCTTCCTGACGCCCGGCGGCTTCATCACCGACGTCAACAGCAACATCGGCCGGGTGAGGACCCGCGGCTTCGACGTGAACGCGTCATACGCGACTCGCGTCGGTTCCTATGGCAACGCCAACGTCAGCCTCGTCGGCACCTACCTCCGGGAGCTGTCCGCCGATCCGCTCGGCGACGGCAACGAGACGGAATGCCGTGGCCAGTTCGGTCCGCAATGCGCGATCGGTCCGTTCCTGGGCACTCCCAATCCCAAGTGGCGGCACAAGCTGCGGGCCGGCTTCACCTTCCCGAACGGCCTCGGCATCTCGGGTCAGTGGCGCTACTTCTCGAAGGTCGAGAGTGACTCGACGTTCCCGGGCAACGACCGGATCTCCGCCCAGAGCTTCTTCGATCTGGCGCTGCAGGCTCGGGTTGGCGACCGGTACAATTTCCGGGTCGGTGCCAACAACATCCTCGACAAGGATCCGCCGGTCGCCGGTGGCCAGGTCGCGGGTGCTCCGTTCGGTAACGGCAACACCTTCCCGCAGGTTTACGACTCGCTGGGTCGCTACATCTTCGCGGGCTTCACCGTCGACTTCTAAGTCGCGGCCAAAGGCACAAGATTGCGGCGGGTCTCCCTGGAGGCCCGCCGTTTTCTTTTGAGTTCAAAGCTCTCATGAAGATCGCCATGAGCAGCGATTCGAGCGAGCTTGACTGGCAGGCGGACCGGGCGGCTGCGGCTGGTGACCCGGCTACCGCGAGCCGCTTGCTGACGGAGGCCGCTGCGCTGGCGCCGGAGCGGCTCGACCTTTTGGTGAAACTGTCGGCCATGCGGCGCGCGTCGGGCGACGTCGCAGGCGCATTGGACGCGATCGACCGGGCGCTCGCGCTCTCGCCGCTCGACTTCTCGGCATTGCTCGCCCGCGCGATGCTGCTGGAACGGATGGCGGATGCCCGCGCCGGCGAAGCCTTCGACCGGGCCCTGGCGCAAGCGCCTCCCGACGAAGAGCTACCGCCCTATATGGCGTCGGCGGTGGCCCACGCCAGGCAGCAGGTCGGCCGCCATCGCTCAGACGTTGAGCAGCGGCTCGCCCGCCAAGTTCCCGACCAGCTGTCACCGACTGAGCGTGCCCGCGTCAACCGATTCATCACCAACAGCTCGCGTGGCACGCGCTACTACCCTCAGGATCCCAGCCACTTCCACTACCCCGGGCTTCCGGTCGCCGAGTTCCATCACCGCGAGCTGTTCCCCCAGCTGAAACGGCTGGAGGAGCGCACCCCGGACATCCTGGCCGAGTTCCGCGGCTTGCTGGAAGCTGAGGCCCGAGAGCTCGTCCCCTACATCCAGTACCCCGACCAGGTGCCGCTCCGGCAATGGAAGGCGCTCAACCACAACACGAACTGGTCCGCGCTGCATCTCATCCGAAACGGCAGCCGCGTCGAAGAGAACGCACGCCACTGCCGGGTAACGATGGCGGTTCTAGGCGAGCTACCGCAGCCGGATGTTCCCGGCGCTTCGCCCAATGCGATGTTCTCTCTTCTTGCCCCGCACACGCGCATTCCGCCGCATACTGGGGTCGCCAACACGCGGCTGGTCTGCCACCTGCCGTTGATCGTTCCCCCGAATTGCGGCTTCCGCGTCGGCGCGACGACGATCGAGTGGAAGGTCGGGAAAGCCTTCGTATTCGACGACACGATCGAGCATGAGGCCTGGAACGACAGCGAGGAGCTGCGGGTGGTGCTGATCCTCGACTTATGGCCGCCCGCCCTATCTGCCGCAGAACGGGAGGCGGTGGCCGCCTTGATCCCGGCGGCCGGGGTGGGCTTCACCGGAACGCTCTGACTGTGGCGAGCGTCGGCGTCTCACATCCTCGCACCATCCTGCAGCAGGCGGCGGAGGGGCTAAAGGCCGGAGATGCGGAACGCTGGATCGCGCCGGTGGCTGAGCTTCTCCAGGCGACTCCGGCCGACCCCACCGCCTGGCAGGTTCATGGGCTGCTGCTGCGAGAGACCGATCGGAGGGAACTGGCCATTCCTTCGTTGCGGCGCGCGGCTCAGCTGGATCCCCGCAACGTCAAGATTGCCCATGCGCTGGCGCGTACGCTCCGGGAAGCCGGGCTTCCGTCCCTGGACGCTTACGGCGCGGCGCTGCAGCTGTCGCCAGGCAATCCCGACATCATGCTGGATATCGCCGGCGCGCTGATCGCCGAAGGCCGGGCGGCGGACGCGCGCAGGGGCCTCGAACAGGTGCTTGGACGTTCGCCGGAATGGGTTCATGGGCAAAGCTTGCTCAGCCAGACCCGGTGGCTCGACGGCGAGCGCGATGGCTTCACCAGCAACTTCGATGCGGTTCTGCGATCCCATCCGGCAAACCTCGATCTCCGCCGGGAGCAGATCATGTGCCTGGCTCACGCGAAGCACTACGACGAGGTCCTCCGCGTCGTTGCCGACGGAAGAGCGGCCATGGACGAGCACCTCCTGTTCGATGCGTCCGAGGCAATTGCCTATGCGGAGATGGGCGAGCTGGAGCGCGCCGACGTGCTGTTCGAGCAGCTCACCCCAATTGACGATGCGGCGCTTGCCGTGCGCCGGGTCCGTCATCTTCTCCGCTCGCAGAGGCTGGAGGATGCAGCCGCCCTGCTTGCCGAATGGTTGGCGAGTGACAGCGCCGCCATGTTCTGGCCCTACGCCGCGTCCACTTGGCGCCTGCTCGGCGACCCGCGCTACGAGTGGTTGGAAGGGGACGGGCGTTTCGTCGGTGTGTACGATCTTGCTGACCGGCTGCCCGACCTCGGGGTCTTGGCCGACAAGTTGCGCAGCCTGCACACCACGCGCAGCCAGCCGCTGATGCAGTCGGTCCGCGGCGGCACGCAGACCGACGGCAATCTCTTCTCGTTGATCGATCCTGTCATCGTGCAGCTGCGCGAGGCAGTTCGCGCAGCCGTTGCCGAGCACGCCGCCGCCTTACCGCCCCCACACCCCGATCATCCGCTGCTGCGAACTCGGCGCAGCCCCATCCGCTTCGCCGGAGCCTGGTCGGTCCGGCTCGCCGCCGGCGGCCGCCATGCCAGCCATGTCCATCCGATGGGCTGGTTCAGCTCGGCCCTTTATATCCTGCTGCCGCCGGACCTCGGGCGCGAGCAGGCCGGCTGGCTGGCCTTGGGGGAGCCGCCACCGGAGCTTGGGCTCCGTCTTCCACCCGCTCGGCTGATGGAGCCCAAGCCCGGGCGGCTGGCCTTGTTTCCATCAACCATGTGGCATGGCACGAAAGCCTTTGCCGAGGGCGAGCGGATGACGGTCGCTTTTGACGTCGCCATGCCGTCCTAAGTCGTTCGTCGAAAGCTGCTGGACAGGAGGCGGGAAGGCCAGCAGCAGTCCATTTCCGAACAGTTTGGGAGACCGAAGTTGAAGCTGCTCTTGCTTACCGCGCTGCTTGGCACCGCCGCCCTGCCCGCTTCCGCTCAGGTGGCCAGCATCGGCAGCAACCGTCCCACCAAGGCACCGGCAGATCCCAACAAAAAGATCTGCGAGCGAGTTGAGGAAACGGGGACCCGGCTGGGCAGCCGCCGCGTGTGCATGACCGCGGCGGAATGGCAGGCCCGTCGTGCGTCCGACCGGACCGAGGTCGAGCGGGCGCAACAAAACCCGGGCTACAAGCCGGCGGGCTGACCCGCGGCTCAGGCGGGTCCGATCACCAGCCCGCCGTCGCCTTCGTCCACCCGCACCGTCTGCCCGTCCCTGACCTCGCCGCGCAGAATGGCGTCGGCGAGCGGGTCCTGCAGATATTTCTGCACCGCACGCTTGAGCGGCCGCGCGCCATAGACCGGATCGTAGCCGACCCGCCCGAGCCACGCCCGGGCCGCGTCGGTCAGCTCCAGCCGGATCTTGCGATCCTCCAGCAAGCGCCCAAGCCGGCCGACCTGGATGTCGACGATCGGCGCCATGTGGTTGGCGCTCAGCCGATGGAACAGGATGATCTCGTCCAGCCGATTGAGGAACTCCGGCCGGAAATGGGCGCGGACCACCTCCATCACCTGGCTCTCGACCTTCTCGGCCGGCTCGTTCTCGCCGAGTTGGGCGAGGTACTGGCTGCCGAGGTTGGAGGTCAGGATGATCAGCGTGTTGGTGAAGTCGACGGTGCGGCCCTGGCCGTCGGTCAGGCGGCCGTCGTCGAGCACCTGCAGCAGCACGTTGAACACGTCGCCGTGCGCCTTTTCGACCTCGTCGAACAGCACGACCTGGTAGGGACGCCGCCGCACCGCTTCGGTCAGCACGCCGCCCTCCTCATAGCCGACGTAGCCCGGAGGCGCGCCGATCAACCGGGCGACCGCGTGCTTCTCCATGAACTCGGACATGTCGATGCGGACCATCGCCGAGGGATCGTCGAACAGGAACTCGGCGAGCGCCTTGGTGAGCTCGGTCTTGCCGACGCCGGTGGGGCCGAGGAACAGGAAGGAGCCGAGCGGCCGGTTGGGGTCCTGGAGACCGGCGCGGGCGCGGCGGACGGCGGCGGACACGGCTTTGACGGCGTCCTCCTGGCCGATCACCCGCGCGCCGATTGCCCCTTCCATCCCGAGCAGCTTCTCGCGCTCGCCTTCCAGCATCCGCTCGACCGGAACGCCGGTCCAGCGGCTCACGACCGCGGCGATGTCCTCGCCCGTGACCTCCTCGCGCAGCATGGCGTGCTGGGTGGCGGTGCGCGCCTCCTCGAGCTGCTTCTCCAGTTGCGGGATGCGCCCGTAGGCCAGCTCCCCGGCCTTGGCGAGGTCGCCCGAGCGCTGCGCCTGATCGAGCTCGATCCGCGCCGCGTCCAGCTGCTCCTGCAGCCTGGATGAGGCGTTGATCTTCTCCTTCTCGCCCTGCCAGCGTGCCGTCAGCTCGGCCGACTGCTGCTCGAGATTGGCAAGCTCGCCCTCCAGGTTCTGGAGTCGATCGCGCGACGCCTCGTCCTTTTCGCGCTTCAGCGCCTCGCGCTCGATCTTGAGCTGCATGATGCGGCGGTCGAGGTTCTCGATCTCCTCCGGCTTGCTCTCCACCTCCATGCGGATGCGCGAGGCGGCCTCGTCCATCAGGTCGATGGCCTTGTCGGGCAGGAAGCGGTCGGAAATGTAGCGGTTGCTGAGCGTCGCCGCGGCCACGATCGCCGGGTCGGTGATCGTGATGCCGTGGTGCAGCTCATACTTCTCCTTGAGCCCGCGCAGGATGGAGACCGTGTCCTCCACCGTCGGCTCACCCACGAACACCGGCTGGAAGCGCCGCTCCAGCGCCGCGTCCTTTTCGACATGCTTGCGATATTCGTCGAGCGTGGTCGCGCCGATGCAGTGAAGCTCGCCGCGGGCCAACGCCGGCTTCAGCAGGTTGGACGCGTCCATCGCGCCCTCGCTTTTCCCTGCGCCGACCAGCGTGTGCATTTCATCGATAAACAGGATGATGTCGCCCGCGGCCTGCTTGACCTCGTCGAGCACGCCCTTGAGCCGCTCCTCGAACTCGCCGCGATACTTCGCGCCGGCGATCAGCGAACCCATGTCGAGCGACAGCAGGCGGCGGTCCTTGAGGCCGTCGGGCACGTCGCCATTGGCGATGCGGATCGCGAGGCCCTCGACGATGGCGGTCTTGCCGACGCCCGGCTCACCGATCAGCACCGGGTTGTTCTTGGTCCGGCGGGCGAGCACCTGGATGGTTCGGCGGATCTCCTCGTCGCGGCCGATCACCGGGTCGAGCTTGCCCTGGCGGGCTGCTTCGGTGAGGTCGCGCGCGAACTTCTTGAGCGCGTCGTAGCGATCCTCGGCGCCCTGCGTGTCGGCAGTGCGGCCGCCGCGGAGCTTGTCGATCGCGGCGTTGAGGTTCTGCGGAGTGACGCCCGCGCGTGCCAGCGCGTTCGCGACGTCCGTGCCCTTGGCCAGCGCCATCGCCAGCAGGATGCGCTCCACCGTGACGTAGCTGTCGCCGCTCTTCCTGGCGACCTGCTCGGCCTGGTCGAGGATGCGGATGGTATCGCCGTCGAGCGCGGGCGCGCTGCTGGCGCCGGAGCCGGTCACGGCCGGGATCTTGGCGACCAGCGCGTCCGTCTCGCGCTGCGCGGCCTTGGCGTCGCCGCCCGCCGCCCCGACCAGGCCCGCCGCCATGCCCTGCTCGTCGTCGAGCAGCGCCTTCAGCAGGTGCGCAGGCGCGATCCGCTGGTGGTGCTCACGCACCGCGATGGTCTGCGCCGCCTGCAGGAAGCCCTTGGCGCGATCGGTTAGCTTGTCGAAATCCATGAAGTTCGTTCCCCTTCGCTGCGCTAGTTAGTGTTGCAAATCAGCAACACAAGGGGTCAGCGCGGCGCGAGAGGATCAGCCGCAGGGATGTTCTGGACCGGCTGTACGGGAGTGCTCACCGGAGGCTGGACCGGTGCCTGCACGCTTGAAGCCGCTGGGCTTGCGGCGGGGACGACGGGTCGCAGCGCGCGGTGCGCGATTTCGTAGGAGCGGCCGCAGGCGAGCGCCCCCGTGCTGTTGCGGCCCCAGGTGCGGAACTTCCAGCTGTCCACATGAAAGCGGTGCTTGGCATAGAAGCCGAGGCCGACCGAGTAGCGGGGCCCCTCCACCGCATGCACCGCGCACAGCCGGCGCATCAGTTCGTCCCGGCTGGTCGGGTAGCGGGGCACCAGGTCGATCGCCGACAGGTGCTGGTGGACGCTGTTGGCCGCCCCGCCGGCGCAGCGGTTGAGCAGCGGGTTGCGGTAGGCGGATACGGGCTCCACCGCGCCCACGACCGGCACCACATGGTCGCGGACGTAGCGCAGGGTCTGGACGATGTTGGCCCATTCGCCGACCGGCGGAAGGTCGAACGGCTCGGCCCCGCAGCGCTGCCAGTCGGTGGCCGTCCGCAGCAACTGCCAGGTGGGCACCACATAGGCGACGCCGGCATAGCCGAGATAGTTGTGCAGCTGCGCCACGCCCGCCGCCCGCCACGGCCCGCGCGCGAGCCAGGCGCGGTAGCCCGGCTCATCCTGGCCGGCCGTGATGTACTCGGCCGCGGGCTGCCAGGGCGCGTAACCCAGCTGCGGGTTGGCGGCGGCGGCCGCGAGCAGGGGAGCAAGCGCGAGGGTCGAGGCCATGGCCCCAAGGTAACATCATCGCGCAACTTGAAAAGCCACGGCTGGAGGGGCAGGTCGTGGCGATGCAACAGCCCATCCAAGTCGACCTCCCCCATAGCCTCGGCCGCGAGGAAGCGCAGCGCCGGATCGCCGCCAACATCCACAAGCTGCAGGGTTTCATCCCGGGCGGCGCGCAGGTGACCAGCCAGTGGGCGGGCAGCCGGCTGGACATGACGGTGGCGGCGATGGGCCAGCAGGTCGGGACCCAAATCGACGTCGAGGAGCGGCACGTCCGCTGCCGGATCGAGCTTCCGGCCATGCTGGCGATGCTGGCCAAGCCGATCGAAGCGATGCTGCGGAGCAAGGGCGGCGAGCTGCTGCTGGAGGACAAGACGAAATAGCATGTGCTCCGGCGGAGGCAGGAGCCCGGTGCCTTCCGGCACGGCAAAGAACGACCCGGCTCCTGCCTTCGCAGGAGCACGGCTTGCGTGCCGCCGCGGACCGGCTACCCTTATGGTTTAACGAAAGGGCGCGGATGCGGCATTTCGCGGTGATCGGGTCCGGACCGGCGGGCTTCTACACGGCCGAAGCGCTGGCCAAGGCCTATGGCGAGGGCGCCACCATCGACATCCTTGACCGGCTGCCGGTGCCCTATGGCCTGATCCGCTTCGGCGTGGCGCCCGACCACCAATCGATCAAGGCCGTTGCCAAGCGCTACGAAAAGGTGGCGCTGGAGCCGAACGTCCGCTTCATCGGCAACGTTCACCTCGGTGCGGACGTGTCCGTCGAGGAGCTGCTGCACTATTATGACGCGGTGGTGCTCGCGACGGGAGCGCCGAACGACCGGCGGCTGGGCATCCCGGGCGACGATCTGCCGGGCGTGATCGGCTCCGCGGCGTTTGTCGGCTGGTACAACGGCCACCCCGACTTCGCCGACCTCCATCCGCCGCTGGATGTTGCGAGCGCGGCCGTGATCGGCAACGGCAACGTGGCGCTGGACGTCGCTCGTATCCTTTCGAAGACTCCCGTCGAGTTCGCCGGGTCCGACATCGTTGCGCACGCCCATGACGCATTGGCGAACAGCAGCGTTCGCACGATCGCGATCCTGGGCCGCCGCGGGCCGCATCAGATCGCCATGACTCCCAAGGAGTTGGGCGAGCTGAGCCATCTGGGGGCCGCGTCGCCCGTGGTCGATGGGGCCGACCTGCCTCCGCCCGAGGCCGATTCGGCGCTCGAACCGGGACAGCGCAAGTCGGTCGGCCACCTGCGCAGCTTCGCGGCGTCGCCGGCCGATCCGGCCAAGCCCAAGCGGATCGTCTTCGACTTCTTCGCCAAGCCGCTGGCGATCGAAGGGGCGGGGCGGGCCGAGCGGGTCGTGGTGGAACGCACCGTCCTGGCCGAGGACGGCTCCGCGCGAGGCACGGGCGAGACCTATGCGGTCGAAGCCGGGCTGGTGGTCAGCTGCATCGGCTACGCCGCGCCGCCCATCCCGGGGGTGCCGTACGACAACAAGCTCGGGCTTTACCCTAACGGGAACGGCCGCGTGGCCGACCGGCTTTACGCCGTCGGCTGGGCGGGGCGCGGCCCGACCGGAACGATCGGCACCAACCGGCCGGACGGGCAGGGGGTGGCCGAGCAGATCACGGCGCTGTTCCCGCCGGGCGGTGAGGCGACCGGCCGGGATGGGCCCGCCGGCCTCGACCGGCTGCTCGCCGCGCGGGGGTGCGATCCCGTGCGTTTCGCCGACTGGCAGAAGATCGAAGCCGCGGAGATCGCCGCCGCCCGTGCGGGAGCCCCCCGCGAGAAGCTGGTGCGGGTGGAGGAACTGCTGCGCGCCCGCGGCCACTAGGCGCCTTCAAACACGCTCAGGACGTGGGTTGCACTGGCGACGCCCCGCGCCTAAGAGCCACCCCGCCTTGGCTCCCGCTTTCATGCGGGTTCCGGTCGGGGAGTAGCTCAGCCTGGTAGAGCACTGTCTTCGGGAGGCAGGGGCCGGAGGTTCGAATCCTCTCTCCCCGACCATCAATCACGCATAAGGCGGCCGTCCGGGGATGGCTGCGCGTGGTTGATCGCGTAGGCGCCAGCCGAGGTGCTGTTTCGCTTCGCGGTGGACCATGCTGGGACCGCCGACCTGGGAGTGGAAGCCGCCAGCGGTCGCCGATCACCTAAAGCTCCGCCTCCAGGAAGGTTTCTGCCGGCGCAGCTCGAGCCCGTTTGAAGGTAAGCGGCAGGCGTTTCACTCTCCGTCCGGCGGCGGCGGCGAACGCCTGCGGCAGCGCGCGGCTCGGTCTGGTGAACAATTGCGTGCTCAGTTCGAGAGTCTGCCGCCACCGCTGCGCTTTCAGTGCTCGATGCGCCAGCCAACAGATCAGGTAGGTCCGGTGTGCGGCGAAGCGGGCGCGAAGCTCGGGCCGCCGACGGCAGAACTCGGCGGCAACGAGGTCGAACGAACGCAACATCTGCCCCGCATCGCTCGACATGTTATCGGGAAGCTGCCGGTAGCCGGTAAGCGGCGAGCGGATCATCTCGATCCTGTGATGCTCGGCGATGCACAGGTAGAGCTTGAGGTCCTCGCACCCCTGGGCGCCCTGCCGACGGAGCGACTCGTCGTAACCGCCACACCCTTCGATCGCGCTCCGCCGGAGAAGGGCGGAGCTGCCGTTGCCGATGAAGTTGCGCTCGCACAGGTCCAGGAACTGGTGGTTGCGGGGCGAGCTCCCGCCGGATTCCATGGTGACGCGACCCTGTTCATCCAGGACTGAGTAGGCGGTGCACACGAGCCCGACTTCGGAAGAGTTCTCGATCAGCGCGAGCTGGCGGGCGATCTTGTCGGGGTGCCACACGTCGTCGGCATCCACCGGAGCAAGATAATGAGCGCTCGCTTCGGCGATGCCCCGATTGCGGGCCGCAGCGACGCCCCCGTTAGCCTGCGCCACCAGCCGGATCCGGGAGTCGGCTGCTGCGTGGCTCCGCACGCGCTGCCGCGTACCGTCGGTCGAGCCGTCGTCCACGACGATGATCTCCAACTCGCGATGCGTCTGGGCGCGGACGCTCGCCAGCGTGGCATCGATCGTGCCTTCCGCATTGTGCGCGGGTATGATGGCGGTCACAAGCGTCACAACGGGCCGTTCCCCTTGCCTGAGCGAAAATGGTACCAGTGGCTCCATTCTGCTCGATACGGGTTAACTTTCCTTTTAACGGTTAAAGGTCAATAGCAGACGGTGGACCCATCGAGCAAACATCGCTCGGAGGGTTGCTGCCAAGGGGCCGGGACAACAGGATGAAGGTCGCTAGCTTGCTTACTCGTCGGCGCTGGAGCGAAGGCGGCGGAGTGCCGGCGGGAAGGTTCTCGTGACATCAACCGCACCGCAGCCGACCTCTTCTGTCGCCAGCATGCGCCTGGTGATGCGACTTGCAAGCCAGCCGGCATGGAGCACCGCGGCGATCCTGTCGCTTGGCGGCCTTGCGGCGCTGTTGGAAGGCTTGAGCCTGATTCTGTTCATTCCGCTGATCCAGAGCCTCGGCGGCACCGCGGCGGCCGCCGGCGGGCTCGAAGGCCGCTTCGCCCGAGCATTGTCGGTCGTTCCCGGCGACCTCGTAGTCCCGTTCACGGTTGCCCTGCTGTGCCTCCTCGTCGTCGCCAAGAACGCCGCCGCCTTCGCCGGCCTATGGCTGAGCCGGAGCGCGGAAGGCCAGGCCGCACACCGGCTGCGGGTCCGGATCTTCGGGCAGGCGCTTAGCTCTTGCATCGACTATCGGCCCGGGCATCGCCGCTCGGACATCGTGAACACGCTGGCGGAGAACAGCTGGAAGGTCGCCACCGCGCTCGGGCTGACCTACCGCGTGATCCTGTGCGCGGCCACCATCCTGGTGTTCGCCGTGCTGATGATGCTGATTTCCTTGCCGCTGATGCTGGTGGCGGTGCTGTTCATGGCCGTTGGCGCCCTCATCATCCGCCGCGCGACCGGGCGGGCGGCGAGTATCGGCCAGGTGGTGGTCGCGGAGAACAAGGCGTTCGGCCTGCACATGTGGGAGAGCGTCAACGCACTTCAGCTGATCCGCACCTTCGGCCGCGAAAGCTACGAGGCCGATCGCTTCGCCGGCACGTCCGAGCGGCTGCGCCGTCGCCTGCTCCACCTCGACGCGCTGTGGGCGGTGCCCGGGCCGGTGTCGGAGGTGGTGGTCGTCCTGCTCATCGGCGCGCTGATCCTGGTGGCCGGCGAGTCGGACGTCGGCGTGGCCTCGCTCGCGGCCTTTCTGTCGCTGCTCTACCGGATCCAGGCGCCGGCGCGCGAGCTGATGCAGAACAAGGTCACCATCGACGGCATGGGCGCGGCGGTGGGCGACGTCGCGACCTTCCTCGAAGATACGCGCGAGCCGTTCCTGCCCGAAGGGGTGGAGGAGGCGCCCGCGGTGGGCAGCGGGATCGAACTGCACCGCGTGTCCTTTCGCTATGCGCCGGGCGAGCCCTGGGCGCTGCGCGACGTTTCGCTCTGCATCCCCGCCGGCCAGACCACCGCGATCGTCGGCCGTTCGGGCGCGGGCAAGTCCACCTTGTTCGCCCTGCTGTTCCGCTTCCACGACCCGACGGAGGGAAGCGTCACCGCGGATGGCGTTCCGCTGGACCGCTTCCGCCTGGAGAGCTGGCGCAGCCGATTGTCGCTGATGTCGCAGGACGTGCAGCTGTTCAACGACACGGTCGAGGCGAACATCGCCTATGGCGACCTCCGGGCGAGCCGCGAGGCGGTGCGCGAAGCGGCGAAAGTGGCCCATGCCGACCGGTTCATCGAAGCGCTGCCGCAGGGCTACGGGACCGTCGTGGGGGACCACGGCCTCCGCCTGTCGGGCGGCCAGCGGCAGCGCATTGCGCTCGCCCGCACCGTCCTGCGCAACCCGGACGTGCTGATGCTGGACGAGCCGACCAACGCGCTCGATGTCGAGTCCGCGCGCGCCTTTCAGGAAGCGCTGGCCCGCTTCTCCCATCGCCGCACGGTGGTCGTGATCGCGCATCAGTTGTCGACGGTGCTCAGCGCCGACCAGGTGGTGGTGCTCGATGGCGGTGAGGTGCGCGAGGTCGGTCCGCCGGCCGAGCTGATCGGCGGGGGCGGGCGCTTCGCGGAGATGTACGAACTTGGGCAGACCGCCAGCCACCCGCTGCCGACGGAACGCGCCAATGGGCTATAGGCTGGTGGAAATCGACTTCGCGCAGCCGCTTCGGCCGATCGCCCTGGCGGCCGACCAGAACGGCTGCGGGATCGTTGCCCGCTGGCACGGGCGACTCGTCGGCTTCCACCTGGAGCGCTGCGAGCCCGGCGCCACCCTGTCGGTGGCGCATCTGCAGCGGATCGCCGATGCCCGGTTCGCGCAGGCGGTACTGGCGGCGCGGGTCGCCGAGGCCCTGCCGGAGCGGTCGCCGGAGGCGGCGGACACGACGCTCTCGGTGGTGATCTGCACCAAGGACCGGGCGCAGCGCCTCGCTCGCCTCCTCCATTCCCTCCATGAGGCGAAGCGCGATTCGACGTTCCGGTCGGTGGAGGTGATCGTGGTCGACAATGCTTCCACCGACCAGTCGACGCGCGATGCCGCCGCCGGGTTTGGCGACGTGCGCTACGTCTTGGAGCGCCGAACCGGCCTCAACTTCGCACGCAACGCCGCGCTCGCGGCCGCCACCGGTCAGCTCATCGCCTACCTCGACGACGATGTGGTGGTCGACCGCTGCTGGCTGGCCGGCTTGGCCGAGGCCTGGCGCAGCCGGCCGGACGCGGGCGGGTTCACCGGGCTGGTCCTGCCGTTCCGCCTGGACACGGAGGCGCAGGTCCACTTCGAAGCGATCGGCGGGTTCGGCCGGGGCTTCGCGCGCCTGGAGTATCGCCAGGTGCGGTTCGCCAAATCCTTGTTCCCGGTGGGCTCCGGGGAGATCGGGGCGGGCTGCAACATGGCGTTCGACCGGAAGCTGCTGGTCGGGATCGGTGGCTTCGACGAGGCGCTGGACACCGGCGCGCCGCTGCCCGGCGGCGGCGATCTCGACATCTTCTACCGGGTTCTGCGGTCCGGCCGGACGATGGTCTATGAGCCGCGTTACGCCGTTTACCACGAGCACCGCGAGACCATCGCGCAGCTGCGCCGCCAATATTGGTCGTGGGGGCTGGGGATGATGGCCTTTCTGATCAAGAGCCGCCGGAGCGATCCGGAGCTGAAGGCGCGGCATTCGGGCATGGTGCGCTGGTGGTTCGGGGATCGGTCGAAGGCTCTGTGGAAGGCGATTCTCCGGGGCGGGATGCGCGACGTCCGCTTCGTCCTGGCCGAGCTATGGGGCGGCGTCGTTGGGCTGCTGGGGGAATATGACCGGTCACTCGCCCGGGTTGCCGCGATCCGCGAGGCCGCGCGATGACGGGGCTCGTCGCTGTGCGCCACGTCGACCTCCGAGCGGCGGAGCCCCCGGTCCCGGTGGCGGAGCTGGTCCTCGACATCTTCTGGTGGGGCGACCTCCCGCTCGGGTTCAAGCAGTCGCTTGCCGGGGAGCTTCCACTCGGCGCGGGGCAGATGCGGGCGCTGGCGACCGAGCTGCTCGCCGCCCAGCTCGCAGGCCGTGACCCGGCGCTCGGAGCGCCGCTTGCCGCGGGCAGCGAAGGCCGGCCCCGTCCGGCACTGACGCTTGGCGCCGCGGCGGCGCTCGACCGTCCGGCCGACGCGCTGGCGGCGATCGCGCCGGCCGCGACGAACGACGCGCGCGGGATCAGCCTCGTCATCTGCACCCGGGACAGGCCCGCCGCGCTGGGCAAGTGCCTTGCGAGCCTTGCGGGGCAGCGCAGCCCGCCGGGCGAGATCGTGGTGGTCGACAATTCGGCGTCCGGGTCGGCCCGCTCGACCTGCCTGCAGTTCCCCGGGATCGTCTATGTGCAGGAGCCGCGACCCGGCCTCAGCCATGCGCGCAACGCCGGGGTCCGCGCGGCGCGGGGCAAGATCGTCGCCTTCACCGACGACGACGTCGAGCCGCACCCGGGCTGGTTGGCCGAGATCGCCCGCGCGTTCGAGCGGCACGATGCCGACTGCGTCACCGGCCTCGTCCTGCCCGCAAGCCTCGACACGGCGGCCCAGCGCAGTTTCCAGTTTGCCATGGGCGGGTTCGGAAGCAATGTCGTGCCCGTCATGTTCGATCGCCGCTTCTTCGCCGAGACGATGCCGCACGGTGCGCAGGTGTGGCGAATCGGCGCGGGCGCGAACATGGCGTTCCGGCGCTCCGCCTTTGAGCGCGCGGGGCTGTTCGACGAGCGGCTCGGCGCCGGCGCGTCCGGCTGTTCGGAAGACAGCGAGTTCTGGTACCGGCTGCTCGCGCTCGGCGGCAGCTGCCTTTACGAACCGCGCGCGGTGACCTTCCACCATCATCGGGCCGAGTGGCGCGAATTGCGGAGCCAGATGCGCAGCTACATGCGCGGCCATGTGTCCGCATTGGTGGCGCAGTGGGACGCGTTCGGGCACCGCGGCAACCTCCAGCGGATCGGGCGCCAGTTGCCGAGCTACTTTCTTCGAACCGCCCTGGCTTCGCTCTGGCACCGGCGCGCGACCCGCCTGCTGATTCTGGCCGAGGAAGTGCGCGGCTGGCTGGCGGGACTGCTATATCTGGTCCGGCCGGGCTGGCGGCGCCGGCGGGGCGAGTGGCCCACGCTATGACCCAGCGCGCACCGCTTCGGCAGTTCCTTGCCGCCAACCCCTTCCCGCACGGATGGACCGAGGGGCTGTTCTATCGCGAGAAGATGCGCGCCATCCACCGGATCGCGCCGCCCGGCCTTGCCGCCGGCGACAAGGTGCTGGAAGTGGGTGGGGGGCGGAGCGGCATGGCGTCCTACCTCTACCCCGGGGCGGACGTCACCACGCTCGACCTCGACCCCGCGTTCGCGAGCCAGCAGCCGCCCGACGCTCCGAGCCGCTTCGTGTGCGGGGATGCCCGCGCCCTGCCGTTCGCGGACAACAGCTTCGGGGTCGTCACCCTGTTCGACGTGCTCGAGCATATCGTGGAGGACGCGGATGCGGCGCGGGAAGCGCTGCGGGTGACTCGCCCGGGCGGCCATGTGCTGGTGTCCACCCCGGACAGCGGCTGGCACTATCCGACGTACGGCTGGATGCGCCGCTTCTGCCCGCATGAAAGCGTGCTGATGGACGAATGGGGCCATGTCCGCCGCGGCTATACCCGCGCCCGGCTGGTCGAGCTGTTCGGGGCGCAGCCGGTCGCCGCAGCAACCTTCATCAATCCCGTCACCGCCTTCTACCACGACGTCGCCTTTTCGCGCCTGCCCCGGCCCGCGCGCATGCTGGCCTATGCGGCGGCGGCGCCCGCGGTCGCCCTGGCCTATGCGCGGCACGGTTCGGAGACGCCCGGCACGGAAGTCGCGCTCGCCTGGCGCAAGTGACCCCCACGATCGCCATCGTGCCCTGGGGCGACGTAATCGAGGACTATCTCGAGCCCATCGGGCTGACCGCCTTCGACTTCGCCGAGCAGGTGACCGGCGGCTGGCTGTTCGGCTACGTCGCGGCGCTTCGCCATGCCGGGTGGTCGCCGATCATCATCGCGCCCTCCAGGGCGGTCGGGAAAGTCACCCGGCTCACCCATGCTGCCTCGGCGACACCGATCTGGCTTGTGCCGGGCCGGTCGTGCCAGGCAGTCCGGAGCTATAATCTGCGGGCGATCCGCCAGTGGCTGACCGTCCCGACCGCGGCATTCCGGGAGATCATCGCCCGGGAACGGTGCCGGGCGCTGCTGATCCAGGAATATGAATACGCCCGCTTCGACGTGCTGGTCCGGCTTGCGGCCAGCCTGGGCATTCCCGCCTATGCGACCTTTCAGGGCGGCGACCATACGCTGTCGGCCACCGAACGGCGCATCCGCACGCGCTCGATCCGCCGCAGCGCGGGGCTCATGATCGCCTCGTCGGCCGAGCGGCAGCGGGTTCGCGACGCGCACCGGGCGCCGCCGCCGCGGGTATCTGCCCACCCCAACCCGCTCGACGTCGACGAATGGCGCGCCGGACCCCGCGACGAGGCGCGGCGATCGCTCGGACTTGGCCCAGGCGATTTCATCGCGATCAATCATGGCCGCATCGACATTCGTCGCAAGGGCCTGGACGTGCTGCTCTCCGCCTGGTCCGGCGCAGGCCTGCTCGTCCTCATCGGTTCGGGCCAGGACCGAGAGCGCTTCGCGGCCATGGTCGCCGGGCGCGCCGATGTCCGCTGGATCGACAGCTACACCAACGACCGGCCGCTGCTTCGCCGCTGGCTGTCGGCCGCGGACATCTATGTGTCGGCCTCACGGGTGGAAGGAATGCCGGTCGCGCCGCTGGAAGCGATGGCCTGCGGCCTGCCGGTGGTCGCAACCGACGCGCAGGGCGTGTCCGACATCATCGGCGAGGACGAGCGCAACGGCGGCATCCTGGTGGCCCGCGACGATCCGGCGGCGCTTGCCTCCGCCATCGAGCGGCTGCGCGAGGACCCGGAGCTTCGCCGAACCCTCGGCCAGGCGGCGCGCGCGCACGTAGAAGGAAACTTCTCGATCGAGGCGGTGGGACGGGCGCTCCAGGCCTTTCTGCCGCCCTCAGCCGTCCCTGGCGGCGCCCGCGCCGAGTAGCCTCTCCCGCTCGGTCGGGCCAAGCGCCAGACAGCGTCGCACCCCGCGCGCGTAGCCCCGGGCGAAGCAGGCCCAGGCGACCGCCGCCGTAAGCTCGCGCCGCCGCAGTGCCGACCAGAACAGCCCGCGCCGGACGGTGCGGAGCCACCGCGCCCGTTCCCCCGCCGCCATCTGCCGCCACGATCGCCAGTCGCCCGGCCAGGTGAGCACCCCCATCACCGCCGAGCTGATGCCGAGCTGCACATTGATCTCGAACAGGTAGCGCCGGGTGGTCCGTTCGCGCGGGATCCGGTGGCGCAGCACCGCGGCTGGGGTGAGCCACAGCTGGTACCCGGCATGGCGCACCCGCTGGGCGATCTCCACATCGCCGCCCGACACCAGGGACTTGCCCGTACGATCGGACAACAAGGGCCCGTCCACCCATCCGGAAGCGACCAGCGCTTCCCGGTTCAGCACCATGCCCGCGCCCGCCAGGCTGTCCGCCCGCCGCTCGGCAGGGCCGACCTGCTGCTCGGCAAAGCAGAAGCCGAAGGGGCGGAGGTAGGCTGGCGGCGGCGCCTCCCACTCCAGCCTGATCTCGCCTCCGATGCCCCCCGCGTCGGGATGCGAGCCGATCGCGCGGGCAACGGCGGCGATCCAGTCCGGCTCGAGCAGATTGTCGTCGTCCACGAACGCGATCCATGGAGCCGCCGTCCGGCGGACGCCTCCAAGGCGCGCCGCGGTGAGACCGGGTTCGGGCTCCGGCACGTACCGCAGCGAGGGAAGCAGGTCCGAGGCGGCAAATGCTTCAACGATCAGCCGCGTCCCGTCCGTGCTGCCGTTGTCGACCACCACGACTTCCCAGGAGAAGTCCTCCGAAGCGCGCTGCCCGACGAGTGCGTCGAGGACGGCCGGGAGGCGCTGCGCTCCGTTGTAGGTGCAGATAACGACGCTGAGATCGGGTGACGCGATCTGTTGGGGCATGGGGTTTCCCTACATGTAACAGGCGCCAAATTCTAAGGCGAAAGGCACTTACGCGCCTTTGTTGTCTTGCTCATGCCGCTTGCTGGTCCCGGCCGGCATTCATTCGTTGACGCGGCATCAACCACAGCAACAAATTCGCTGTTAGCATCCGTAGATTAAATGGGGAATGCTGCACAAGCTGCCGTAACGATTACTAAAGCAATGGTGCCTAGCCTAGTGTCGACACACACCAAGGGGGGTGGGACTCATGGCTACCATTGGCATCAACATCGCAGGCGGCGAGTTCGGCGGCACCGGCGGCACGCACAACATCAACTATCACTACCCGACGTTCAGCGAGCTCAAGTTCTACGCCGACAAGGGCGTAGACCTGGTCCGGCTCCCCATCAGCTGGGAGCGCGTGCAGGATGCACTGGGCGGCCAGCTCGACCTTTCGGGCGACATCGCGCTGATCAAGCAGGTCCTGGTGGACGCTGCGGCGCTGGGCATGGACGTCATCATCGATGTCCATAACTACGGCCGCTACAAGGGCGTGCCCCTTGGCGCCGCCGGCGGGCCGACCCCGGCCCAGTTCGCCGATTTCTGGAAGAAGATGGCGGTCGAGTTCAAGGACTATCCGGCGCTCGCCGGCTACGACCTGATGAACGAGCCGCACGACATGCCGACTGCGACCATCTGGAAGGAGTCCGCCCAGGCGGCCACCAATGCCATTCGCACAGTCGACATGGAGAACACGATCATCATCGAAGGCGACAACTGGTCGGGTGCGCACAGCTGGCTGCACAGCAACGCCAACCTCATCATCACCGACCCGGCCAACAAGATCGTCTATCAGGCGCACCAGTATTTCGACAAGAACCACTCGGGCACCTACGCCAACAGCTACGACGTGGAAGGGGCCTATCCGACCATGGGCGCCGACCGCATCAAGCCGTTCGTCGACTGGCTCAAGGCCAACGGCCTGCAGGGCATGATCGGGGAAACGGGCGTCCCCAGCAACGACCCGCGCTGGATCGAGGTCATGAAGAACGCGCTCGACTACATGCAGGCGAACGACCTCGACGTCACGGCCTGGGCGGGCGGCAGCTGGTGGAGCCCGACCTACTCCATGTATATCGGCAGGCCCGGCTCGCCGGATTCTGCGTTCGGCGACCTGCTGGAGACCTACTACAACGACTTCGACGGCTTCCAGACCAGTTCCTGGGTGCAGCCGCCCGCGCCGATCGCTCCCGACGTCGTCATCGGCGACAAAACGGTCAACGAAGCCGACGGCACCGTCACCTTCACCGTTTCCCGTTCGGGCGACCTCACCAAGGCGTCCTCGGTCAACTACTCGACGGGCAACGGCACTGCCGCCGCGGGGTCCGACTACACCGCCGCGGTCGGCACGCTGAACTTCGCAGCCGGCGAGGCGACCAAGACCGTCACCGTCGCCATCGTCAACGACACCACCGTCGAAAGCCCGGAGACCTTCACGGTCAATCTCTCCGGCGGCACCAACGTCGTCATCAAGGACGGCACGGGCGTGGGCACCATCAACAGCGACGACGTGGCTCCTCCGCCCCCCGTCGCGCCGACCGTTGCCGTCGGGGACGTTGCGGTGAACGAAGGCGCCGGTGTGCTGGTCTTCACCGTCGCCCGGTCGGGCGATCTGTCGGGCGCGTCCTCGGTCAACTACGCGACCGCCGACGGCTCGGCGGTCGCCGGCTCGGACTACACCGCCGTCAGCGGCACCGTTACCTTCGCAGCCGGGCAGGCCACTGCAACGGTGACGGTCCAGATCATCAACGACACGCTGGTCGAGAACCCGGAGAGTCTTTTCCTCAATCTCTCCGGCGGCACCAACGTCACCATCGGCGACGGTCAGGGCGTCGGCACCATCAACAGCGACGACGTGGCTCCGCCGCCGCCGACGGGCACCATCATGGGCACCAGTGCCGGCGAGACGATCAACGGCACTTCCGGTGCCGACATCATCGACGCTCTTGGGGGCAACGACGTCCTCAACGGCCGTGGCGGCGCGGACCGGCTCACCGGCGGCAGTGGGAGCGATCGCTTCGTCTTCGACAGCCGTGCCAATGCCAGCGGCGACGTGGTCACCGATTTCACCGTGGGCCTCGACAAGCTGGACTTCAGTGCGATCGACGCCAACCCGTTCCGTCGGGGTGACCAGAAGTTCACCTGGTTGGACAGCGGCGCCTTTA
Source organism: uncultured Sphingomonas sp. (assembly GCF_902806285.1). GTDB lineage: Bacteria > Pseudomonadota > Alphaproteobacteria > Sphingomonadales > Sphingomonadaceae > Sphingomicrobium. Next base: position 10,806 of record NZ_CADCWA010000163.1, on the reverse strand, counting down.
CCGGCAAAGCCGGTCAGCTCCGCGAGTACAATCTGGACGGCAAGCACTTCGTCGCCGGCGATCTCAACGGCGATCGCGTCGCGGACTTCACGATCGAAGTTGCCGGCACGACGAACCTGACCTCAGCGGACATCTTCTTCTAGGATCGATGCGGGCGGCGGCGGCGGGCATGGCCAAGCTCGCCGCTGCTTTCGCGACTCCGCGACCGCGCCCGGTTCGATCGGCGGTTCGGCGTTGCTGCTGGACTTGCGGCCGTTTCGCACTTATGTACCAGACGATATGGAATGTTCGGTTCGGGCCTGTAAAGGTCGCCCCAGAGAGTTCGACGTTGACGAAGCGCTTGCCGCAGCGTTGCAGGTGTTCTGGAGCAAGGGGTACGAAGGCACTTCGCTGACGGATTTGACCGATGCGATGGGGATTACCCGTCCCAGCCTCTACGCCGCGTTCGGCAACAAGGAGGCGCTGTTCCGCAAGGCGCTCGACCTCTACGAGCGCGAGAAGCTGGCCTATGTCTCGGAGGCGCTCGACGCGCCAACCTCGCGCCAAGTCGCCGAGCGGCTGCTCCGCGGCGCGCTCCAGCTGCAGACCAGCGAATGTCAGCCCAGGGGCTGCCTGGGGGTCATCAGTTCGATGACTTGTGGTGCGGAGGCCGAGTCGGTGCGCACCGACCTGATGGCGCGGCGCGCCTCGTCTCACCAGGCGATCTGCGAGAGATTGCAGCGGGCGAAGCTCGAGGGGGACCTCCCGGCCGCCGCCGACGCGGGTGGGCTATGCAACTACCTCCTCGCGATCCTGCAGGGAATGTCCGTGCAGGCGGGCAGCGGGGCCAGCAAGCAGCAGCTCGAAACGCTGGTCGAGACCAGCCTGTCCATGTGGCCGGGCAGATAATTTCCATAATTCTCTACCGACCGGTAGGAAAAGCATTGACGAACTCACCTGGGCTTTCTATACCATGCAGTATGGAAAGCGGGTTCGGGAAACGCCGGCTGGTCGGCGCACCGTTCGGACCCATCATCAAAGGGCGAGTCAGCGCGGCGTAATCCGCGGCCCCAGTTCCCAAGGCGTTTAGCAGCAGGACGTTCTCGACCCGCGGGGCAGCCGTCGCCGCGATCGCTGTCCCGTACCTGCAATCCGGTTGAACAGCCGCGTCGGGCATCGGCGGGCAACGATGGGCCGCGCTCATCGAACAGGAGAGAATCATGGCCTCCGTTCCCTTCACTGCCTGGCCAGAGGAAACGCGTGAAATCGAGCAGGACCGGGCGGTGTTTGCTCCGGCGACTGCGTCACGACTGTCCGCCCTCGAATGGTCGATCGTTGCGATGGCCGAGCGGGACAGCCTGGCGAGCTTGCGCGAGCCCGGGCGCTTCGCGGCCGCGCTGGGCAGCGTCTTCGGACTGTCGCCGCCCAACCGGCTCGCGAGCCCGCGGCTCGAAGCCTTGCGGCGGGTCGCGGTGCATGTCTGGCGCAACCAGTGGAACGTGCCGAAGTCCGAACTCGATGCGTTCGTGGATACGGGCTTCACCCTCGATCAGTACGAACTCATCCAAGCCAGCATCCACAAGAGCCGTGCCGATGCGCGCAGGCGGAGGGCAGCCAGATGAACATTGCCACTAGCATCCAGGCGGGTGAGAACGACGGAACTCCGTTGAACGTCGAACCCGGTCGCAAGCGCTTGTCCCGCACGCAAAAGGTCGGGCTCGCCGCACTGCCGATCGTGCTCGCGGCGGGAGTGGCGCTCGGCCGGCCCAGCAGCGCTCCGGTAGCCGCTGCACCGCCTCCGCCAACGGTGACCGCCGCCAATCCGATCCTCCGCCAGGTGGCCGAGTGGGACGAATATTCGGGCCGCTTCGAAGCGAGCCGGAGCGTGGAGGTTCGGCCGCGCGTGTCGGGCGCGATCACGGGCGTGCACTTCACCGACGGGTCGGTGGTCCGGCAAGGACAATTGCTGTTCACCATCGACGGGCGCCCGTTCACCGCCGCCCTCGCCGAAGCCCGCGCGGCCGCGCAGGGCGCAAGCAGCGACCTCGCGCTGGCTCGCGCCGATCTCGACCGCGCCTTGCGGCTGGTCGATGTGGGAGCGGTCTCCCGCAGCGAGATCGACCGGCTGCAGGCCCGGGTGCAGGCCGGACAGGCTTCGCTGGCCGCGGCGAACGCCCGCATCCAGTCGCGCTCGCTCGACGTCGGCTTCACCCAGGTGCGCGCGCCGATCAGCGGCCGCATCTCCGACCGGCGGATCGACGCCGGCAACCTCGTCCTGGGCGGCGCGGGCGGCGAAGCGACGCTGCTCACCACCATCAATGCGCTCGACCCGATCTATTTCACGTTCGACGCGTCCGAAGCGCTGTTCCTGAAGGCACGCCGGGCGCGGGAGGGTGGCGCGGCACCTTCGGCGGTGGAGATCCGCCTGCAGGACGAGCCGGACTACCGCTGGCGCGGGCGGCTGGACTTCACCGACAACGGGCTCGACACCCGCTCCGGCACGATCCGCCTGCGGGCGGTGGTCCGGAATAACGGCCAGTTCCTGGCGCCGGGCATGTTCGGCAACATGCGGCTTGCCTCCAGGGGAACCGCGCCGGCCCTGCTGGTGCCCGACGCTGCCGTGCAGACCGACCAGGCGCGCAAGGTCGTGCTGGTCGTCGGCCCGGACGGCAGCGTCACGCCCCGGCCGGTCGTGCTCGGCCCGGTGCTCGACGGCTTACGCGTCGTCCGGTCGGGTCTGCGTCCGGACGATCGGGTGGTGATCAGCGGCGGTCAGCTCGCCATGCCCGGGACCAAGGTCAACGTGCGGCGCGGAGTCATCCAGCCGGTCGCGGTCCAGGCCGAAGCTCCGCAGCCGACCACCCTCACCGGCGAAGCGACCTTCGCCGGCCGCTAGAGCGCCGCCCTGTTTTCATCCCGACGCCCACGGGCGTGGAGTTCCGTTCTCATGCGCATGTCCCGCTTCTTCATCACCCGCCCGATCTTCGCCGCGGTGATCGCCATCCTGATCACGGTGATGGGCGGGATCGCCTATTTCGGGCTGCCGGTCTCCCAATATCCGGACATCGTGCCCCCGACGGTAACGGTGAACGCCAGCTACCCCGGAGCGTCGGCGGAGACGGTAGCGTCCACGGTCGCCGCGCCGATCGAGCAGGAGATCAACGGCGTCGACGACATGCTCTACATGTCCTCGCAGTCGACCGGGGACGGCCGCCTGACGATCACCGTCACTTTCGCGCAGGGCACCGACCTCAACGCGGCGCAGGTACTGGTCCAAAATCGGGTCGCCATCGCCACGCCGCGCCTCCCGCAGGAAGTGCAGCGGCTGGGCATCGTCACCCGCAAGACCTCGCCGGACTTCCTGATGGTGGTGAACCTGGTCTCGCCCGGGAATGTGCTCGACCGCGGCTATATGTCGAACTACGCGCTGAGCCAGGTTCGCGACCGGATCGCCCGGCTTGAAGGGGTGGGCGACGTTCAGCTGTTCGGCGCGCGCGACTATGCCATGCGGGTGTGGATCGACCCGGACCGGGCGGCCGCCCTCAACCTGACAGCGGGCGAGATCGTCGCGGCCTTGCGGGCCCAGAACGTGCAGGTCGCCGCGGGCACGCTGGGCCAGCCGCCTTACGCGACCGGCAGCGCCTTCCAGCTCAACATCGAGACGCAGGGCCGCCTGACCGACGCCGAGCAGTTCGGCAATGTCGTCATCCGCAGCGATGCCGACGGCCGGCAGGTGCGCGTCTCCGACGTCGCCCGGGTCGAGCTCGGGGCCGCGGACTACGCCTCCAATACCTACCTGTCCGGCCAGCCGACCGTGCTGCTGGGCGTGTTCCAGCGCCCGGGCTCCAACGCGCTCGCCGCCGCCGAAGCGGTCGAAGCCGAAATGGAGGCCGCGTCCAAGAACTTTCCGCCGGGCCTCGAATACCGGGTCATCTACAACCCGACCGAGTTCATCGCCCAGTCGATCGACGCGGTGATCACGACGCTGCTGGAGGCGATCGCGCTGGTGGTCCTGGTGATCCTGGTGTTCCTTCAGCGCTGGCGCGCCGCGGTGATCCCGGTGATCGCCATCCCGGTCTCGCTGATCGGCACCTTCGCCGTGCTCCAGATGGTCGGCTACTCGCTCAACAACCTGTCGCTGTTCGGACTGGTGCTGGCGATCGGCATCGTCGTGGACGACGCGATCGTCGTGGTCGAGAATGTCGAGCGCAATCTGGCCCGCGGCCTGTCGGCGCTCGAGGCGGCCCGCACCTCCATGGACGAGGTCGGCGCGGCGCTGGTCGCCATCGTGCTCGTGCTCTGCGCCGTGTTCCTGCCGACCCTGTTCCTGGGCGGCCTGTCCGGCGCCTTCTACCACCAGTTCGCGGTGACCATCTCGGCCGCGACCCTGATCTCTCTGCTGCTGTCGCTGACCCTGTCGCCGGCGCTGGCCGCGCTGCTGCTGAAGCCGCATGGGGAAGAGAAACCCGGCAATCGCCTGACCGAGCTGGCCCGAGCGGCAGGCGACCGCTTCAACCGCATGTTCGAGCGGTTCAGCGATGCCTATGCGTCGCTGACCCGCCGGCTGGTGCAGGCGCCCAAGCGGATGATGGTGGCGTACGCAGGGCTGATCGGGGCCACCGTTGCGCTGTTCTCCATCACGCCAACCGGCTTCATCCCGGCGCAAGACCAGGGTTATTTCCTGACGGTGATCCAGCTTCCCTCTGGCTCCTCACTGGAGCGGACGGACGAGGTGATGCGGAAGGTCGCCGACCGCATCCTGCCCATCCCCGGCGTCAAGGGCGCGGTCATGCTGGCCGGCTTCGACGGCGCCTCGCAGACGCAGGCGCCCAATGCCGCTGCCGCCTACATCCCGCTGAAGTCGTTCGACGAGCGGAAGAAGCTTGGAGTGAGCTTCCCGGAGATCATGGCCGAAGCGCAGAAGCGCACCGCCGACATCAACGAAGCCCGGCTGCTGGTCATCCCGCCACCATTGATCCAGGGCATCGGCTCGGCCGGCGGCTATCGCATGGTGGTGCAGGACCGCGGCGGTCGCAGCTTCGGGGAGCTGTCCGGCCTCTCGTGGGGGCTGATCGGCAAGGCCAACCAGACACCGGGGCTGAGCCAAGTCTACACCCTGTTCGACATCTCCACGCCGCGCGTGTTCGCCGACATCGACCGGAGCAAGGCTGACATGCTGGGCGTGCCGCCCGAGCGCGTGTTCGAGGCGCTGCAGGTCTATCTCGGCTCGGCCTTCGTCAACGACTTCAACCTGCTCGGCCGCACCTACCGGGTGACTGCGCAAGCCGATGCGCCGTTCCGCGCGACCGAGGCGGATATCGCCAACCTGCGCGCTCGCTCCAACTCGGGGGCGATGGTGCCGGTGGGATCGGTCACGACCTTTGAGGACCGCAGCGGACCCTACCGCGTGTCGCGCTACAACGGCTTCCCGGCGGTCGAGATCGACGGCGACACGGCGCCGGGGTTCTCGTCGGGCCAATCCTTGAATGCCATGGAGAAGCTCGCGGCCGAAAGCCTGCCCGCGGGCTACAGTTCGGAGTGGACGGGCATCGCCTACCAGCAGAAGGCGGCGGGCAACACGGCGGCGCTGGTGTTCGGATTGGCGGTCCTGTTCGTGTTCCTGGTGCTCGCCGCGCAGTTCGAGAGCCTGGTCCTGCCGCTGGCGATCATCCTCATCGTGCCGATGTGCCTGCTCGCGGCGATGGCCGGCGTGAACCTGCGCGGCATGGACAACAACGTGCTGACCCAGATCGGGCTCATCGTGCTGATCGCGCTGGCGGCCAAGAACGCCATCCTGATCGTCGAGTTCGCCCGCCAGGACGAGGATGCCGGCATGTCGCCGGTCGAGGCTGCCGTGCGGGCCGCGCGCGACCGGCTCCGGCCGATCCTGATGACCAGCTTCGCCTTCATCCTGGGATGCCTGCCGCTGCTGATCGCCACCGGTGCCGGGGCCGAGTTGCGGCAGGCGCTCGGCACGGCGGTGTTCTTCGGGATGATCGGGGTGACGGCCTTCGGCCTGATCTTCACGCCGACCTTCTACGTCGTGTGCCGCACCCTGGCCGACCGTATCTCGAGCCGCCGCCGCGGAAACAGCGCCGCTCCCGCGCTCGCGCCCGCTGAATAAGGACGACGATCATGTTCAAACGATCAATGCTAACTGCGGGGTCGGCGCTCGCGCTGGCAGCGTGCGCGGGCGGACCGAACTACCGCGCGGGGCCGGTCACGGCTTCGGCAGCCGGGGCCTTTGTCTCCGGCGGAGGTCCGGCCGTGACAAGCGCCGTCCCTGCGGACGATTGGTGGCGGCTGTACCAGGACCCGGTACTCGACCGTCTCATCGCCGATGCGCTTGCCGCCAACACGGATATCCGCGTCGGCGTCGCGCGGCTGGCCCAGGCACGGGCGCTGTTGCGGGAAAGCCGCGGCGCCCGCGAGCCCCAGGTCGGCCTTGGCGGCAGCACTCAGTACGGGGGCCTTCCCGGCCCTGGCATATCCGGTCAGAGTCGCAACGACCTGCAGGTCGATGTCGGGCTCGACGTCGCCTACGAAGCCGACCTGTTCGGCCGCATTGGGCGCGACATCGAGGCGGCGCGCGGGGACGTCCGAGCGGCCGCGGCGGACTCGGACGCCGTCCGCGTGGCGATCGTCGGCGAAACGGCCCGGGCCTATGCCGATGCGGCCTCCTCTGCCGAGCGCATCGCGGTTGCCGAGCAGATCGTCGCCCTGTTGAACCGGTCGTTGAGGCTGACCGAGCTTCGAGTGGGCGCCGGCCTCGGCACTCGCCTGGACACCGCCCGGATCGCAACTTTGCGCGACCAGCGGCTGGCGGAGATCCCGCTGCTTGCGGCGCAGCGTCAGGCGGCATTGTTCCGGCTGGCGACGCTGACCGGCCGAACCCCGCGCGAGCTGCCCACGCAGGCCGCCTCACGGACGGCAACGCTCCGTCTCGATCGGCCGATCCCGGTCGGAAATGGCGCCATGCTGCTCGCCCGGCGCCCGGATGTGCGTGCCGCCGAACGGCGCTTGGCAGCCGCCACGGCCCGGATCGGCGTTGCGACCGCCGAGCTCTACCCGCGCATCAGCCTCGGCGGCTCGGCTGGCTCCAGCGGTGCGGGACTCGGCAGCCTGCTCAATCCGGTGAGCTGGCTGGTCGGTCCGCTGATCAACTGGACCGCCAACCGCAGCGCGGCGCGGGCACGCGTTGCCGGGGCCGAGGCCAACACCCAGGCCGCACTCGCCACTTTCGATGGAACGGTGCTTCAGGCGCTGGAGGAGACCGAGACGGCCTTGTCCGCCTACCAGAACGCCCTTCAACGGCGCACCGCGCTGCAGTCCGCGCGCGATGGGGCTGAGGCCGCGGCCCGGATCACCCGTGCGCGCCAGCGCGAAGGCGACATCAACTCGCTCGAGCTGCTCGACACCGAACGCACGGCGGCCGACGCCCAGGCCGCGCTGGCCGAAGCCGACGCCCGCATCGTCGAGGCGCAGATCGACCTGTTCCGCTCGCTCGGGGGTGGCTGGAACAGCTGAGCTGACGGACGCCGGCAAGCCGGAAGCGGACGCTCAGTCCCGTTGTCTGCGCCCGGGCCCGGCGGTGCACTCCCCGGCGCTGTAGCCGCGGAGGAACAGGTCCACCGCCGAGCGCACCCGGTGCTCCGCGGCGTGGGCGTCCGTCTTGCCGGTGAAGCGCCGTTCCATGTCGGCCAGGCCCTTGCACATGGCAGCGAGGTGCTCGGCCGCCTGCCTCGGGTCCTCGAGCGCAAGGATTTCGCGATCCCGTTCCCGCCGGAGGAGGTTGGCTAGCGCCCGGTGCATGCGCCGCGGCCGGCTTCAAGGAAGCACTGGCCAAGTTCCGGCTCCCGCTCCATCTCGGCCGCGATCCGCTGCTCGAAACGGATCATTTCGTCGCCGCCTTCCTCATCTGGCGCGGCCTCCCCGACCGGCAGCTTGAGACCCCGCCGAGACGCCGGCCCGTGCGACGGGCGCCCTGGCCAACGCGCCGCGGGTGGCCGGCGCCGGCGTAGTCGAGCCGTCGAGCGAGGTGATCGACATCCGCACGGCCCTATCGGGACAGGTCACGGCCGTGCTGGTCCGTCCGGGGGACTATGTTACCCGCGGGCAGCCGCTGTTCCGGGTCGACGAGCGCGGTGTTCGCGCTCGCCTGGGCGGGGCCGAGGCCGCCATTCGCGAGGCCAGCGCCGCCATCAGCGAGGCACGCGCGGCCGAAAGCACCGCCGCCCGCCGGTGACGGGCCGCTACCCGCCAGGTGCGGTGCCCGGCCGCAAGTAGGCGAACATGTGCGGGACATAGTCCTGCTTGCCGAGCGGCACGCCGGCGTGGCGCAGGATGGCGTAGCTCATCAGCTGGTGGAAGGCGGCTTGCGGCAGCGCCCAGTCGCGGACGTAGGTCTCGCCCGTCATGTCGAAGATCATGCCGGTCGGCAGCTCGTGGGCCATCGGCCGGCCGGCGGCCGCGTCGAGTTCGTGAGCGCCGACCGCCTCAAGCAAGGCGATCGCCTCAGCCACCCGCGCGCGCGCTTGCGCCCAACTCCCCGACCGTTCCCTGCCTTCGCGGCCTTCCTGCCGGACGGCGAGCACCGCTTCGGGCACCGCCTCACCCCGCAGCCGATGGACCGGCTCCTGCGCTTGAAAGGCCAGGAAGCGGATCTGCGTGGTCAGCGGAAACATGTCGGGCGCCAGCCGCAGCGCGAGCAGCGCGTCGGGGCTCTCGCCACGAGCGGCCGCGAACGCCTCCGCCTTGTCGAGCCAGCCCGACAGCGCGCGGAGCTGATTGGTGAGGGTGGGGATGAGCAGCGCGGTCAGGTGCATGGCCGGCTCATGTCACCGGCGGAGCGCCGGCGCCAGTGGGTCTGTGGGACCGGAGAGTCCAAGCGCTAACCCGATGCTAACCCGCGTGCCCGTAGTGGGCGCCATGGCCAATCCTCTTCGCGCGGGTAAGCAGTCCGTGGACCTGACGGCGCCGGCACGCGTGTCGCGCATCCGCCGCGACCCGCCGCCGGCCGCGAAGAAGCTCGCACTGCACGACCGCAACGAGCGCGACCGGCGCGACGGCGTGGTCGGCATTATCGCTTTCACGCTGGCGATCCTGGCCGTCACGGTCGGCCTCGGCAACGCGGCCGGCTGGTCGCCGAGCCAATACAGCATTATCCTGGCCGATCCCTCCCGATGAACGCGCCCGCCAATCTGTCCAAGGTCGGGCAGCTCCGGCTTCGCGATGGCGAGGTTTGCTGGCTATGCGGCGGCAAGCTGGACTTCGCCGCGCCTCCTGGCAGCCGCAAGGCCCCGACGCTTGAGCACCTCGTCGCCAAGGCCAACGGCGGCGGCAACGGGCTCGACAACCTCGTCCTGACGCACCCCGGCTGCAACAAGCATCTGGCGGATAAGCCCAGGCAAGAGAAGCTGCGCATCCGGGCCAAGTGGCAGGCGAACCAGGCCGGCATCGCGGCGGCCCGGCAGGTGCGCGCCGACACGCCGGTCGAGGACGGCGGCAACAAGGGCCGGCAGCGCGCGCAGGTCCATACCGCGCAGCTGCGTGGGAAGCTGCGGCGCTGGCAACTCGCAACGGTTATCGCGAGCGGCGCCGCCCTGCTGGCGACCGGCCTTGCCGCAGGGCTGGCCATCGCGCGCTGAGTCTGGGACGGGCATGAGCGGGTAAACGGATCTGCAAGCTTGGCTTGTCAGACGTTTCCAATGCCACAAGTCCGAACGCCCGCGATGAAGAAGCACGGGAGCGCCGCAGCGACGGCTGTGATGGAGAATCTTGAACCGCTTCATCATTTCCGCGCCGCCATGCTGACGTTGGCGATCGCCTTGTCCGCCGTGATCCTGTCCTTGATCTTGCTGGTAACGGTGATCCCCACACCTCACGTGATGTGGGTCGATCTCGGAGGGGAGTTGAGCGATGCGCCGGTCGTCCGGGTGGCGATCGATCGGCGCGGCGACGTAGCGATCGACGGAGCCCCTTGCAGCGACTTGCTGGAGCTGCGTCAGGCGCTCGACTGGTACACGCAACAGTCGCCCTCGCCACAGATCTGGCTCGAACCCGACGCCCAGACCCGCCACGAGGATTTCGTCCAGGCTCTTGTCGTGCTCAAGCAGGCCCGCGCGGAGCCGGCCCGCGTCGACCTCGACCCGCCGTCCTGGCCACCGCTCGCTCCCGGGATGATCGCTAACTCGTGTGATCCGATGCGAGGTCGCAGGCAACCGGGGCCTCTCTAGGAAGCGCTACGCTGTCACCAAGCCCGCCGCGGTCGGTCCGAGCTGGGCGGCGTCGTAGAGCGGCGGATTGCCGTGCTCCTGAGAAGGGGAGGTGGTAAGCACTACCCCATTTCGCATTGTGAGCGACGAGGAGCGAGCCAAGATGGAGCGACACAGCGGCGGCTGCCTGTGCGGGGACGTGCGGCTGGTGGCGACGGGGGAGCCGTACCGGGTCGGGCTGTGCCACTGCCTGGACTGCCGCAAGCACGGTGGCGGGCTGTTCTACGCCGCCGCGATCTTTGCCGAGGAGGCGGTCACGATCGAGGGCGAGACGCGCGAGTTCCGCAACCGCCATTTCTGCCCGCGCTGCGGATCGTCCGTGTTCGCGCGCTGGACGGACGAGGTGGAGGTGCACCTGGGCACGCTGGACGAGCCCAGCCGGTTCACGCCGACCTACGAATGCTGGACGGTGCGGCGGGAAGCGTGGCTGCCGGAGTTTGGGTTGAAGAAGTTCAAACGGGATCGAGCGAAGAACTAGCCGGAAAAACTTAGGCCGGACCGCTCAATCTTCGATGTACAGGGACTTCCCAATGCCGAAAACCACGATTGGGCA